>CANRFN010000016.1 GCA_947629915.1 uncultured Oscillospiraceae bacterium | reverse complement strand
AATCGGCCCCTGGAAAACATTTTCGATGGATCCGCGTTCTAACCAATTAGCTAGTTAGAAGCGAAGGGAAATTCACACTGTACTTCGTGTTCGCCGACATCATCAACAAGGTGACCTTCGCAGGCGGCAATGCCGGTCTCTGCGTGTTCTACATGGCAGCTACCTTCGTGGTCTGCCTGGTCACCGTAATCGCCTGCTTCTGCAAGCAGACCAAGGATCAGGATGCGCCCGCCAAGAAGAGCATCGCCGCCCCCGCCGGCGCTGTGGCCCTCGTGGCAGTGGCCTCTCTCGTGGTCTTCTTCCTGGTCCGCTCCCCTGGCGGCATTCCTGGCGGCACTGGCGGCAGCGGCACCGGCGGGGAGGCCGAGAACCTCACCATGGCGGTTGGGGACAACGCCTTTGCCAGCATGTCCATCGAGGAGCTGGGTGCCATTCCCAGAGAGACCTGGGTGGCCAAAGAGGCCAACGGCGAAGTGGTGTACTTCTTCGAAGGCCAGTACACCGAGGGCTTCGGCAACATCGTAGACCCGGCCTGCCTGGATATGTACCTCTGCAAGGACGGCTCCATGTACGGCTCTCTCTCCGGCCCGGACACCTCTGTGGGCAGCGGCGTCTCCTATGTGTACGGCTACTGGTACAATGTAGATGAGAACGGCGAGGACAACTTCGTCATCCACCTCACCGGCAACCAGAACCTGGACGGCTCCACCGTACCCACCAACGTGGACGCCGGCGCTGACGCCGATGTGTTCATCTTTGAGACGGACCACGGCGCATACAACTGGGAGGCCAGCTTGAGCTACGGCCTGTACGGCGGCATGATGACCCGTAACATCAACATCTACGGGCAGAAGTACGCCCCCGCCACCAGCCTCACCATCGACAACTCCGCTCTCCCGGTCTTCTATACGGGGGACGCACTGGACGCCAAGATGCTGGACTGCCACGCCGTTCGCGCCACTGGCAACGATGAGTTCATCTGGAACGGCCGTCTGAACTACTCCGGCTATGACTCCTCCACCCCCGGCACCAAGACCGTGACGGGCTCCTTCCTGGGCGCCTCCGCCACCTTCGATGTCGTGGTGGAAGAGCTGGTGACCGAGACTTACACCGGCGAATATCAGCTCATCGTGGACAATACACCCACAGCGATGGCGGCCTCCATGCTGGTGGACTACTCCCACAAGACCATCACCGTGATGGCAGCAGACGGCTCCGCCTTCATGAGCGGCAGTCTGGTGGAGGCCTCCGAGGGCAAATTGGTGGCCATACTCAACAACAGCTCTCCCCTGGACCTCGTGATCGCTGACGGCAAGATCACCATCCCGGCTCACCAGGAGACCATTATGGGCTGGTTCGGCCCCGAGGGCTCCTATGACATCGCCGAGGCTGTTCTCACCCTTGCCAGCTGATCGTTCCAATCCTCTCAATCCATAGACCTCTGGACAGGGGGAGGGCGGCTTGCCACTGCGGCATGCCGCCCTCCCCTTTTCGCAGCAAAAAAACAGCACCCGGCATCTGGGGGTATCCCCAGATGCCGGGTGCATTCACGACTCTCCCTAGGGAGCCTGCTCCCCACTGGCCTGGTAGTACAGCGCCCGCTTTTCAGCGGAGGAATTCAGAGCCTTCAGCGCCTGCTCGGTGTTGAGCCCGAAATTCTGCTTCAGCGCATGCACATCCTCGCAGAGCATTTTGCCGGCCTCATAGTCCGCAATGACCTTGCGCATATTGTACACCTTTTTGTCACCTCCATCGGTCTTTTTCTCCACCCGATAGCTAAGATAGCCTGGGTCTCCCGTCAAAGCCGCAAACACCTGCATCAGCTCGTTCAGGTGAATGACCTTTGCCTCGCTGAATTCAATCGGCTGTCCCGTCCGCAGCTTGACCAGCAGTTCCGCCACATAGCGAAAGTCGCTCTTCATCAGCTCCAGCTGCTCCGGCGTGGTAAAGGCCACATCCGCAACGAACATATTGCCGTCCTTAAACGTAGGTCTTCCAGACTCCGGCAGCAAAGCGATCTCCTGCGGAAAGTTGTCCACCTCAGAGATCATGTGGTTTTCCTTCCACCGGTGAAAGCTGTAGTTGAGAACCAGGTGCAACTCCGGATGCACCAGCGTGTCCTGCTTCGCCTCCCGCGGAAGCACTACCGGCATGTTGTATTCTGCCTCGTTTTGCGCCCGCATCAAGTACAGTTTCCGCTCGGCAGACCGCGCATGCAGAAGCTGCTTCTGATAGCCAGCTCCATCGTAAACTCTCTCACGGATGACCATGTGGTTGTCCGATTCCGTCATGTTCTCGATGGTCGTATAGTACTTCGGATACACCTGGCCATACTTCCCATCGACGAGTTTCACATGCCTGTTGACCCACAGCTTTCTCATATCCTGCGTCAGGCCATGCGGATTCATTCCATCAGCAGTCACAAGCCGCGGGTCCAGAGAGAACAGGTCATTCGGATCCATGAAACCAGCGCCAAGCGAATACGCATTGTAAACGTCGGCATACACATCGTCATATTCGAGCAGCGAAAAGTCGCTCAGGTCTTTCTCCGCCATACGTTCTCCTTCATAGATTCTACATCAGTTCTCCACGTTTTTCAAGTGTTATTTCCGATTCTTCTGTCAGGTTTTCTGAAGCTTGTTAAAACAATAGATTAGTTAATATCAGCACTGGCAAACAGCTTGTTTGTGTATGATATTTTAAAGTTCCTCATTATATATGAACATTTAACCAAGCGGAGGCCCGGTCCCATACCGGATGAGATCCAGTCTCAGCCTGTGGGCTGCACACCAGACGCCCGGCATCCGCACAACCGGGCATACCGGTTGGCACCTCTCGCTCCCTTTCCGGGAGGTCAAGAGGGCGTCATCGCTCACACAGCACATCATCGGCGCCATCGGATAGAGAATCAGGACATCCGTAGACACACAGAGCCCGAGCACACTGCAGCACACCAGCAGAACCAGCAGGACTGCTGCGAGCAACAAGCTCAGCGAGCGCTTCCCCTTCAATCTGCACACCTCCTCCAGGACTAGCATTGTGGGCTCCGTCAGCAGCAGGTGCACATCACCGGCAGCGTAAACCCGTGCCGAGACTGTCGCCCAAACAATCTGCTGAGAGCACTTGGCTGGGTCCTTCTCCTAAGATGTGCCCATCATAGCATACGGTGAGTCCCATAAATGGGACTCATCTCCGATTTTCTCAAAATTTTTCTGTATCGAAATTCATGATTCTTTTCCGATTTTTTGATTTCAAGGTTTTCCAGGTGCCGGACACACCTACACCTTACTCTCGGGGAGCCTGGTCCCCGCTAACCAGGTAATAAAGCGTCCGCTCTTCGGCGGAGGAATCCAACATATCCAGCGCCTCTTCGGTGCTGTATCCATGCTTCCTCAGCGCATGCACATTCTCGTAGAGCATTTTGGCAGCAACGCGGCTCTCAATGCGCTTCTCCATGAACTCGCGCACATTGTACATCTTTTTGTCACCTCCATTCGGTCTCTGCATTGCATTCGGTCGGCCCGCCAGTGCAGCCGAGATGCTTCAGCTGCTGGCCTGATCCCTCCTCGTTCTCCAGGCTGGCCCCCGGGTAGAACATCTCCTTCCTCTGTTGTACAAGAGGGAATCCTTTTTCTTCATAGGGCCGTCTCCTTCCTGGCCGCTGGTCGGCCACCCGGGAAAATTGTAGTACAGAGAGCGCACATTTCAGCGCAAAAGTGATCAATCGGCGCGTTTTGTAATGCAGTTTTCCATGCTTTGATATTTGTCTATATCAAAATTCACGATTCATTATATATTGTTTCGTTTCGAATTGCAAGTTCTTTTTCAGAGGCGCCGTCTAACCATTGTCAAAGGAGAACCCGGATCCGCGCAGAGCAGATCCGGGTTCTCCCCAAATACAGATCGATTGTCCTCTGCCTCTCACCGCTGCCCTAATGCAGCAGGCTGGAGGCGATGAGCTTGGTGAGCAGCGTGGGCATGTCGTCCAGGTCCGTGATGTCCAGGAACCGCTCCCCGTACACCCCGTGGATTCTCTCTCGGTCCTCCCCGATGGCGGCGGCATAGATCTTCATGCCGCGGCCGCCGTACGCCCGGATCACCTGTCTCAGATCCTCCTCCGCCACCTCGCCGGTATACGCGATGCTGTTGGGCTGTCCGTCCGTGATCACCAACAGCATCCGCTCCTCCGCCGGAACGCGCATCAGCTTTTCGGCGGTGAGGCACAGGGCCATGCCGTCCCGATTGCACCGCCGAGGACTGAGCGCCATGAGCCGGTACCGGTCCGTCTCATCCACCCGGTCCGCCTCGGCGTATGAGTAGATGTCCACCCGGCTGCCGGAGGAGGTGTGCCCCAGGATCAAGATGGGGATCTCCAGCTGGACACAGAAATCATAGACAACCAGGGCTGTTGCCCTGGCGCGATGGATGCGGTCTCCGGTGAGCAATGGCGATAGGTAAGCCCTTGGATGCACCTCCGGCTTTTCCCCCGCCCCACACGTGGCGTGAAGGTTTCCCCTCACCACGCGTTCCATCCAGAGAGTCGGAGACGGCAGGCAAACCCGCAGATTCGGGATGTGTTCCCGGCCCTGCGGCCTTCCCCGCCTCTCTCTGGACTGGTGCCCTTCCCTCCGCGGGTTGTTATCCCCGTTTCCTCGGTACCATGGCACCGCTTTCCCCACCCCTGCTGGAGCTTATCTGCTTCGTCTCCATACCGCCGTCTCCGGCAGTGGGATGGCTTTCCGCGTTCCGTTTCCCATAGCTCTCCATACACGGCCACAGGCGCCTGCTTTGGGCCCACCGGCTGGATTGCGCCAATTACGCAATAAGGTGTTTCATGGAAGCACTGCTTACTCCACCTCACCGGTCCGGCCGGGGACGTCTCCCCGGCCGCAGCACACATTGCTATGTGCCGTCCGTCCAGACCCTTTCCTTCGCAGGTTCGTCAGCTGCGCATTCTCGCCATAGCCGTCTTATAGCCCCCCGGCCTATAAGCTGCACCGCCCTTGTAGGCAGCTTTCGCATCAGCGGCAGCCCTCGGCCGACCTCTCCGGGCTTCGGACACAGGCTTTTGTCCTGTGCCCGCCGGGGTTTCAGGGCAGGTGTTTCCGGGCGTTACCCCCTCATTCCACCTGTCTGGGAAACAGTTCTCCTGTCCGTCTCAACAGACAGTGCCCGCCCTTTTCAGACGGGAACGTGTCGCACTGCTTCCGGACTCGTCGATGAGCAGTCCCACCGCCAGCTGTACCGGCTCGGTGAGCGCTCGATTGCTTCGAAAGACCCGGCCGTCTCTCCGGCCCAGGCCGTGTTGGTTCAGTTTTCGCCCGCTGTACAGCCCCGTCTGGTGGCCGCCGTCCGCCCGGTCCCGGATCACCCGCTCCACAGACTTCTGCAGCCGCCGGGACAGGGTGATGAGGGGCGGCGCCACGGCCTGATAGAGGTCGATGACGTCCTGGTTGATCTGGCCCTGGCGGTGAAACTCCAGGGTGATGCCCCGGTGGAGGTCTCCGTACGGCACAGACAGGGCCTCCTCCTGCAACTGCTGCTGTCTCCTGGACCCGGCGGGATCGCCCCGCAGGTCGGGCGGCGGCACGGCGAGCGCATACGCGGTAGAAGTGCCCTCTGCCCAGACGGTGGGCGTCACGCTGGGGCAGGCGTCACCGTGCATCTGGGACGCCTCCCGGAGCCTGTCCAGCATGCTCTCCATGGCCCGCTGCCGGGGCATGGGATCCGCCGGCTTGGCCTCGCACCTTGGCAGCGGGCCGTTTCTGCCGCCCTGATTGGGCCGCAGGACCAGCTGCTGAGACCGCAGCGCCTGCCGCACCGCCTCCTCGGCGGCGCCGGCGGGCTTGCGCTTCTTCCCCGGGGGCGGCGGGATCTTATCCGTCTGGGCCCGCATGGCGGTGATGCCTTTGCGGAGCAGGGGCCAGATCTCCAGGAGAATCCGGTTGGTGCCATCGCAGCGGTCCACCCCGTCCGGGGAGAGCATGCACTGCTCGGCAATGGCGATCACCCGGGTACATGTCTCCCGGATCTCCTCCGGCATGGCCTGGCAGTCCGGCATCTCCCCGTTGGCGTAACGCAGGAGCTCATTCTGGACCACGGTATAGGCCATCTGTCCCTCCCGCAGGCTCTCCGCCGGCAAGGCGATCTGCTCCCGGATCCGGATGTCGTTGAGGGCGATGCCGTCTGCGGGCCTGCCGGGGTTGGCCTGAGAGTATCGAGTGTCCACCCAGCCGTCCTCCAGGATGTTGGATATGGTCTTGGCGGTCTCCAGCACCACGGTTCTCCCCACAGGGTCCCGTCCGGTGGCCATCTTCAGGATCTCCGCTCCATACCGGGCCCGGGCATCGTCCAGGTACTCCGGCAGCGGGGGATAGAACTCCCCCACCTCCAGGGATCTGTGGTACCGCTCCCAGGCAGAGGCGTCCGTGTACAGCTGGTGTCCCGCCTCGTGGGCCCGCAGCCCCTCGATGCTGATGGAGCGCAGGGACCGGTTGGGCAGCGCCGCCGTGATGCTGTTGCACACGTTGATCACCACAGACCCAGTGCTCAGATCCGTGTAGGCCAGGTTCTCATCCTGGGGGTTCGCCTGCAATGTGATCTTCAGGGCGGTGCCGCTCTGGGCGATGTCCTTGGCAGACACCCGCAGTAAGTACTCCTGGTACGCCTGAGAGGAGAAAAACGCCTCATCGGAGTCCTCCACAGCGCCCTCCTCATAGGGCTCTACAGCTACCTGATCGGTGGAGACGGCGCGGTGGATCACATCCTGTCCGAAGTTCTTCATCGCCTGCCCACCTCCTCAGATGGGTCTTCCGCAAAGCAGGCCGCTCTCTGCATCAGGTCTGCGGAGACCTGGAAGGGCGCCCGATCAGAGAACAAATGGGCGTGGCACAGGAGCGCCTCATCCCCGGGATTGCCTCCCCTCCCCACCGGGCACACGGCGTAGAACACAAACTGGGGCGGCAGGCTGTATCCTCCCGTGAGGGAAGCGCTTCTCTCTGCAACGGGGACCCTTCTCTGCCGAGTCTGCAGCAGTCTTGGGCCCGTCTCCGCATAGCGCCCCGCATCTGCGCCGCCGCCCACCACTGGCATGGGACTGGCGGCGTTCCAGATGGCATGCGTTGCATATTCTGTGATATCGCCCTGTACGATTTCAAATGGCATGGGCAAACCTCCTCTCTGTCTTTCAGCCGTTGTACAATCGTTTTGCTCCTCCCAAGGGACACCTACGCCTCCTTGGTCTCCCGCACGCTGCCCAGCAGCATGCCGTCAAAGTGGAAGAGCAGGCTGTTCACCTGGTAGATGTCATAGATGTTGTGCCGGATGCAGTACGCCACCACCGTATCGGTGATGTTGCTGCTGGAGAGGGCAAAGCCGGCGGTCTCCAGCAGGTACCGGGTGTCCTCCAGGTCCAGCTTCAGGGAGATGGCAAAGGCCAGCACCAGTGTCTTGGAAGGGTTGTACCGGGGATTGCTGCGGATCTTGGAGAAGAGCCTGCGGTCCACATTGGCGTGCTTGTACACATCGGCATCCGTGCGGCCGCTGCGGTCTATGAGGTGCAGCAGCGTGGGGGAAAAGCCGTCCTTCATCCCCGCCAGAAGCTCCGTGATGTCCTTCTCCGGACTGGGCGCGGCGGCGGCCTCCCGCTCGTGGAAACCGGCAAAGATACTTTGGCTGGGCTTCGCCTTTGGCCTGCTGATTGATCTGCTCTTAGACGGCCTAGAGGCCGTTGGCATAGCCGCCTCCGCGGGGGGCTCAGGCCTGCGCTGGGCGTACTCTTTCGGGGCCTTTGGTTTCTCCTCCGGCATCCCCAGGATCGGGAGGGAGCCCAGTGCGCCGAGATCCTCCGGGGATTCAAACCGCTTCTCCGGTTCCTCCTCCTGCGCCTCACGATAGGCGCTGCGGGTGAAGTCCGCCCGCTGACGCTCCTCATAGCGCCTGCGGGCCTCCAGTTCGGACATCCGCCGCTGGTTCATCAGGTGATGCCGGAGCTCATCCTCAGCGCCCTCCGGCAGATTGAACTCCTGGTTCAGCTTGCTCCTGACGTAGTTCTCATCGATGTAGCTCTCTACGTCCTTCACCAGATTGGCGGAGAGTTGGAAGGAAGTGCGGTCGAAGACAACGAGGGTGATCTGCATCTCGTGCTCCATGAGAAACGCGCTGAACGTATTCACGGCGATCTGCAGGGCCAGGGGCTTGGGGAATCCGTAGTGTCCGGTGGCCAGCAGCGGAAAGGCCACAGACTTGCACCGGTGTCTGGCGGCAAGTTCCAAGGCGCTCTCATAGGTGTGGCGCAGGGCAGCCTCCTCCCCGGCATCGCCTCCGTTCCACGGCGGGCTCACCGCGTGGATCACATAGCGGGCCTGCAGGTCATAGCCACGGGTGATGGCAGCGCTTCCTACGGCGATGTTCCCGATCTTCTGCCGGGCCTTCAGCAGCTTGGGCCCCGCCTTTGCGTGGATTCCCGCATCCACCCCGTAGCCCACCACGGGCATGGGATTGGCGGTGTTGACGATGGCATCTGCCTGAAATTCGGTGATGTCGCCCCGTACGATTTCAAATGGCATGGGCACGCCTCCTCTCTCTGTTTCACAGGCGATTGTACCACTTTTTGTGTTAATTGCAAGAGGTTGTCTCCTTCTTTTATGAATTCCCAGTTTCCTTCCATCAGTCTTTGTGGCACAACGGGTCTCCGCCATTCCCGCCCATCACATCTCCGCTGAAATCCCCTTGCAACCCCCTTTGCAACCGTCTTCCAGAGGTGTATACTGGAGCCAGCCATCAAATTCACTTTGGGGGAATGTCCTATGAGCGAACCTGCCGAAACCAAAACCCTGATCCTTAAGCCCCACTTTATCTGCCCGCCGTATTCTCACACCGTCCAGTACTATGAGACGGACAAGATGGGCATCGTCCACCACTCCAACTACATCCGGTGGATGGAGGAGGCCCGGGTATTCTTCTTGCACACGCTGGGCTGGGACTTCAACCGCCTGGAGTCCATGGGTCTCTCCTCTCCGGTGCTGGACGTCCACTGCCGCTACCACATCCCCACTGTCTTCGCCGAAGAGGTTTTGATCTATGTCACTGTGGAGTCCGTCACGCCGGTGCGGTTGAAGCTCCAGTATGAGTTCACCTCTCTCGATGACAAGCTGGTGGCCGAGGGCAGCAGCGAGCACACCTTCCTGGACAGTGCTGGCAAGATCATCCGCCTCCACAAGGCCTATCCCGATTTCTACAAAGCTCTCCAGGGCTGCATCCCCCAGGTGGTACAGGCATGATCCTGGACATCAGCCAGGAGGTGTTCTCCTCTCACGTCTACCCGGGAAACCCGGCACCGGAGCACTGGTTTGTGAAGACATTGGCAGAGGGCGGCAGCTGCAACCTCAGTGCCATCTCCATGTGCGCCCACAACGGCACCCATGTGGACGCCCCCTTCCACTTTCTCTCGGACGGCAAGACCATAGACCAGGTGGGGCTGGAGCCCTTTGTGGGCCGCTGCTATGTGACCCGGACTGGCAACACCATCTTAGCCCCGGAAGAGGCAAAGGCCATCGTTGAGAACGCAAAAGCCAATCTGGCGGCAGAGCGGATTCTGGTGTCCGGCCACGCCTGGGTCTCCCCGGCGGCGGCCCAGGTCTTTGCAGACGCCGGCCTCAAGCTGGTAGGGGTAGAGCCCCAGGCCATCGGCATCCCGGCGGACGCCAAATCTGTCCACCGCACCCTTCTGGGAGCCGGCGTGGCCATTCTGGAAGGGGCCGTTCTGGACGCTGTGCCGGACGGGGTCTACTTTCTCAGTGCGGCTCCCATCAACCTCGGCGGCTCGGACGGCGCCCCCTGCCGCGCCTACCTCATTCCCCTGCCATGACACCAGACATCCTCTTTTTCTTCCAGAACCACCTGGGCGCCCTGCCCATCTATGAGGCACTGGAGGCGCAGATCATGGCCATCGCCCCGAACTGCACCCGGAAGGTCCAGAAAACCCAGATCACCTTCAAGACCCGGTACGGCTTCGCTTTTGTGTCCTTCACCCCGGTGCGGCCGGCGGCAAAACGCCCCAAGGACTGGCTCACCCTGTCTTTCGGTCTCGGAAGACGCCTGGACGATCCGCGGATAGACCAGGCGGTGGATCCCTATCCCGGCCGCTGGACCCACCATGTGATGCTGGGCGCCCCAGAAGAGGTAGACGACACCGTGGCCGGCTGGCTGCAGGAGGCCGCAGACTTCGCCGCAAGGAAGGGCAAAAAGTAGCGCCTCCCCCAACCGAAATCAGGAGAGGCGCAAGAATCGCTATGGAGTTTTACCGGCAGGACTACCCATCCGTCCTACAGGATTCTGCCGTCCCGGGAGATCACAACCACCTCACAGGGGATGTCCTCAGGGCAGCTGGCGATGGCGTTCTGGACCGCCCGCTGGATGCCGCCGCAGCAGGGCACCTCCATCCGCAGTACGGTGACGGACCGGATGTTGTTGGCCTGGAAGATGGCGCTGAGCTTCTCCGAGTAGTCCACGGCGTCCAGCTTCGGGCACCCCACCAGGGTGATCTTGCCCGCCATAAAGCGCTGGTGGATGTTGGCGTAGGCGAAGGCGGTGCAGTCTGCCGCCACCAGGATGTCCGCGCCATCGAAGAAGGGGGCCTGGATAGGCACCAGCTTGATCTGGCAGGGCCACTGCTGGAGCTGAGATACCGGCTCCTCCCCTGCTGCGGGTGCCGTTGCTGCGGCCGGTCTCTTCATGGCCATGGCGGCAGACCCGGGGCAGCCGCCGGCCCGGAGCTGTTTTGCGTGCTTTGCGGCCTCCACCGCTGCGGCATCGTAGGCGGGGGCTTCCCGCTCCTCGAAGGTGATGGCACCGGCGGGACAGGCCGGCAGGCAGTCTCCCATGCCATCGCAGAAGTGCTCCCGGGTGAGAGTGGCCTTGCCGTTTACCATCTCGATGGCGCCCTCGTGGCAGGCGTTGGCGCAGAGCCCGCAGCCGTTGCACTTCTCCTGGTCTATGTGGATAATCTTTCTGATCACGGATCAGTACCTCCTCATCTGAACTGTCCCCAGAATACCACAGGATCCGCCCCCTGTATGTTGCCATAGCCACATTTTCAAAAGAAAGTTGGGTTCTCATGGTCCACCCTCTGCTCCGCGCTAATCCCATGTTCCGCGGCCTCACCGACACCGAGATTGAGGCAAGTCTCGCCGCCTTACAGGCCCATGAGCAGCAGGTGTCCCGGGGCACTATCCTGCTCTCCGCCGGGGACACCACCCAGCAGATGGGGATCGTGCTCTCCGGGAGCGTCACCATCGAGAGCACAGACCTCTGGGGCAACTGCACCATCCTGTCCATGGTCCAGCGGGGGCAGGTGTTTGCAGAGAGCTTTGCCCTTCTCAAGGAGACGCTGCTGGTGGACGTGAAGGCCAATGAGGACAGCCGGGTTCTCTTCCTGCGGGTTGGGATCCTCCAGGACCTCCCCTCCGCCCCTTGGAAGGAGAAGCTGCTGGAGAACCTCTTGCAGATCTGTGCCCGCAAGAACCTGGGACTCTCCGAGCGGAGCTTTCACACCTCCCCGAAAAGCTGCCGTGGCAGGCTTCTGGCCTACCTCCACTCTGTCTCCCTGGAGAAGCACTCCCCCTCTTTTGACATTCCCTTCGACCGCCAGCAGCTGGCAGACTACCTGAACCTGGAGCGTACCAGCCTCTCCCGGGAGCTCACCCGAATGCAGCAGGACGGGATTCTCACCTGCCGGAAGAACCACTTCACCCTGCATGGAAACGCGTCCGGTTGATGCACGACAAGCGCTTCGTCTGTTTTACAACCTGAAAATGCCCATATCAGCCCGTTTTCCTTGCGAGGTGAAAGCATGTCAATCACGAAGGTCAGGTCCAAAAACGGCCAGGTATACCTGTATGAGAGCACGGCCCAGTGGGTGCCGGAATTGAAGCAATCCCGCCCCAAAAAGAGGTACCTGGGAAGGCTCGATCCGGAGACTGGCAAGTTGATTCCCGCAAAGAGCACCGGGAAAAGCAGAGATGCCGCAGCTTCCCCGGATGCAGCTGCCGCACCGTTGGAGGAAATCCGGCAGCTGAAAGCAGAGAACCACTCCCTCAAGGAGGCACTGGAACAGGCAAATCAGGAGATCTCCCGGCTCTCTTCTGCACTGGCGCAATACCAGAAGGCCGTAGCTGCGATTGCAGAGCAGGTGCAGAAGCTCAGTGGCTGATCAGCCTGGCTGACGCGCCCACCCTGGGATCAGAAACCACTTAGACTTGCTCCTATGCAGCAGCAACCAGCATTGATAAGCAGAAACAAACCGCTTCGTTGACAAAGAGGGCACCCGCCAACTGCGAGTGCCCTCTTTGTAGTCTGATTTTTGATGCTACTGATCTAACAGCTGCCCTCTCATCTACACAATATGATTAACTATCAATCTCCTCGATGTAGTGCTTGATGATGGCTGCAGCCTGAGCTCTTGTGACCTCACCTTTCGGGTTCAAGGCATCATTATTACCAACGATGAGTCCACTCTCAGCAGCCCACTGCATTGCAGGACTTGCCCAGTCCGCAATCTCATCAAAATCGCTGAAGCTCTCTAAAACGCCCTCGGAAGTGGGTTTTCCTGCATAATTGTGCATCATCGTGACGAGCTCTTGACGCGTGATTGTTCTGTCCGGGTTTGTTCCGTCCGTGAGTCCTTTGGCTATAGCCCACCGGAGGCTCTTCTCGTACCATGTACTTCCACCCTCAGTGTTCTCTTTGTCGTAGTGAGCCAACACTGTCATGAGCATAGCACGGTTCATCGAACTGTCCGGCGAAAACAGGCTATTACCAATGCCGACAAAAAGGCCTCTGGCAGACACAAACTTAATAGCATCATATGCCCAGTGCCCTTCGATATCTGTAAAAGCAATGGCATTATCTACGACCTTGATCGTACCGCCGCCTTCAGGAATGGGGGTGATCAGATAGCCGTCCTCAGTATAGGAAGTGATAATGACCTCTGTAGTACCATCGTCCTTCACCAAAAATGCCACTGTGCCGGGAGTCGTTGTTTTAAGAGGAATCGCTACCTTTAAGACCCCCGCTGCATCAGTCTCAATCGTGACAGAAGCTGCTGTCTTGAGATCATTTGTGACAGGCAGTTTTGCCATGGGCAACTTTATGGTCTTCCTGTTCGCCTTTTCGACTACTGCCACTGGCACTGTCACGGTAGATGTCACTCCACCATCGGTCTTTTCGGTCGTTACCGACTCGGTACCATCCACCATGTGGTATCTTGTTTCTACTGTGCCGTTAGGATAGACAGTCTCCTCTACCACATTGCCGTCTTTATCGGTAGTCTTGGTGATCACTGTTTTATCGGGCTTTGTGGTTATTTCGGATGTACTTCCATCTGGGTTTTTCGTGGTTTCCACCTTATCGGTAGGAGCGGGGCTCGGAGCGGCTGTCGCGACCGGGACTGGTGTGGCAACTGGTGCCGATGTCGTGGTCGGTGTTGCGGTTGCGGTCGGCGTTGCGGTCGTGACCGGAGTCGGGTGCGCTGTCGGAGTCGGGGATGCAGTCACGGTTGGTGCTGGTGACACCACAGGGGCGGAGGAGGGAGTAGGCGTGGGTTCCGGCTCTTCGCCGCCAGTTGTATAGTTCTGAGATGCACGCTTCAATTCGCCAGTTTCGCTATCACCCTCACGGAACTCCATGGCAATCGTGTGTTCTTTCTCATCACTGCCATCATCGCCGCCGAAACCTTCTCCCTCAAGTAACGTCTGTGTTGAGATGGTGATTCTGGTGCTTCCAGATTCTGCTTGATAGTCCACACCCTGTTCCAGCTTTTCGCCGTCAAGCCATAGAGCAACGAAATTGCTGAATTCACCTTGAGAGACAAAGGTAATCGTGCCATTCGCCCAGTCGTTATCGCCGATATTCATCTCGGCAATTGTGACAGTACCATCCTGGTTGGGAATTGCGGTCGTAATGTCATAGCTGGCATCTGTCGCGTTCCAAACATTTTCATCTGTGTTTTCAATCACGGTGAGCTCAAATGTAGCCTCGTCATAAATATCAGGGTAATCCTTATATTTGGCCCTTACACTGATAGAGAACTCACCTGTTTCTTGCGGCACACCATAGATTTCGCCATTGGGACGCAACTCCACGCCTTCCGGCAGAGTGCCGTCAATCAGCTCAAACGTAACCGCGTCAGGATCGCCTATACAACTTGTCTGGATACCAGTCGAGTAAGGCACCCATTTCACTGCTTCACTGAGTTCTTTTGTTGTGATCTTGGGCACACCTGCAACACCGGTAAGTTTAATCCGAATAGTTTCATTGCCGTCTGCACTGATCACAAGCGTGCCGCTGATTGGACCAGTAAGCGGATTTCCATCTGCATCAACATCCCGAAGCAGTCTGATTTTTGCGATATTCTTCATTTGGGATGAATACGCAGTCGTAAATGCTCCCAATGTCTTAGTCTCGCCGATAGTCCAGTAATCATTAAGCGCAACGTTTTTGGCATCTTCAATGCTTACTGCTAGGTTTGTCAGATCTTCATCACCAATATTAGCAATGAAAACATCATGTTTATCATCACCATTGATAAGTCTCAAGATTCTGGCTGGCATATTATCCTGGTAATTTGTCGGGTCATTTGTGCCATTTACAAACAGTTTGCTGCCGCCCACTTGCTGTGTCAGGAATGTCACCCAATAGTTCGTCGCATTAATACCGTCTTCTGCATAAGCTGTGTAATGAATTGGCTTTCCAGATTCGAATGGCACTTTTGTTTCATCACTGATTTGCAGAGCTGCACTCTCGCCATCCTCATCTACGCTTGCCTTTACCGTTGTGCTATTTTCACTATAAAACCTCGGGATAATCTCATCTCCTGGATATGGGGCATTCCCATCAAGGAGAAAGAGCGTTTGATATCCATCAGCATATGCATCATCATCTGCATCGCTCATTGCATAGCAATCCAGAAGACGCTCATCAGCAGAATATGCTCCAAAAATTTGGAAATACGTACTTGAGGAGAGAGTAGGCTCTGGGTCCGGTTCCTCAGGCTTTGTCTCCGTCTTATACTTCAAATGATAAATGTCTCCATACGCGTCAAAGACAGTGAATTCGACCCCTTGGCTAAAATCGGCTGCATAAGCATTCTGAATAGACTCAGGGAACAGTTGATCCTTTATATCTGGTGCTTCAGCGGCTGATTCAATAGTTTCATAGTTTCCAACAACCGCCTTAGTGATGGGCTCTTCTACCTTGGTAGTATCGCTCCTCGTATCATGATACTCTAGCGCTAGATAATATGTTTCAGTTGTTGAAAGTCCATCTAAAAGAAACTTTCTAGTACCTGTAGAAATATCATAGTCCGTGGAATACCTTACAGATTTCAATTCGCCTTCTTCATTGAGTGAATACAAGCCAAAAACGCCTACGCCATTGTATGTCTGATAAACAGAAATATCAATAACCGTATGCAGCACCAGATTGTCGCCACGATACATGAAAAGGGTTACTGCTGAGTCGAGGTTGTGGTATTCAGTCGTGTATTGATGTGCTGATTGAGCATCCGTCTTATTCCATATTGTATCTGTTATATCAACAATCTCATCTGCATTTGCTTCTTCCTCAGTCTCATATTCGCCCTCATAGAATTTAAATGTATAATCGCTTATATCAAATCCATCTTTGGGCGCAATAGATACAGCTATCTCATTCGATGTCCAGCTATCTTCGCTTATCGATGTACTCAGCCTCAATCTGTCTGCATAGTAGCTATAGCTAGATTCTGAATAAGGAATCATCTCTGTACCGTCAGTTGCATTCCATACTTTAAGCTTGAAAATATCTTCTATTTCTGTGAGATAAATTGTAACATTGTACTTGCGATTTGACAAATTGAGTTGGTCATATTTTCCTACAATTAGGTTCAGCCTTGTTGAATAGGGTACAAAGTCTCTCCCGCCGAGCAGATCAATCGTACCAGTCAGGTCTAACCTTTGGTAACTATCTCTATACGGATCAATTGCCCACGCAATGTCAACATCGGAAGAGATTGTATACACTTTCGACTTATCAGTTATATTTTTACTTTGCTCCTCAATTTCGGCGTTAATAGCATCAATTAGCGCCTGCGCAGGATACGCTTTCAGTTCTTCTGCAAATCTCGCTTCTAGGTCAAGTGTAACGTAAGTCGTATTCAGCGGCAGCAGAGAGACTGGCGCAATGCCATAGTCATCTGCTGAATCATCCCCGGCAATTGCAGGGGTCAGCATCATGGTCACAAGCATAACGAGTGCCAGAATCATTGCCAACAGTTTTTTGGGTTGTTTCAATTTGTTTTCCTCCTTCAATTTTTGAATTTGACTTCCCTATACGCTCTTCTATATTGCCTCCAATCCAAGGAACCCAACAATTGTATTTATTCATCAGCATCATGTGAAGTGCCATATCTCAAGCATTTCAGTAATGTAGAAGTTCGTCAATTTATTCACTGTGAATTCGCTAACTCTTGCAACTCATTCAACGTGTAGATTGAGCATGCACGCAAACTACCGTTTGGCAAGTCAAAGACCAGCTTACCATCTACGATATCACACAGGTTTGGGAGTTTCGCTATGGCTTCACAGTCTGCGTTCAGAATGATCCCATACCGCTCACCCAAAGCAGTTGTGTACTCTGTAATGACGTACTCTCCCACCTGTGTGACATACGTCAGGTAGTCGTCTGCCGCGAGCTCACAGATAAGTTCGCCTGTCTCCTTGCTATACACGCTCGGTGCACCGTGAAGCGGAGAGGTCACCTTCCACTGGTCCGAGAAGAACTCCTCATAGAGATTCTCGCTTGGAGCATCTCCCTGTTCCTCAGAAAGCAAAGTACCATCGGTAGCTGAATAGGTTCGAACAAGGCCATCGCTGTAAATGACCTCCAGCCTGCTGCCATCTTCATCTCTGCGATACTGCTGATCATAGACCTTGCCGGCATCTGGTATTGATACATCCGCTATGATCTCTCCGTCCATTGCGTAGATCCGGAAGCAATCATAGCGAAATAGCATCACGGTAGAGCCATCGCCGCTCAGTCTCGCCTCATCGTGGTTATAGTGCACATCGTAGCTGAAGATGTCTTGATCCGCATGACTGGTCAGTTGAAGGATGTGAACGATGGGCGTATCACGTCCTGCCTCCACCAGATACTGTCCTCCTGTGCCAACAAAATCACAGGTATGGTCGATCTCTGTCCTGGAGTATAACTTAGCACCTGGTCCATATACTTCAAAAAACTCCCCGCCCGTTGAGACAAACATGTATTCACCGCAGGAGGCGAATCCCTTGATGTCCGTAGTGGGGTATGCCAGCTCAGACTGCTTTCCCGTATCCGGGTCCATCTTAACGAGAGTGTTTCGATTGGCCAGGTAAATCACCTTGCCATCTGTCTGAACCAAAAACGAACTGTCTGAAGAGGCCTCTGCAATCCGCTTTGCCTGGGCAGTATCTATAACCGAGAATAGATTGTCCCCAGTCGAACTTGCGGTGTAAGCAAAATAATCCCCGCAAAAGCTCCCTCGAAAGCTTCTGTATTGAGACTCCCCTTGGAGGACCAAATCATCATCCGAGTTGTTCAGGTCAAAGACATCCAGCGAGCCATCCGCAAAACTAACTGCCAGCTTGGTCCCGGAATCATTCAGCGCAAAGATCGTATTGTGCGGATCCGCAAATCTGTCGTTGTCCAGAAGAGGTTGGGATCTTCCAAGGAAATCGACCTGCTTCAAGAGTTCGCCAGTCAGAGCATCATAGACGTTTGCATGCTGCTCATCCTTGTACACAGCTGCAATGTAAGCGCCGTTGCCCGAACACGTTATGGCTGTGGCGTGCTCGCCAGTCCACAGTTCTTTCTCACTACTAATATGGAACGCACGAATCGCCCCTGGTGCCGCGTAGGCGATCATGTTTTCACCGAGAAAGACAACATCTGCCAGTGCTGATTCCTCAGTTGGCAACTCTGCAACTTTTCTTCCGCTCTCAGTTTCATAGACAAACAGCTTGAAATCAGAGATCACAGCCACCTTCGTGCCATCAGGAGAGACGGCCATCTCCAGCGGAGCTGCCGGAAGTTGCAAAGTTCGATAGGCACTAAATCCATCTGAGAGGTCATAGACGCCCAAAGCGTCTGTCAGGACGTATTGTGCCTGACTATTGTAGATCGTGTCCTTATCCAGCGCCTGTATTGCAAGATCAATTGCACTGGGAATGTTGCCGCTGTCGTACGCGGCCTCAGCACTTCGAACAGATTCTAAGGCTTCCTTCGCAGTCTGCTCAGCAAGCTTTTGCAATCGCTCTTCCTCTTCTGCCCTTCTTGCCTCTTCTTCTGCTCGTTTCGCCTCTTCCTCTGCCTGTCTTGCGGTCTCCTCATTCTCTTTTGCTACGCGCTCCGCCTCTTGGGCCAGTCTTGCCTCCTCGGCAGAAGCTTCCTGAAGCATATGAAGACCTGTAAACGTGCTGAGGCCGCCGAGAAGGAACGAAACAGCTAAAGCGGCAGCTGCTACCCGGAAATGCTTTCTCCGGCTTACCGTTCTTGGGTCGTGCTCTCGCAGCGTCTGAAACGCATGCAGCATTTCTCTCGCTGTCTGATAGCGGTATGCCGGATCTGGCTGCATGGCTGTAGCTATGATATCTGCCACAGCCGTGCTGATTCCTGGGAATGTCTCAATCGGGATGATTTGCAGTGCATCACGGTGCGGTCTTGTTCCTGTTAGGAGATGATAGAGCGTAGCACCAAGGCTATAAATATCAGACCTAACATCCAGTAGGATTTGCTTTCTGTTGCTCTTTTGGGAAGAACTGGAACCCGATAAGCCAGATGCCTTGCTGGATCTTCCAGATTGACTGCTGGCCTCAGGCATAACCTCGGTCGATGAACTGCCTTCCAAGGAAGCCGTTGATTGTTTATTCCTTGTTCCATGAAGGGACGCTGTTTCCGCACTCTTCCGCGAATAATCCAGTCCGTAATGCTCTGGAGATGCATACCCCTGGCTGTATCCGACACGAACGGCGCCGTCCTCTCCCAACGCCAGCGCAATGTTGAAGTCAATCAGCTTAATATCGCCACTTGGTGTCAGCATGATGTTAGCCGGCTTGATATCGCTGTGCAAAATCCCATGCGGAGGACGGCTATGCAGGTAGCACAGCGCGTCTAAAAGTTGGCATGCCCACTTGATGACATCCCTCTGCTGGAAGCGCTCACCACGTTTGAGCAATCGGTCAAAGCTCTCACCTTCAACATACTCCATCACTGTGTAAACGGTATCATTCTCTGTAACGAAATCATACACCTGAGGAATATATTGATGGCTCAGATCCTTCAGTGCATCTACTTCACGCCGAAGTACTTCTGGTGATGCTTTTAACGTTCGCTTATCAGCCTTGAGAACAATCTCCTTTCCAAGGCGGAGATGACGTCCTAGGTAAACAACGCCTCCCCCGCCTGAACCGATTTGTTCTCCTATCTCATAAACAGAGGCAATTATTTGCGGCATATCGATTACCTCCGTTTATTCTCTCTTGCCAAACTCTTCATCGAACTGCTCATTAAGTCTTTTCCCCGTGATATGATATACAATGCCGGTACCAATCGCTACAATAGCTGTGACAGCCATCAGTGCAATTCCGCCATAGAATAGATACGCCATAAAGTTATTCACACTTCCTTGTCTGGAACAAGAGAACACACAAAGCACAACAGCTTTTACCAATAGTCAGCTGCAGATACTTATCCGTCAGTTGCCCAAATGAATCTCGACCCGCAAAGCAGTATTGCCAATTAAAATCTCCGTCCCGTTGTTCAGTGGCACGGGGTTTCTCTCTTCTCTGTTATTGATGCGTGTTATATTTTTACGGCTCAAATTTCGAATGAAAACTGTACCATTCTGGCAGTATATCTCGCACTGTTCTCTCGAGATATATGGGTCAGCCGGAAAGACGATATCACACAGTTCTTCATCGCGTCCAAGTCTGTATGTCTGGTTCATACAGACGGTACAACGCTGATTGGGGTTTGCCACATCAATAATGGTCATGGAAGGAATAGTTGTATTAACCACTGTTGAGCTTCCACGTTGATCTCCCGCATTTTGGCCAAGTAATATTGTCCCTTCATAATCATTGCTAATCAAATCAGTTTTATGATCATTAGATGACTCTTTGTTTTTGACTTGCTTCCCACTCTGCTTGCTTTTCTTTGGATTGTTATCTGTTTTTTTCGCTTTTTTCGGCTTCTTTGATTGGGATTTGCCCGAATTCATGAGGGAACGAACTAGAATGATAGCCGCAACAAGCAAAATGATCAGTGCAATCACAGGAACGATCGGTGGCATCTCAGGTAGACTGGCTGTCAGAAAAGCAGCCTGCGCACAAATAATCTCGTTTAACATTTCCATATATAATTCGCCCCCGCATTGCCAAAGCTAACACGGCAGCCATTCACCAATGGAACACGTACATTTGCCGGAATTTTCTTTCCATCCACAAATGTTCCTGCCGCAGACGACAGATCGAGAATTGCATAAGTACCATCTGAACTACGCTCAACAGCAGCATGCATTCTACTTACTGCTATCGTATTCTGGTTGAATTCAAAGTCGCTCTGTTTCCGTCCCAGAGAGACGTCAAATCTCCCAATGCGAAAGCTCTGTCCTGGATCAATTGTAACGTGAATAAAACCGGGGAAAGAAAAGTTTGGTTCTCCTTCATAGGCAAAGCCTGTTTGACTGTCTTCTGAGAAGAGCACAGTGACTCCTTCACCGTTAGGAACAGTGCTGGCTCTCGGTGCTACTCCGCCTTCTGATTTCATTGGAGCGCTGTTTCCCAAAGCCTTGTTCTCGTTGTTCTGCTTTACGAAGAAGGATGCCGGCTGATTTGATGACTTTGCCTGCTTCTTCTCTTCTGGTTCGTCATCCTGTTTCTTTTTGCTCGAGAAAAAGAATCCACGATGGCCCTTATCCTTCTTATCTTGCTTATCTGGTTTCGAAGCCTTACCTTTCTTCCCATTCAATTGAATTGCTATATCACCGTCATCTATATCTACAGGTTTTGGATCTTGCCGTTTAGGCTGTCTTGCAGGATTCTCTTTCTGGTCTGATTTTTCAAGAAAAAGAGGTTTGCTGCCTGTTTGAGAGAGCGTGCTATTCAACCCACCAAACACAATTGGTGCTTTTCTAGGCTCTGTACCATAGGCACTTCCTGCACGTGAACTACCAACATCAGGTGCCCTGCGATTTCCCGTTTGTCTCAGCATCTGCAAGAAAGATTTTGGCTGAAAATCACGGTTTATAGCCCGGAGAATGCTTATCTCCAGTGATTGGTCACTTGGGCGGTTACGATCAGCAAGTTCTTTCACGAGCGACAATAGTGCATCAGACTCACCCACGGTCTTCGTGGTAGGCAAGTACAAGTAGCATGCCGTCTTTCCATCTTGTGATAGATAAATATACTTACTTTCCAGCACAAAAGAGTCCGCTTTCAAAAACCAGTCGTAACAACTAATCAGAGGCTGCAAGACATTGGTCCATAGTGTTATACACTCCTGGTTTGTGCGCTCACGACTCTGATACAAAAGGGTCCTCCGATCCCCCGGTATAAATGTGAATTCCACGAGATCATCTACAAAGCGATATCTGAAAGGAATAATAAAAGGCGGCAGATCTTCTTGAAGCGTACGAAATGCCTTCATATCCAGATCTTTCTCAGGCATACTCACAATATGCGTGAGTCCTTTTGCATGGTCATTGCGGTCTTCTACACTATATATCACTGATTTTAACCCTCCTTACTCATATAATGCGAGAAAGCACCACCCAGATTCAGTTTTCACCGGAGCTACACTTGACTCAAACATTCCAGCATCTAAGAACTCTGGTTCAATTACCATTTTTCCTTCCGGATTAATGTATCCCCACAGCCCATCCTCATTTTGGACTGCAGCCAAACCTCGGCTGAACGACAATGCATTGTTGTACTGGTATTGAACCCTAACATTGCCTTCAAGATCGATGAATCCCCATTTTCCATTTTTCTTTACTGCAGCCCATTCACCCTGAAATGGCTTTGCATCTTCATACGTTTCCCCGACTGGAGTCCCATTAACCAGCAAAGCTATCTGTCCATCGTCTTTCAGCACGAATACCGCATTGTCTGAATAGCATTTTCCGAGATTATCACATATGACTCCCTCGTAAGTGGGCTCAATCAGCCAATCAACTCCGTTCGTCCCTACGATGCCCCATTTTCCATTATATTTCGCTGCTGCATATCCGTTTGAGAATGTCTTCAGTTCATCAAAAACAGTACTTGCACGGTTGAACTCACCATCCGTCAAGATCCAGCCCTTCTCAAACCGGATTGCAACACGATTCTGTGAATAGTTACCTATACCTAGTACTGATCCGAGTTCATCTTGCAAGTATTCGCTGTGAAATAGTGCTAACCGGTTATTGTCAGCATCAACTGCAGTAATGACATTTCCTTGCCGTACAATAGCTCTACCATTTTCATAACTCACTTCATCAAAGATACACGGCAAAATCAAACCGCCTGAGGTTGCAATTCCCCAGTAATCAGCATTTCTGACTTGGATTATTCCATCATAGAATGCCTTTATATCATCATACTTACCACTAGAAACTGTATGCCTGTATCTATTCTCCTCATACATTTCTTTCAAATCAGTTCCGTTAGTTTTTTCTATTCCATCTCTGAGAATTCGCAGAGCGTCCGAAATAGAATCATGCTCTATATAGAACTGTGCAGCTTCTAAGAAGACATCCTCGCCCGTGTCCTCATATGTCATCCATTTGTTCAGCAAAGATATATACTTATCCACATAGTCGTTTTCATCGATTCTTTTCAAATATAACTCATGAAGCATTTCTTCGGCTCTAATTGTAAGTGGTGTATCATAGCTTGCCGCCTCATCAAGCAACGGTTCTGCATAGATAAAGACCTCGTCATTCATATAACGCTGTGCGCTCTCTAAGAGTTGACTTTGCTTATCTTCAGCACTTTCCGTAGAAGCTGCAACAATCCATGAAAGCAGCAAGAGTCCAAAGCAAGCAATGGCAGTGAATATGATATTCAAACGTTTCATACAACCACTTCTTTACTGTAAAAACATAGTAGCAACAATTCCAACATACAAAAAAGGGATAAGTGGAATCGAATCTTTCTTGTTCATTTTCTTTGTCAGAATAAGGATAACAGACACAATTGCAGCTAATACAGAACCATAGAGCATCGCATTTAAGATAGGCGGTCCAAGAAAGAGTCCGGCTACTGTCATGAGTTTGACGTCACCACCACCCAACGCTTTTCTGCTGATATAGTAGACAAGAAGCAATAGGGCGCCATTGAGGAGAAAACCCACCCCACCATAGATCAATAGCTGCACTGCAGTCTCTCTATGTAGAATAAACTGCGGCACCATCACAATGACCCAGCTGACGAGCAGCGCAAGAACAGCTTTGTTGGGAATTCTCTTTTCCCTGATGTCAAAAAGAGCTGTAATATATCCAATAACGAGAAGAACAATATCCAGCAAAAGTATAACAGGCGATAGATCCTGTGCTTTAAAAGCCACCAGCGAGATTACTGCTATAGATGGGATCAAAACAACTGTTAAATTTTTGATAATCTGTGTCACCGCTGTTTTTCACCCTTTATAACCCTCTCCGTGGCCCCCTGACCATGATTTTGTGATAGCCTGCTGCGTGATTCTCATGCGTGTGAAAGGAAGGGGTAAAGCGCCGAATCTATAGTCTATATAATATACGACATTGATGACAATCTCGCCTTTCGAATTGATGAAATTACTTCCATCTGTTACATTGTCCCATTTAAAATCATAAAACGTTAATGAATCCGTACCTTTGATTTCTCCTCTGTCATTCATGATGCCAAATCTTAATAAGTAGTCATCTCCTGATAGAACATCGCTAGAGAGGTATCGGTCCATCAGCGCTCTTAAGACTTCCTGGAAAAGATAGCCTTTACCAACATGCAAACCATAGTTTAGAAATTCTTGAAAGATCGCCTTTATTCCCTTTTGCTTCAAGCCCTGAGCCTGATCATAAAATCCCTGGACCCCAGTCTTTCCCTTATCTATCGACAATTCGTTAACAGCTTCTACTAGCATATCCATATTACTCATAAACTCATCGATGTCTGTCTGTGCTGCCTGAGCCTGATTTTCAGAGTTTATCAAATGATCAATAAGCCCCAGCTTTTCCAAGGTATAGGAATACATTGAAATCGTCTGCGCTGTCTGTGAAAGTGCATAATGAATTCTCGCCTGAAGTACGACTACATTTACCATCGTTAGAATGGCAGTCATAAGCAGAACAAGCAGCAGGAAACTACCTATGGTTTCGATGACAATATATCCTCTCTCATCTCTCTCCACATCAGTACCCCCTGTACTCGGTCTCCGAGACTGTCTTGTAACCGAATGACTCTAACCCCATCCCACTACCCATGGGAACAAACATTAACCGGAGATCAGCTGATGTCGTGATTGTGAATCCAGTAATCGCCTTGGAAAGATCATACTTTTCTGCTTCTTTCATCTTCTGATGCCAAGTTTCCTTATCGTTAGCATATTTCCCAAGGCCTTTGCTATAATTCGTCAAATTTAGTGCAATCAAATTTGCTATTCTTGCAGCCATGTCATCCCCATCAACAAACAATAGCATAATTCTCAGGTAGTCTATATAGTACATACCTGTCTTATCACTGACCCGATCTTTTGTCTGGGCATCTGTGTCAGCTTTGTCTAACTCTTGCTTCACCATATCCACGGTGAGATCTGTCATCCCAGATAAGCTAAAGTTCCAATTATCGCTGTTTTTTATAAAAGCAACCTGATAACCAGATCGCAGGAGTGAAAGGTCTGTTACTGCTTCTCCTAATGCCAGTGCAAGTCTAGCGAGCTCACCAATTGCAATTGCGAAAGGCCCCAGAAAGGATAAAGTCGTCTTTATTCCGTTGACTGTTCTATTAACGCTTTTGATGCTAAACGATGCAATATAATCAAAAATAAAGCGGACAAGGAAAATCAGAGAGCCAACAGAATTAATGTTGGAAATTGCATCATGTATATCACCGTGGAATATATACTCAACTTCGGATTGGTAAAAATAGTCAACTTCTGTTCCAAGTGTCACACCCGCCATAGAGATCTTCACTGCATCCGATGGTCCTCTGCCTGAACTATAGCAAGAGAACATGTCGCTAGCATATACCAATAGCAGCATCTTGTTTCCTATCGCATCAGCTGCATTAGCAAGCATATTTAAAATATTACTTCCTAATGCATCCTTTAATGTGCTTTGGACTGAATCTGTACTGCTCCAGTCTCCACCTGTACCAAAATCAGTACCGGCATCTGTGATACCGCTCTTATTCAGTTCTTCACCGTCATACCTTGTCGCCCCCTCTGGCGTTGGAGCGAACATATTTCCGAAGAGTTCTTTAACCGCTTGAAATACTGCTAAGAGACTTGTCTTGCTCTTTTCCTTTTCCTCGCTGCGATCTTTACCATCTGTCCCTGCACCGAACAACCGCTCCAGCTGATCAACTAGATCTTTATGTGCTGGACTTTTATTTTCAAAGTTGCAGTACCCGCCCAATGGATTAGTCTTTTCTATAGGTTCCTGCCGTATAGTATCCCATAGTGCATCTTCTGTAGCATTAGAGTTGGCATCCGTTCCTTCCGCAATTTGAAATCTTGGATTGAGAATGTCCGATTTGCTCTCGTCATAAAATTCTTCTAGAGATCCAAGTGCTATTCTAATATATCCATTTTCATACAATGGAGTTGAACCTTCTAAAATATTAGAGCAGTATTGTTCAAACTGATTTGCCTGCGCATTATTATAGTCGTTAAATTGTTTTCCGAGTGTTAAAAAATCGATATTCGCTACTTCATCGTATTGTTCTAGCAAAGATTTGGTCTGGCCTTCTTGCGGTTCTGTTATGCCTCTTTTCAGTTCTGCACTGCATTCGTCCTTATTCAATTCATTTTTTAGTTCCTGCACCGCATTCTTCAAATCTGTGCTTGCTTTATCTGCTTCTTCACATTTCTTATATACATCTGAGCAAGCGTCACGAATTGCTTTTGCAATATCCGGTGCATCATCCAGCTCATACTTTATTCCATCAAAATATTTAGCAGAGTAGTATTCCCCTTGATCAAGGAGTTCTTCATCAAGCGTCCAGTTGTCATATACATATGGTCCGGTTATAATCTCGTTTATTGCTTTTGCCGCATCGAGATAGTGGTCGAGCAGTGCATCTGTTTCATAGGAATACCGGGTCGCAGCAGTTTCCCAGTATTTTTTCCTAACTTCTTTCATCTCAGAGAATTTCTTGTAGAGTTCACTCAGTCCATTATTTGTAGAATTAATTATTGAATCTTCCCATTCCTTATAACCGTTTGAATCTTTGATTGAATTATATAAATTTTCATATGCCTCACAAACATCATCTAGTCGCTTATCTACTTCATCCTTTTTATCAATTACCCTTGAATCTGCTTTAACCTTTTTGAAACTATCCATGCGTTCCATTACTTCTTTGACAACAACTATCGGTGCTCGTAGTGCAGAGTATTCCTCAATTTGACGTCGAAGAACATCTGGATTCGAGAGACATTGACCGTTTGCCATGGTCAAACTCCCTTTTGGATCCTTCCCCAGAAACAATGGAAAGTCATAGGTGTTTTCCTGAGAATCAGTTGAGGTGTCAGAAAAGGCTGCTTTGATATACTCGTCTACCACCCCACTCAATTCGCTGTCTGACATCGTAATTGCAAACAAGCCATATAGATCATGAAGCAATGCGTCATACTCAGCTAAGGCTGAATTTGCCGCAAGTTGGTTTGCATCCTGAATGAGACTACGTGCCGCATAGATCCGAGCAATATCTACACCAGTCCCTGTAACCAAAATGGAAGGGATCAACAGCAACGTCACAAAAACCGTGACTGCTCCTTTGCAACTTTTTAGTAGCTTCATATCAACCTCGTGAAATACTATATTCCCATGAATTCAAAGACCTTACCCAGGCATTCGGATAGTTTATCGAGTTTGAGATTATACTTCTTGTTCAGATAATTAACAAAGTCCGTGAGCATATCAATGTTTCGAACAAATCCATCACCATCGGTGACAATTGCAGTCGCAGATTCACTCACAGTATACTTGTTGTCAAATCCTATAAAAGAAAGTTTCAGCGGCATTTGCACTTCATATTCAACCGTGACAACTATCTCCTTGTATATTACATAGTTCTTTACTTCACAATCAATATCAGTAATTTCCCCATTGTTAGATACGATGCCGTTATCAAGGATTGCTTTTACAATGGTTTCAGCCACTCCCTGTTTTTCGCTGCGCTCATGACTTGTTTCAAATATTGCTCCCAACGCCTGAGCATAAACATTTGGAAGTTCGCTCTTTTCCAACCATTGTTGCTTCAATTGATCCTTATCAAATTTAATCCATGTGTCACTTTCTTGAACACTTATAATAGAAGCCGCATATTGTGCCGCCCTCTGCACATTGCCTCTAACAGGCATATATGTAGCAAGCATTACAAAAGCAGCAAATATCATGATTATGATAGGAAAGAGAATAGTTGCCTCAACGATAACATCACCTTTATCATCCTTGATGAGACGAGTTAGATTATTATTTGTCAAGGCAACCATTCCCTTTCCATTGCTTGTGCCATTGTAAGACCCTTAAGTCTTACTCAAGCCCACTACTTTTGTCCGTAATGCTGGTAAACAAATTGTTGATGTACTCCCCCAACAGGTTCCAGAGCAGTAAGACCGCCAGCACAGCGACAAGTATCAGAAGCACTGTAGCTACAACTGGTGAGACTCCCCGCTCGTCATCCCGAAGACGCCGGGTCTCCTCAACAAAAGGTGCCCTCAACGCAAGAATGACCCGCAAAACGAGTGCATAGAACTGGTTAAGCATTTCGTAACCTCCCTTCTCTCATTTTTGTATAATCAGATATAAAATCTGAAAACACATCTATAATTATAGCGATGAAAAACTAAGCAAAACTGGAACCATGATCATCACAAGAATCATTACAAAAACCAAGATACTTGGTATCATCAGTTTTGAGTTTGCAGCTTCGGAGTCCTTTTTTGCAGTATGACGTCTTTCCATCCAAGCCTCGTGTGCCATAGTCTTGAGTAATGTTCCAACTTGCTCATTTCCCATAGTCAGGTTTTGTATGATTGCCGAGGCAAGCTTTGTTGTTTCTTTCGTGTTGCAACGCAGAATGAAGTTCGAATATGCCTCAGCAGGCGGAACCAGATTATCCAATTCATCCGCAGTCTTACGCATCTCTTGATAGAGCTCTCTGTCGCTACTCTCCGCTGTCTCTCTCCATGCCCGATCCATAACCATGCCTGAGGTCACGAGGAGTGCAAGTTTGGAGACAACATTGGGAAACTGCCTGCTGATAGCCACACGCCGCTTATTAATATGGTCCGTCACATCATCATAGATCATATAGACTAAGACAGACATTATGAGAGAGCCGCCTATTAAGAGAATAAGACCCATTTCTTGGTTGTCTCTCGCCAAAAAGAGAACACTAAGCGCAACAATCAATCCAAGTCCAAGTATCGGATAGGATAGTAGCTGCGCTAATTCACGATTTGCCCACACAACCCCATATTTCTTTCCATATAGCTCAATACACTGCTCTGTGATTTTTTTGTGAAATGCTCCCTTTCCAATCACCTGTACTTTACGTTGAAGCACATACCCAGGAATTGAGAAGATACCTATGTGCTTTAAATTTCCTCCCTGAAGTTCCCTGTTCTGCTTTCTAAGACGTTCAATATCTTTTTTTGCGCTATCATCATACAATATTGATGCCAGAACTTTCATGACACCTTGCGCATATTCATCCCGCTTCTTTTGGTTTGCGATATCCTTCTGTGCTAGCTTGCTGATTTGCTCCCGGTTTTCCAGGATCTTCCCCTGCGCAGCTGCAATCCAATCTTCATCAGTTGTAAAGAAAAATAAGCTGAACCAGAACACTAACAAAATGGTGGCAGGCACTAGCAGCAATACATACACTTCTGCCTACCTCCTAGACCTTAATCTTGCTAAAGATTTGTGTCATTATAAAGCATGCTATAAAGACAATCAGACCAACGGTTGCTACAACTCTTCCAACCAGTGTAGTGAAAAGGGAATCCATAAACCCAGAACCGGCAAATCCGATGATGGCGAGAATCAGAATAGGCATTACCAGCATTGTGTTTGCCTCATTGCGGGCTGACATCATCATGCTGTCGATTTCCATTTCAATCTCCATTTTATCTGCAATAATCTGCTGTGTGTCTTGAATGATCTCATTCGCTTTACTGGATTTTCCCTCAATCGTTGCATAAACAGACGCAAAGCTCACGACATCCTCCAAGCCACATCTCTGAGCAAAATCTGTAAAGCCTACTGAAAGCGGAATTGAGTTTTGAAATCTTGCCAAGATAACATTAATCTCAGTCACAATATCGCTATCTTCCGGATAGACCAGCAACAATTCAGACTTGGCACGCTCCAGCGCCCTGTAAGGAGGATTGCCCGCTCTCATGGACACAGCCATAGACTCCAGCATATCGTAGAACTGGACGCGCAAATTGGTGAGCCGCTTGGCCTTGCTGCTGAATTGAGATGCAAAGGAGACAACCGCTCCTACGGGTATGCCACCGATGATCGTAAGCACTGGGATTCGGTAGAACACATACAAAACCAAAGCTCCCAGGACATACCCGATAACAAAGTTGATGAAATAGTCAAACGCAGTGTTGGGGCTTTTGTTATAGTCTGGCGGTTTGATCTCAGAATAGGATGTGGACTCTGAATCAACGCGATTCTTGCCTGCAGCCTCTTCTGTGGACGGTGACGCATCAAACATATTCTTCATGACGTCACTCCTCACTTAGATTTTGCGGTCCACGCCAGCATTTAGAAGCTTATGCGTATTCACCATCGGATTTTCGGTACGAACCAGCATACCTACAACTTTGTTCTTCGTGCTAATCCCGGGCGTTTCCCGGAACTCATAGAGAGTATTCGTCCGATACTTTCTCGTATCAGAGTCATAGCCCAGTATCTCAACGATCTCCATGGTCTTACGGCTTTTGTCTCTCAAACGGGACAAGTGGATGATAATATCAACAGCCGAACCAATCTGCTGCCGGATAGCCTCCAGTGGAAGGCCGGCAGCGCCTTGCAGAACCATTGTCTCCAAACGGCTCAGCATATCCAACGTTGAGTTCGCGTGACCGGTTGAGAGAGAGCCGTCATGGCCGGTGTTCATTGCCTGGAGCATATCCAAAGCCTCTGCTCCACGAACCTCGCCCACGACAATGCGGTCCGGCCGCATACGGAGCGCAGACCGGATGAGGTCACGGATCGTTATCGCTCCTTTTCCATCGGCACCCGCATTTCTTGTCTCCAGTCTGACAAGGTTGTCCACATTCCTGATCTGCAGCTCAGCGGAATCCTCAATGGTGATGATTCGCTCATCTCGTGGGATGAAGTTGGATAGCGCGTTCAAAAACGTTGTCTTTCCGCTGCCAGTACCGCCGCTCACAAAGATGTTGTACCTGCACTCTACGAGAAGCTTCAGCACGCCAGCGACTTCTGGTGTGATAGATCCATATGCAATTAGCTTCTCTACCGTCATGGCCTCTTTGGGAAAACGCCGGATAGTCACGATGGGACCGTTGAGCGCCACCGGCGGCATGACCACATTTACACGGGATCCATCTTCCAGGTGTGTATCCACGATAGGTTCGCTTTCATTTACGGCACGGCCGGCTTTGGAGACAAACTTTGTGATGATCGTGACCAACTCAGTTTGGCTTTCAAAGTGGTCTGGCAGTTTTGTAAGTCCTCCGCCCCGCTCCACGAAGACGTTATTGTACCCATTGATCATGATCTCGGTCACATTTTCGTCATCCATGATTTGCTGCAAGATACCGAGACCGCGGATACTCTCGTAGACTGCACTCACAACCTGCTGCTTTTCCCGGAAGTTCATGGTGGCCAACTCGCGGTACAAGTCCGGCCTGTTTGCTCTCGCCCAATCCACCTTGGCGGCCAAAGTTCTCTCAGCCAACCTTCGCAGATCATTGTCCCCCATGGTCGTGAGGTCTGGGTTGTTCTGACATTCGGTTTTGATCTGCTTGATCAGTTGGCTGCGCACCTCGTCTGTCATACAAACTCTCCTATGCGACCACCATGTTAGTGGACAGTGACTTGTACACCGCTACAGGATCTGTGGTACTGATCCTAGGAAGGTTGATTTTGCCTTCCATATCCTCTGCATCCAGATTTGCCCCCTGATTGCATACTAAGTAGGCGCGATTCCGGATTAAGTCATAGTAGCTGTTCTGACTTTTGAACTGCTCCCACTTCATTTGTGCTATCTTCGATGCGTTGATGACCACGAAAACTGCATCGGCAATCTCCATGAGACGGGCAACTTTTGGGTCGAATGTACTCTGGCAGTCTACAACCAGTTCATCCACGCCGTTTGCTGCAGCACTGATTAACATTTCCATCTCGGAATCGCGCAGCACAGCGATGTCATCATAGTTCTCCGGCATTTCGAAGTAGTAAATCCCGCTTCCGATATCTTCCTGTCGGATGCTCTGCATCAGGAGCGAGATGTCACCAGTAAGACCGCTTAAAATCTTGCTAATGCTGTTGCCGTTCTGTGCAAAATAAGCCTGGTCCCCTGAGAAGACTTCCAAGCTGAGGTAAAGTGTCTTTTTCTTTTCCGCCACACATCTTGCAGCATAGGCCAATGCAGCAGTAGTCTTTCCTGTCCCTCCGGCAGGAGACCACACCATCGTGACTTTTGCTTTACTGTAATCATCGGACACCCGCTTCCCGGAATAGCGAGCATACTGTTCAATTACAGTGCTCATGATGTTGGAGATCCTTTGGTACTTCTTTATGCTGCGGATGTTCTCAGAGATATTCGAATTCTGCTTATCTGCGATGCGGAATATCATTACATTGGTTGGGTGATTTCCAAGTGCATCAAGAAAGCTGTCATCTGCCAGAGCAACATCCATCCTGCCAGAGTCAATTGTGGACAGGAAACGGGTCTCTGTCGTGCAAACACTCACATCAAATGTCTCAGAGTATTGGTCCATGAGTACATCGGACAGGAAATTGCTGTAATCCGCGTCAGCGATCCCGATCAAAAGGCGAATTCTCATCGTGTACCTCTCTCTTCCCGCAGTAAAATTACAAGTGTTATATTATCGGTTTCTCCTTGATCAATCGCACACTGGATGATGCCGTTCATATCTCTTTCCAGTGTTTTGACCGTTATGCGCTCCATTTGTTCCTGGAGAAATGCAGGACTCAGCCTCTTTGTGATCCCGTCAGTACACAGCAAATATCCATCTGCATTCTCATTGCCCTCACCATACAGGGGTGGCTGCGCATTGTCTTTCCCCACGTAGCCTGTCAGCATCCCTCGATAGGACTGATCCTGGGTGATCTGCTGAAAGCTTCCCTTCCGGTAGAGATAGATACGGCTATCCCCGGACTGCACAAAATAGTATCTTCCACCTGCAATCATTAGAGCAGACAATGTTGAGGCAGTCTGCTTCCTATCGGCCTGCGCCATGATTGCAATGCTATTGCTGATATCCTGAACCTGGCGATAAAGCCGGAGTCCGATCCTCTTCATGTCCTCGAGGGAATCAAACCATTCCTCCAATTTCCATACAGCCGCATTGGAGGCAAAATCTCCATGTTCAAGGCTGCCCACACCATCGCACACCACTGCAAGATAGACTGGCCCGTCCTCAATCAAGCGGCTTTTCACCAGATATCGATCCATGTTGGTTGCACGGCAGTTCTGTACGCTCTGCCCTGCAAAGGCGAACTCTCTGCTAACCGTTCTAAAGCCAAACATCGCATCACCGGCCATTCTGAATTGGCATTTCAGCAGGTACTACCGCCAATGATATAGGGGACAGTTTGCCAGTCCCAAGAAACTCTCATATCTGCTCCTTACCTGCGTACCCTGTCTCTTGGTAATCGTTGAAGTACGCCCCATATCACGCAAGAGAACATGGTTCATCCTTCATTCCACACAGCATTGCCAATTGATCTGCATCCCCAATGCTCTCAAAGGGTGCACAAACGTCTTGGCAACTACTAAGGCTAAGCAGCGCCGTGCAGGACATTTATCGTCACCTGGCAAAAACCTATACTTTTTTGTCAGTCCAGAAATGGCTATATATGGAAGCTCTGCTGGCAAAAAAAGTGCCGCAATATGGGCAAATTTGTCTTGACTGTGAATCTCTCAGGTGATACTCTACTAACAGCGGTTTCTGCCGGCCCCCCTGACAAAAAAGTATACTTTTTTGTCAGGGGGTCTTTTTTGACTTTTGCCTTGTTGTTTCTTAACCTTCAGGCAGCCAAATCAGCTTTCCTGTCAACACTTTCAAAGCTTCATCAAATAATATGGTTTAGTTTTATGAAGCAAAAACGGTCTGAAAGGGGTGCCCTTGTCTCTAGAGGGAAAGCTACAGCGGCATCCCTCTCAGAGATGCCGCTGACACGGTACTATCAGGATCTTGCTCACGCATTCCAGCCAAGAATTCCAAAGACATGCCTCGTCTTGCTTTTCCAGCGGTGGCAAAAAGACCACCTTTTTGTCACCTCAGAGCCTGCCAGCATCCATCTTGCTTGATGCCAGTCTCTTTGCCCGCTCCAGGAATGAAGATCGGCACACGCGCATGTGCAACCCGCCTCACGAGGCACTCTTTTCGCGTCTATCGTTCCGACCTGTCCCGTTTCCTTTCCCTCCGCTCGGCACCGCCAGCACACCGCAGGCGATGATCACCGGGGCGAAGTTGGAGAAGTACCGGCGGTTGGTCTCCCAGGCCATCAGGAACACCCACAGCCCGAACACCGCGAGATACATGGGAAACCGCAACTCATCCTGCTTTGAGCGCAAGCCTGTCGCAAGTTGTCTGGCACCCAACACCATGTACACCAGGATGGCCAGGTGCATCGCCGTGGTATACCCCCGATACCAGTTGTGGAACGCGCCGTCCTGCAGGACGATCTGGTGCAGCCTCGTGTCCTCATAGGGCTGGATCTTGAGGAAGTCGTCCGCACCGTAGGTTCCGTCCCCGAAATCAATGGCGGACTTTCGGAGGATGTGCTCCACCATCCCCACAAGCCCTTTCTCCCGGACCCGGTTCCTGATCTCCTGCCACAATGCCGCATTCCGTCCCTCTGCCGGCAGAGACCGGGTGAATTCGTAGTCCTGGGAATTGTACAGCCCATCCCCCTGCAGTCCCATCAGGACCCAGTGGAGCAGCGGCGTGTTGTTCTCCCGCGCCTCCTCCCGGCTGAGCTGCGTGGTATACAGGAAGGCGTTCAGGGTGAGGGACACCGCAGCCGTGATGCCCAGCACCCACACACCCAGTTCCAGCGCTCGGACCAGCCCTCTTCGCAGGAGGGCATGGAGCAGTACCGCCACCGCCATGATCAAAACCGTGCACTTGATCTCGCTGCCCACCGCCATAGTGAGGCCCATGGCGGACAGGAAAAGATAGCGTCTGCTTCCCGTACTGTCCTGATAGCGAAGGTACAGGTAGAAGAAGAGGATGGGAAACAGCATGGACAGCACGTCCGTGTACACCGCCCCGCCGAGAAACCAGAACTGAGGGCTGAGCAGGAACACCAACAGCGCCAGCACGCCGCACTTGGCATCCGCCAGTCTCTTGCAGATCAGAGACACCAGCGCCATGGCCGCGGAGAGCATGGCGCTGGCCGCCATAGCTGAGACGGCGTAGTAGTCCGTCCAGCCGAGAAACGAGGCAGTCTTGAAGAACCCATAGAGGAACGTGAGTCCGCCCAGGTTGTTGGGAAAGTAGCCGAAGTACTGGTAGTAGGTGGAGAAGGAGCCGGTCTCCACCCACTCTATAGCACCGCTGAAAATGGCCTCCACATCGAACCAGACCCCGTGCCGCAGCTGCAGCGCCAGGAGGTATTCGGCGAGAAACATCCCCGCTGCAAATACACCCAGGATGGCGTAATACCGCCGTTCCAGCCATTCTGCGCACCTGTCCAACGCATGGTTCAGGGCCCAGAGAAGGCACAGGCAGCACGGCAGGCCCAAGGCCGTGAGCGGCAGTTCCGCCGCGCTGCGGTTTCCGGCACAGATCGCGGCACTGAGCACCACCGCAGTAAAGCACCAGGCGAACACGGTATAGAACACCTTGGTCCAAGTCTTGTCATCCCGCTGTCCTGAACTGATCTTCTCCCGTTTCATGGCATCTGCCCCCTTCACACGGCAAATGATACCGGAGGCAGGAGGCCAAGTCTATCAACCGGACTTGAAAATTGCGCTTTTTCAAAAGTGCAACTGCCACTATCGGTTGCACTGATTTTGCACCTTCCGGGTGCAGTTTATACCGATTTCATCAGCAGATCAGACAGAATTCCAACATTTTCTCTGTCATAGAAAAAGCACACTGCGGCAAACCCGCAGTGCGCTTCTTGTCGGTATTCGGTTGGTTTCTGCTTTCAGCTGCCCTACTCTGCCACTTCGTAGATATCCGTGCCGATGAGGTGGTATGCCCTCGCCCGTCCGAAGACCTCGGGCATCCGCTCCCAGTACTGCTGGAGGGCCTCGGCCGCCCGCTCCACGTCTTCAATGCTGGCGGTGGGCAGGGCGGATTTCAGCTTCTCCAGCTCGGCTGAGGGTCCCTCCGGTCCGGTCTGCCCCAGCATGGATGCCATCTGGTATCCGGTGATGGCCCGGTTTGCCGCCATGGCCGCCTGGAGCAGGGGCATCTGCAACGCTGGGTCCACCTTCTGGCCGTCCGGACGGTCTTCCGAGGCCAGCACCCGCATGGTAACCTGTTGCAGCTCTTTCGTCTCCTGCAGCAAAGCCTCTACATCCATCTCTAATACTCCTTCCAGGGTGGAGTCCCTCAAAAGGCGCCCTCAAAGAGGGGCTCCATGGACTCGTGGCCGGTGCAGAGGAACAGAGCCAGGTAGTTGCCCTCCTGGAGCACCTTGCAGCTCTCCGCCAGGGCATAGCCCTCGGGGCTGTAGTCCTTGGCCTGGGTCTTCATGTTCTCGATGTGGTTCTCCAGGGCGGTCTTCACCCGGCCGGCGGCGTCCTTGTCCACTGCCTCGATGAGCACCAGTTCATCCGGGAATCCGGTGGAGCCGGCGAGAGAGGTGGCGCCGCTCCAGGACTTCACATCTGCATCATCGATGCCCAGGGTGTCCTTCAGGTAGCCGTCCTGGAGATCCAGGGGATCGGTGATGGGCACCTGGCTCAGGATGCTGTCCTTCAGAGCCTTCAGGTCCACGGTAGTTGCAGGGGCATCGCCGCCGCCCTCGTTGCCGGCAGACTCCCCGCCGCCGCACGCCGCCAGTGCCAACACCAGCACCACTGCCAGGCAGCAAATCCAAAAACGCTTCATTTGTACTATTTCCTCCTGTTGTTTTCCGGCCCTGTGCCGGATCAGATTGGGGGCTCAAAAAGATATGGTGCACAGGTCTGTGCTCACACCGGCGGCACATGGGTGAGCAGATACTGCACCCAGGCCTCGCAGCCGGCGTTGGTAAAGTGCATGCCCATGCCCTGCAGGTCGCCGCAGTAGTCCTGCCGCAGATACCCGGTGTCATCGTACATGATAGATCCCACGTCTACGAAATACCAGCCCTGGGCCGCACAGGTCTCCAGCAGCCGCTGGTTGTACTGGCGGATCACATCGTTGTTCAGCTTGGAGCCCATCACGCTGCTGGTGCTGGCCATAGGGGTCATGGACTGGATCACGATGACGAGATCCGGCACCCGCTCCAAAATCCGGTGCATCAGGGTGATGAGGTTCTCCACGGTGCCGTCCAGGCCGTAGAGGGCCAGGTCGTTCATCCCCAACATCACGTAGACCTTGTGGGCTCCCGTGAGGGGGATGGAGTCCTCCAGCAGCATCTTCTTTCCCTGATACGTGGGGTGGACAGACTCCTCGCTCACCTCCCAGAGGGCATTTCCGCTGCCCAGGCTGCCGGCGGTGAGAAACTGCGCCTTGCCCAGCTCATCCACTGCGGACTCGTAGTAGTTGAGCTTCAGGCTCACGGAGTCCCCCACAAAGACCACATCGTCAAACCAGGAGGGGTCCACCGGATCGCAGGCGGGCACCGCCCCGGTGATGGGAGCCAACACCGTGGGCGCATCCGGGGTGGGCGCCGGCGGTGCCGGGGTCTCCGGTGCCGGCGTGGGCGCTACCGTGGGGACCAGTTCCTCGGTGGGCACTGGGGTAGGCTCTGGGGTGGGTTCAGGGGTAGGCTCTTGCGTGGGTTCAGGAGCGGGTTCCGGGGTAGGCTCTTGCATGGGTTCAGGAGTGGGCTCCGGTGTCGGTTCCGGTGTGGGCTCTGCTGTTGGTTCCACCGTTGGCGTGGGCGCCTCAGTGGGCTCCGGCCCGGCGGATGGCTCGCCCTCACGTGTGGTCTCCGAACCCGGTTCCGTCTCTGTCGGGTCCGGCACCGGCGCCTCGGTGTCGTCCTCTGGAGGAGCATCTGTGCTGGCCGCTGCCGTCTCCGGGTCAGGAATCAGCGGCGGATAGGACACCGCCTCGCTGGACACGGGTGCGGTCTCCGTTGGCTTGGCGGATGGCCCGCAGGCGCTCACCGAGAACAGCAGCGCCAGGGCCGCAGCGGCAGAGGCGGCTCTCCGCCGCTGCCGCTGGCTGGACAAGAAAAAGTGCATGGTGCGCTGTGGCAGCTATCCCCATCGGTCCGGGGGCAGTCGCCATTCGCCTTCTTTCGCTAGAGTTCTGGCGGGACTTCAGTCCTCGCCGCCGGACACTACCTTGGAGACATGGAACACAGCGCCGTCTCCAAAGTCCCAGTGTCCGGTGACGCCGTACGCGTAGGCGCCGGCCTCAAACTGGCATTTCGCGATGCCGAGATCGTTGTACTCCAGGCCGTGGCCCTTCTTCCAGATGCGGGCGGAGATGGTGCCGTTGCGGAACCGGATGTTCACCGGCTGCTGGTTCACCGCCGAGGGGCCCAGGCGCACCGCCTCCACCCCCTTCTGCACCCACATGGGCAGCTGGGCCAGGGGGAGATCGGACTCCAAAAACTCCTCCGGTTTCCGGTCCCGGCTGCGGATGCTTTTGCGGATCATCTTCTGCCGGGCGGGCACTGTCTCCAGGGCGTAGCCGATGGGCACCACGTCCCACAGCTTCTCCCCGGGGCCGATGTCCGGATGAATGGACTTGCGGTCAAAAGTGCCGGCCACCCAGCAGGTGCCGAGGCCCAGGGCGGTGGCATAGAGCACCAGCTTCTCGCCGTAGTAGCCCACCTTCTCCCCGGAGATGCAGTCCTCCCCGCCCACAAGAGCGGCGCAGACGTTGGGACTGCCGTGGAACATGGCCGCCAGCAGCTTTACCGCAGGCTTGCCGGCTGTCTCTGATACGATGAGCTGAAAGTGGAGCCCGGAGGCCGCATTCAACTCCTGGATTTTGTCCTGTAACTGCGCGATCCGCGCAGGCTCCAGCGGACGGTCTTGGTAGGCCCTGCAGGACACCCGTTTGCGGATCGGCTCCCAATCGGATTGCATGCCAAACGTCCCCTTCCCGATTGCAGGTCAGTCCTCGAGGAATTCTACCCGGCCGTCCTGGATGTGATACATGGCCCCGCACACGGTGAGGCCCCGGCCGCCGTCCCGCGACCGGATGTACGCCACGCTCTGGCGGACATTCTTGCAGGAGGCCGCATTGGGATCCGTCTCTGTCCCCACGGCCTTGCGGATCTCGTCCACAATGGTCTGGACAAACGGGGTGAGGGGCTCGTTGCCCAGGGCCGCCCCCACGGCGCCGCAGTGGTCGTGACCAAGCACCACAACCAGTTTGCAGCCAAGGTGATCGGCGGCGTACTCAATGCTGCCCATCTGGTGGTTGTCCATCACGTTGCCGGCCACCCGGATGGTGAAGATCTCGCCGATGCCAGCGCTGAAAATGCTCTCCGGGATCACCCGGCTGTCCGAGCAGGTGATCACCACGGCATACGGATTCTGGCCGTGCTGGCAGGTGTGGGCCCGCAGCTCTGGTGAGATGTCCCCCGGATTGGTCTTCGATTCCAGATAGCGCCGGTTGCCCTCTTTCAGTTTTTCCAGGGCAGCGGCCGCGCTCATTGCGGTAGCATGGCTCATTGTAACATCCCCCTCTGTTGAAATGGTGCTCCCCATGATACCACCCAGGCGCCCATGGTGCAACCTTTTCTTTCCACAACAGCGGCAAACGTTTGTGAACTTTTTTGCACCCTTGTGCTGTCTGTTTCCACCAAATTTTCGCTCTCTTGGTGCAAGAATGCCCCCCAAACGGTGCATTCCCCAATGGCACCTTCTGAAATGGAGCAGGCGGCAGGGCCGCCGGGGTATCCCCGGCGGCCCTGCCGCCTGCCGTGATGTTCCTGCTTATCGCTTGAAGGTCTTGTAGGTGCCGGTCTCCACCGTGTCCGCCAGGGTGCCATTGCTGTCAAAGGCGTATCGGAAGATCTCGCAGTCCCCGCACAAACTATAGGAGTTGGTGTATGGCGAGTAGAGAGAGGATACGATGCTCTCCACATCCCACAGGAGCCGGTCCTCCTCTACCGTGAGTTTCCCACCAAAGGAGCCCTGAACAGAGTAGAACACCTGGGGCTCGCCGCCCTCCGGATTGCAGAGCAGCAGCACTGCGGTGTAGTGTTCCCGCAGCAGCGGCGTCAGCTCCTCCGTGGGGATCGCCATGCCATACTGGTCCGAGAGCGCATCGATCTGTTCCCACAGGCCGTCCAGCTCATAGTTTGGAGGCTCATCGCCCTTCCTGGGCACGGCATAGGCGGAGAGATAGACCTGTCCGCCGAATTCCGCCATATCGGTGATGGTGTAGACGCAGTCTGGTCCGCTGTAGGAAAACTGGTCCGCAATCTCGCCATCCGGGCTCAGCTTGACCAGCCGCGCCCCGTTCTCTCCGGTGTAATTCCCCACCTGCACCAGGTAGCCGTCTCCCAGCCGAACCGCGTTCCAGATCCCCAGGTTGCCGATCTCATTTTTGGCAAAGGCCAGCTCCTCGCCGTCTACACTGAGGGTGGTGAGGCACAGGTATTTGAAATCGCCCCTGCTGATCACCGCCCAGGTGCCGTCATCATTCTCCAGCACCGCGCTGCCGTGCTCATCTTCGAAGCCGTGGTCCAGCTCCCGGACCCACAGCCGGTTGCCGTCCCCGTCCAGGCATGCCACCCAGGCGAGGGTGGTCTGCTCGCTGCTCCAGGTGGGGGTTCTCCCCCAGACCAGCACCCGGTTCTGATTTGGGAATGCCTGATAGCCGTCCGCGCTGAACTCCGGGAACTCCGCGCTCCAGAGCGCTTTGCCGTCCGCGCTGCAGCGCAGCACGCTCTTCTCCAGCACGTCAAAGCCCATGGTCTTGTCCTCCCGGTACACGTAGTCCAGGGTGTAGGTGGTCCCGGACGCCGGTGTCTCCGGTCTGTTTTCCCGGCTGTTCCAGTAGTCCCGCATCTCCTCTGCGGTGGGCGCCCGCTGCAGGATCTCCCCGCCGGGAACGCTCTTCTGAATCACCTCGGCGGTCTTGTCCAGGGAGAAGTGCTGGGTGGTGATGTCCCGGTACACGGCCTTCACCTCTGCCCGGCTGAGTCCCTCCAGGGGCAGGTCGTTCTCCTCAAAAAATGCTACGGCCTCCCCGTACTCCTTGGCCTCGGCGGCGATGCCGAGGCCGGTGAGGCCCAGCACCAATGCCAGGCAGGCGGCCAAGGCAGCCCAGCGGCGCATCACAGGCCACCGTTTTGTTGCCGCAGGCTGCTCGCTCCGCAGCAGGATGTCATCGTCCACGGCGGACATGGCCCGCATCAAATCATCGCGGTTCAAAGATAGCCCTCCTTCTTGAGCTGTTTTCTGAGTTTCGCTCTGGTCCGGGAGAGGATCACCATGACGTGGTTATCGGTGAGGCCGTACCGCCTCCCGATCTCAGCGACAGACTCCGCGTAGAAGTACCGGCGGACAAACACGTTGCCCTCCCGCACTGGCAGGCCCCGGACAAAGGAGCGGACAAACTGCTCCAGTTCCCGGCCCTCATATTCCCGCTCCACATCGGTGTGGTCCGGCAGGCACTCCGCCAGCTCGTCCAGCACCAGTTCCATCTCTCCCCCGCCCCGCTTCTCCGCCCGCCTGGCGCTGTACCGGTCCAGGGCTAGGTTGCGGGCGATGCGGGCCAGAAAGAGCTTCAGGTTCCGAGGTTTTTGGGGCGGTATGGCGTTCCAGGCCCGGAGCCAGGTGTCGTTGAGGCACTCCTCGGTGTCCTCCGGGCTGCGGAGAATATGGTCTGCCACCGCACGGCAGTACGCGCTGTACTTGTCTGCAGCGGCTGCCAGGGCCCGGGGATCTCGCTCCAAGAACAGCGCCACAATTTCGTTGTCTTCCAATGGGGTTCCCCCTTCCCAGTCTGAAGGATCCTTCACCCTCATAGACGGCATTGCTCCCCCAACCTTACAGCACAATCTAACGCGCACCCAAGATTTTTGGACCGCGCTCTCCTCACCCGGCCCGTTTCATCCCGTAGAGATGCAAAAACATGCCAAAACCGCTCTGGACAACGCCCACGGAATGGAGTATTCTAACAAAAACGCAAAAATCGGCCGTCTCATATGGCCATCGGGAGGTATCGGCATGGACATCACAGACATCATCCAAAAGCAGAGACAGTTTTTCGCCACCGGGGTAACCCTGCATGTGGACTACCGCATCCGGCAGCTCACCAAGCTCCGGGAGGCGGTCCGAGCGAGGGAGAAGGACATCACCGCGGCCCTGCAGCAGGATCTGGGCAAGTCCGCCTTTGAGGGCTATCTCTGCGAGTCCGGCATGGCCCTCTCCGAGATCAGCTACATGCTCCGCCATGTGAGAGAGTACGCCAGGGAGAAGACGGTGCCCACCGCACTGGCCCAGTTCCCCGCCAGAAGCTCGGTAAAGCCCATGCCCTACGGCACTGTGCTCATCATGAGCCCCTGGAACTACCCGTTTCTCCTCACCATCGAGCCCCTGGCAGACGCCATCGCCGCAGGCAACACCGTGGTATTGAAGCCCAGCGCGTACTCCCCCGCCACCAGCGCATTGGTGGCAGACCTGGTGGCGTCCTGCTTTCCCCCGGAGTACGTGGCGGTGGTAACCGGCGGGCGGCAGGAGAACGCGGCGCTGCTGGAGCAGAAGTTCGACCTCGTGTTCTTCACCGGCAGCCAGGCGGTGGGCAAGGAGGTCCTCCGGCACTGCGCCGAACACCTCACCCCGGCGGTATTGGAGCTGGGCGGCAAGAGCCCCTGCATCGTGGACGAGACCGCCAATCTCCCCATGGCGGCGAGGCGGATCGTCTTTGGCAAGTACCTGAACTGCGGCCAGACCTGCGTGGCTCCGGACTACATCCTCTGCGCCGCCTCGGTGAAAGACAAGCTCCTCCAGCTGCTGCAGGAGGAGATGGTGCGGCAGTACGGCGCCACCCCGCTCCGCAACCCAGACTACGGTCGCATCGTCTCGGAGAAGCACTACAACCGCCTGATGGGCCTTCTGGACCCCGCGAAAATCGTAAAGGGCGGCAGTTCTGATCCTGCCGCCCTGCAAATCGAGCCCACCCTGATGGACCATGTCTCCTGGTCTGACCCCGTGATGGGAGAGGAGATCTTCGGCCCCATTCTCCCGGTGCTCACCTATGATCGCTTCTCCGATATCTACACCCTGCTCCAGGACCGGCAGAAGCCGCTGGCCCTGTATCTCTTCTCCCAGGACAGGGCCCGCATCGCCGCGGTGAAGGACCGGATTCCCTCCGGCGGCATGTGCATCAACGACACCGTGATCCACCTGGCCACCTGCAACATGGGGTTCGGCGGCGTGGGGGAGAGCGGCATGGGCTCCTATCACGGGCGGGACGGTTTCAACGCCTTCTCCCACACCCGGAGCATCCTGGACAAGAAGAGCTGGATGGACATTCCCATCCGGTATCAGCCCTACCACCACAGGCCCTACCTGGCCCTGGCCAAGCTGTTTCTCCGCTGAGTCAGGCGGAGGTGCCGTTCAACTGGGGATAGAAGTCGTAGATGGAGTGGCCCAGCTGCGCCTCGATGCGCTCCTTCTGGGCCTTGGCCATCTCGTAGTGGTACTGAGACTTGGCGTGGCGGCCCTTCCGGGACTCGATGTCCTGCAGCCGCTGCTCCAGGGTAAGGCCGCCGGCGCTGGTGCAGAGGAGGTCGCAGACCTGGATAATCTCATCGTAGGGGGTGTTCTGGTGCTCCCGGACAAACCGCTCCAGGAAGGGAAACTCCTCCCGGTCCCGGGGATAGGTCCGCCCGGCGGTGCAGTCTATGTCATTCATAAGGTAGGAGTGGGTGAGGCAGATGTCCGCGTAATCCGGATACCCCCGCTCCCGAAGGTGCACATATCCGGCGTAGACGTGGCGGGCGGGCTCCAGTTTCCGGCCGATGTCATGGAGGGTGCCCAGGACCTCGGCGTACTCCGGGTCCAGCCCCAGCTCCCCTGCGATCATCCCGGCAAGCCGCCCCACATACCTACAGTGGGTGACGTACCCCAGGCTCTCCGGGTTCTCCAGTCCCTCGGTGAGCAGGGCGTAGGCCTCCGGCACCGTGAGGGAGCGCCCCTCTCTGTTCCCAGTCTGTTCTGCCATTTCTCTCATCCTCCCCTGCTGTCTCCGCTCACAGATAGGACAGCGCGGCCTTGATGTCCGCCTTGAGGAACTCGAAGTCGTCCTCTGAGATCAGGCCGTGCTCCATCATGATTTTGTAGAACCGCTTGATGCTGGTGCCCATCTTCCGGGTCTCGTCCTCTGAGGCCCAGAGGCACTTCCGATCAAACCAGCTGTCCAGAAAAGTGAATACCTTGCCCGGTCCCTGTTCCATGGGCACGATCTCCTCATACGTCAGGTACTCGTTGAGGTAGAATTCGGCGTTTTCCACGTACCGCTTGATGGTCTTGGGAGACAGCCCCGCCTTGGTGAGCTCTTCCCGGAACAGCTCCAGAAACGGCTTATTCCGCGCCTCGTTCTCCTGGCAGTGCTGCTCATACTCGTCTTCAGACAGCTTTTTTCGCTGGGTCATGTCTTCGTCCATAGGGATCTCCTTCCGTATTGCGGTTTCCGCACCGCACTGGTTCTCCAGCGGATTGTACACCAAAGGCCCCGGCGGCACAACCGCAATTTCCCGAAATTTGCCGGGCAGGCTGTACACCCCGGGCAACCTGTGATATAGTTTCGTGGGCCGATCCCCGAAACGCGCTCTGCCCTGGGAGCTTGGCCCGCCCCAAACAGCATTCCTCTCCAGAAAGGGAGATTCCCACCATGTCCCTCACCCTGCAAACCGGCCGCCCCCTCGATCCCACCGGGCGGCTGGAGAAAGAACTCCGCGTCTACGACACCCTGGACCGGCTGGGCATCCCGTACCAGCGGGTAGACCACGCGCCGGCGGCCACCATGGAGGTCTGCCGCCAGATCGATGACGCCCTCCAGGCGGTGATCTGTAAGAACCTGTTTCTCTGCAACCGGCAGCAGACCGCCTTCTACCTGCTGATGATCCCGGACGACAAGGTGTTCAAGACCAAGGAGCTCTCCGCCCAGATCGGCAGCTCCCGGCTATCTTTTGCAGATGCCGAACACATGCGGCGCTATCTGGACATCGAGCCCGGCTCCGTGTCCGTGATGGGCCTCATGAACGACACCGCCCACGCCGTCCAGCTGCTGGTGGATGAAGATGTGCTGGCCGCCGAATATGTGGGCTGCCACCCTTGCATCAACACCTCCAGCCTGCGCTTGCGCACAAAAGACGTCTTTGAAATCTTCGTCCCCGCCACCGGCCACACGGTGCGTGCGGTACATCTGAAGGGAGAAGTCTGAGCTCTCCCCATCTCCCCCCTGAGAAAGGAGCTTCCCATGGAACCCAGCACCGGAAAGCAGCCCGTGGACGCCATTCTGGCAGACCTCCAGGAAAAACTGCAGGCTATCTTCGCCGCAGACAGCAGCGGCCACGACTTCCACCACACCATGCGGGTGTATCGTCTGGCGGTGCGCATCGCCCAGGAGGAGCACGCGGACCTGGACATCGTCTCCCTGGCGGCCCTTCTCCACGATGTGGACGACCGCAAGCTCTCCCCGGAGACCTACCAGAACAAGGCCAAAGCGGTCTCCCTGATGCGGGGATACGGCTTTGAGGAGGCCACCATCCAGCGGGTCCGCACCATCCTTGACGAGGTCTCCTTCCAGGGCACAGACTCCGTGGCCCCCTCCACCGTTGAGGGCATGTGCGTCCAGGACGCAGACCGGCTGGACGCCATCGGGGCCATCGGCATCGGCAGGGCCTTTGCGTACGGCGGCAGCCGGGGGAGAGCCATGTATCTCCCGGAGGAGGCGCCCCAACTGCACATGGACGCCGCCGCCTACGCCAAATCCCAGTCCTGCACCATCAACCACTTCCACGAGAAGCTGTTCCTGCTGAAGGACATGATGAACACCCGCTGCGCCAAAGCCCTGGCGGAACACCGGGACCAGGTGATGCACGCCTTCGTGGACGAGTTTCTCGCCGAGTGGAGCGGAGAGGCCTGAACTTCTCTCCGCATCCCCATCCCAGCACTTCCCTGCCCGCGGCAGAGCATCCCCAGAACAAAGAAAGGAGTCCTGCGCCCTATGAATTCCGCACGTATCCAGGCGGCGATGGAGAAGTCCCGCACTTTCATCGATGCCCTCACCATCTACTCCGAGGAGAACATCCCAGAGGCCGTGGTGTCCGATGAGCACCGCTTCTTCTCCTGGGACAACGAGCACCGCAACCCCGCAGAACACCCCTATCTCTTCGACTGGTCCTACTACAACGGCGTGATCATGCAGGGCCTCTACGACATCGCCCAGCAGGACCCCTCCGCCGGCGCTGTCTATCTGGACTACATCCGCCGCTATCTGGACGCCATGATCGAGACCGCCCCGGACGGCAGCCACCACCTGAACCCCCGCCTGGCGGGCTACGTGGACCACCACGGCGCGGACTGCTACAAGACCGCCTATCTCCTTCTGGCCATGTCCACCGGGGACGATGTCTACATGGAGATCTGCCGGGAGCTGTATCGGGACCTCACGGATGAGACCCATGTGAACTCCCACGGCAACATCGTCCCGGTGGAGTACTCCGAGGCGGCCCTGGGCCATAACTACTGGCACTCCTGGGCCAAGGGGAAATCTCCCAAGTATAAGGTGTGGCTGGACGGCATCTACATGCTGCAGCCCTTCCTCTCCAGCTTTGCCGCCCGCACGGGAGACCGGAAGCAGCTGGCTCTGGTCCAGGAGCGGCTAGACTGGGTGGCAGACACGCTGCTGGCGGAGGACGGCCTCTATTGCCACGCCGGCAACAGCAAAGACGATGTCTGTCCCTATCACTGGACCCGGGCCATGGGATGGTACGGCATGGCCATGGTGGACGTGATGGAGGTGCTCCCGGCGGAATACCTCCCCGCCCGAAAGGCCGCCCTCAAGACCTTCGTGGACGGCATGGTCCGGGTGCAGAAGGACAGCGGCCTCTGGACCAACGTGGCAGACTGGCCGGAGACGGAGACCAACCGGCTGGAGGTCTCCGGCACCTCCATGATGGTGTACACCATCCTGAAGGGCATCCGCAAGGGCTGGCTGGACCCCGCATACAAGGACGCCGCCGTCCAGGCCTTCACCGCCATCGTAGAGCAGAAGCTCATCGGCGGCCACCTCACAGACATCTACCTCAAGGCCTCCGGCAACGGCAAGAACAACTACGAGCTGCCCGAGTACTACCTCACGGACGAGGGTAAGGGCGTTGGCCCCTTCATCATGGCGTACTCTGAGATGCTGTACCTCTGAAAGAACCACCACTCCCCTGTCCGGCGCGGCGCCGCAGTTCCCGTCCAGGATAGCGAAGGAAAGGAGTTCCCCTCCCATGCATTACGTGATCTCCGATATCCACGGCAACCTCCGCCGCTTCCACTCCATCCTGGAGCAGATCCATCTGCAGCCAGAGGATCACCTCTACGTCCTGGGGGATATCTCAGACCGGCACCCCCACGGCATGGAGATCCTCCAGGAGCTCAGAGACATGCCCAACTGTTCCATTCTGCTGGGCAACCACGAGTACATGATGCTCGATGCCCTGGGCAGGCCATATCAAAATGCGGAGAAATGGGACGGCAGGGAGAAGGCCAAGCGCATGGCCCACTGGTATCGCAACGGCGGTGCGGTGACACACCAGGCCTGGCAGAAGCTCCCGAAAGAGAAGCGGGAGGACGTGCTGGACTTTCTCCAGTCCCTCCCCGTCTCCATGGATGTGGAGGTGAGCGGCCACCACTTCGAGATGGTCCACGCCGCCCCGCCGGAACTCTATCAGCCGGACTCCGTGGTGTGGAAGGATCTGCCGTACTTCTGCGTGTGGAACCGGGACGCCCTGTTCCAGGTGCCGCCCCCGGAGGACAAGGTGATTCTCTTCGGCCACACCCCCACCCGGCACTTTCAGGACGCAGACCCCCTCTGCATCTGGGAGGGGCACAACCTTCTGGGCATAGACTGCGGCTCCGGATACCCGGACCCGCCGGTGCCCGGCCACATGAAAGGCCGTCTCGGCTGCATCCGGCTGGAGGACATGCAGACCTGGTACTCCCAGGAGGCGCTGGAGCCCACGCCGGAACCGGAGCCCGAGGCGGAGGCGGAAAAAGAGATGGAGACAGCAACGATGGCGACAGTGGAATCGCCAACCGCCGCCCCGCCCGTCCAGGAGAAGGAGCATTGGTTCACCAGAATCCTCAAGCACCTCCCCGGCCGCAAGAAGCCGGAGGACCCCAAGAACTGAAAGCGGCGCCGGACACGTCTCCCGTGTCCGGCGCCTTTTCCGCCCATGCAAAAGCCCAGTGTGCCGAAACACACTGGGCCGATCGGAGTGCGGGGACTCGAACCCCGGGCCTCCTGCTCCCAAAGCAGGCGCGCTACCAACTGCGCAACACCCCGTTCTCTCTTGTTCCGCCTCTGGCCGAACTGCTCCGCTATTATATGCGGACAGGCGGGAAATTGCAAGCCCCCCACCAAAGAATTTTTGCTTTTGGGGAACTTGCCCCGGAGGTCTCTGGAAATCCCCGGGCTTTCGGGGAAACTGCCGGAAAAATCCAGCAGGCCCACACAGGGCCGGGGCGCGTTGCCGCGCCCCGGCCCGGACCTTTTATAGCTGCAGGGTGATGTTGTCTTCCGCCAGGCCGTCTTTCCGGAGCATGTTCTCCAGCACCTCCACATCCGTGGTGATGTCCATGACATCGTCCGTGAAGAGCTTATCCAGCTGCTTCTCATAGCCTGCCACCACCTGGTCCATCATGCCCTCGATCCGCTTCTTCGCCATCCCGATGTTCTCCCCCTCGATGCCCTGGGCGTCCAGTTGGGCGTAGGCCCGGAGGATCTTCAGGGTGGTGGGGAGGTAGTAGTTCAGGAAGGAGCGGAGCTGTGCCTCCCGGTCCGGGTGGGCCTTCTGGTATGCCAGGATCTTTCGGGTGATCTCCTCGATCCGGTCGATCTTGGCCGTCATGGAGGCATCGGGGATCTGGTCGTTCACCTCGCGGATCTGCCGGAGGATGTCGTCCTCCTCTTCCTCCGCAGCCTTGGCAGTCTTGGGCGGCTGCTTCACCTCAGGTCTGGGCGCGGTGGGCTGGGCGGCGGGACCGGCGGTTCTCTGTCCGCCCTGGTAGCCGCCCTCGGTGAGATACAGCTTGCCGTCTGCCAGGTCCAGATAGCCCTGGGGCAGGATGCCCTTGGCCAGCATGTACCGGAGGTCGTTGCAGAGGGTCTTCACCGGCACGCCGAAAGAGGCGGCCATGTTGGCCAGGGGGATCTCCTGGTTGTCCCCGATGTACCCCAGATAGTTCACGATCCGGTCCGTCTGTTTGTGCAGCCCCAGGCCCTTTCCCAGGAGGAAGGCCCCGCCGGCGGTCACCAGGAGGCAGAGCAGCACGGGGAGGACGGTGTAGCTGAAGCTGACGTAGTAGTCCAGCCAATCTCCCATAGAGGCCAGGGTGGCAAGGCCGAAGAGTCCGCTGAGAAAGCCGCCGCCGGCCACCATGGCAGTGGCCTTGGCCCGGATGCCCTTTACCCGCTTTTGCGCATCGCCCCGGTTCAGCCGGGACCGCCTCTGGGCAGTTTGTGCCGTATATTGGGGGGCCTGTCTCGGCTGGGGCTGGGGCTGCCGAGGCGCCTGCTGGGCCTTGGGCTGCTTGTTGAGCTGTACCCTTGCCGTCCCGGTGCCCATTCCCTGGCTGGGATTCTGGGCCGGGTTCTGCTGGGGCGGCGTCTGCGGCCTTGCGCTGTTCACCGCGTCCTTGATGTCCTTCCCCATGTCGGTAAAGGCGCCCTTCACGCTGGAGGCCGTCTGCCGCGCCGTCTGGGAGAACTTCTTCTTGTCTGAGTCGTTCATGGTGGCCCCGATCTTGCTGAAAAACAGGATCACCGCGATCACTTTCGTGATGGCAAAGGGCAGCAGGAAGAGGACCGCCAGGGGGATCCACTCCTCCCAGCCGCTCTTCTGCTTCTTCGGGGTGCCCCGGCCGGTCCCCGTGCCATTGCCGTACTGATAGCGGAAGCCCTGGTTGCGCTGGTAATAGCCCTGCTGTCCGGGCTGGCCAGGCTGCCCTTGAAAACCGGGATTGGGGCCGGGTTGTCCCTGCTGATAGCCGGGGTTCGGCCCGGGCTGTCCCTGATACCCTTGATTTGGGCCAGCCTGCCAGTTCTGGCCTCCCCCCGGGGGCGTAGGTCTTCCGGTAGTATTATTGTATGGGGGATTCCCATGCTGATAACTGTAGTGGTAGCCGCCGTTGCCAGACTGGCCGGCGGAACTGCTGCTGGAGCCGTTTTGCGAACCGTATGAATAGCCGCTGGAACCGCTCTGCCCGCCGGGCCCAAAGCGGGGATCATTTTCCATCGTATTCACCCTTCCTAAGCCAGATGCGTTAGAACGGTGCTATTATACACGTTTTCCAGGGCTCTGTAAATGAAAATTCAATGAATTGTGGTCAAAATCTCCGGCAGAATTGTAAACAAAACAGCTCGCAAACCGTTTCAAACAGCCGTCTCCGGGGATTTTGCAAACTTTTGCCAGTTCTCCGGTGGTCCTCCCGGAGCTCACTTCCCCGCCGGCACCTGCCGCCCGCCGAACACCGGCTCCACGATGGCCTTCAGGATGGCCTCCTGGTCCTCCATCTGGGCGCTGGCGGTAGACACCACGGTGAGGCGGGCGGAGAGGATGGGGTCGTTCAGGAGCATGAGAGACTGCACCCAGGACAGGGTCTCCCGGTACCCCGGATCGCCGCCCCGGATGCTCTTTTTCTGGCAGTACTGGCGGATCTGCCGCACCACATGGACCATGGCGGCCAGGGTGACCCGGTCCCGGTATCCGGTCTGGGCCTGGAGCCGGTCCACCACCGAGGCCACCGGCGGCTCGCTCATCTCCAGCACCAGGTCCATCCGGGACAGCACGCTCTGGTTCAGGCTCCGGGTCCCCTGATACCCGGCGTTGGTGGTGGCGATCACCACCGCATTGGGATGGCGGATCAATCGTTTCCCGTTGGGCAGCATGGTCTCTCCCGTGCCGTCCAGAAGGGCGTTGAGACCCACCAGGGCTCCGGCATTCCGGATGGCGCTGGGCTCCTGCAGCTCCACCACCCAGCCCCGCTCCAGGCCTAACGCCAGCGGGCCCTTCTCGAAGTGCAGGGATCCCGGCGGGCCCGGGCAGTACCGGGGCCGCCGGCCGTTCTCGATGTCCTCCCGCCAGAGGGAGCGGAGGGCGGAGTCGTGGAGGACGGCGCGGTAGAAGCGAAGGCGCTGGGCCTCGTCCTCGATGCCGGGGTTCTCATAGGGGTGGCTGCTGGCATGGGCATACCGCCACTCCCGGCTGTCCAGCGCGGCGAGATCCGGCACGTCCTCATCCGGCTCCTCCTGGCCGGGGATCCGGGTGGAAAACACCGCGTCCGGCGCCACATCCCCCGGCTGGGGCTTTCGGTAGATGTCCAGGGCCCGCAGCTCCGTCCAGGCCTGGCGGTCCAGGTCCGGGAGCATCAGCCCCATCCAGTCCTCCCTGCCCCCGTCCGGCACAAACTGGCCCAGCAGGTCTGCCGCCTCGGTGTCCGCCCCGCAGGTCTGGGCGATATAGGGCAGGTACAGTCCCGCCGCCACCGCCTGGGCCACCATGGTCTTTCCCACCCCGGCGGGGCCCCGGAGCAGGAAGTTCCGCATGGGCCGGGCGGGGTTCACCGTGTGTTTGCAGATGTCCTCCGCCTCCTGGGGCACCTGATACCAGGCCGGCATCTCCGGCACCAGCCCCTCCTCCACCGGGGTGAGGTCCTGGTCCACCCGGTACTTCCCATCGATGGCATCCCGGTCTGCAAAGAGGGCGTCTGCCTCCCGCAGGCTCCGGTGGGGCTCCTCCTCCCAGTCTGCAACCGCCGTGCTGTACCCGTTGGCGACCAGCAGCGGCGCGTATTTTCCCAACTTCCGCACCAGCGGGTCCGGCAGCTCCTCCGCGTGCCGCACCACGGTCTCCCGGTCCGGCCAGCTCCAGTGCTGCCGCATCGCCCGGGTGCGCTGCGCGTCCTGATACGTCTGTCTTTGATTCCCCATGAACACCACATTCCCTCTCTTCCAGATCGCCGGTTCGGCCAAGTAGCTCGATTGTACTAGCTTGGTTATGTGTTGTCAAGAGAAATTTTATGTGGTTGGTGAAATTTTCTAAGCCGAATATCCTGCGGCATTGTGCAGGCACATCGCTCTAAGATCTCTCCGCTGCTTTGCCCTGGCAACGGGCCGCTGCCGTTTCCCTTTGGTCTGGGCTAGCTGCGCACCGGACAGGCCTTGCACTGCTGATCGGCAACACCTCAATTGTGTTTTCCAGAAATGATGCTGCATCTTACTGCTTCCTGCCTTGAGCGGACTGCAAACCATGCCAAACAGGCAAAGTATTGTAATTTGCTTGTGCAATAGCGTTCCCAGAAATCATCTCGTCTATCTGTCTGTTGCCCGCCAGTTTGTCCCGGGTAGAGCACTTCTCTCCCCTTTCAGGCCTGGTACCTCCTCCCCCTCTGTACGGTCTTCCGATCCAATTCTCCCTGTGCACGGCGCAAGGCGGATATCCCGTCACCGGGATATCCGCCCTCCCTTTGCCATGCATACCGAATGGCATTATGCTATTGATTGTGCATCACCCTGTGCTCTCATTGCTTGTCCTTCCTGCAGAACACCAGCGCTCCAATACCGCCCCCAATGGCGGCAAACAGCAGGCTGTACGGGATCAGATGCGCCTCCCCCGTGTACCCCACATCCCGCAGCTGATCCCCCTGACCGGTGGGCAGGAAGTTGTACAGAAAGGGGCACAGCACCGCCCGGAACCCCACCTGGTTCCGCTGGAAGAGGGGATCAAAGTGGCGGGTCACCATCAGGAGCAAGCCGAAGGCCCCGAGACACAGCACCACCGAGACAGCGGGCACGGTGCAATTCATCCCGATGGCGGTGAAGAGGGCGCTCCAGGCCAGCCACATCACCAGGATGGCCGCCAGGTCTTCCGGCACCGGAGGATCTCCCGGGAAGGGGCCAAACCCCAGATACAGGAACCCGGCCATAATCCCGGTGCGCAGCAGGAATAGCAGGATCGTCCCGGCGAAGACCGAGACCCAGGCGGCAAAGTACACGGAAGCGCGGCTGTGGCCTAGAATCAGCTTGTTGCGGATGGGGTTGCCATCGTATTCGCCGCCCAGAAACAGGGCCGAAAACACCGCCGATACCACGGGTAGCGTGGTACCCACCGGCTGAAACAGCATCACAGACCAGCGGTCCCAGGCGCTGTTGGACCCCGGATCCCGGCTGAGCACCAGCTCCTTTCCCCCGCTCCTACAGGCCATCAATACCAGGACTATGGCACAGAGCCAGAACACCCAGCTCTTTCGCAGCCGGGCGATGTTGGCCCGTAACAGATTCCCCATGGCACATCACCTCATGTCTTTCTTGCAGAACACAAAAGCCCCGATGCCGTTCACAACTACGGTGAACAGCAGGCCGTACGGGATCAGGTCCAATCTGCCGTGGTTCAGAACCGTTCGCAGCTGATCCCCCTGGCCAGTGGGCAGGAAGTTGTACAGGAAGGGGCTCAACTTGGCCCGGAGCCCGGTCTGATTTTGCATCAGGATGGGATCCATCTCGTTGCCGAGCAGCAGGAGCAGCCCATACACCCCCAAGGAGACCACCACTGATACCGCGGGGACGGGGCAGTTCATCCCGATGGCGGTGAACAGCCCACCCCAGGCCACCCACATCACCAGGATGGCCGCCAGGTCCTCCAGGACGATGCGGCCGATTGGCTCTGCCCCGGCGTCCGCCCAGGGATAGTCCGGAAATGGACCATAGGCCGCCCACAGGAACACGGCTGTCCCGCCGGTGTAGAGCAGGAACAGCAGGAGGATCCCCAGGATCACGGTGAGCATGGCGGCGCAGTACACCGCACCTCGGCCGTGACCCGGTATCAGCTTGTTGCGGATGGCACTGCCATCGTACTCGCCGCCGAGAAACAGCGCGGCAAACACCGTTGCCACCAGGGGCAGCAGATTCCAGACCCGCCCGAACAGCGTGAAAGACCAGCGGTCCCAGACGGTATTCTGCCCCATGTTCAGGCGGAATGCCATCTCGTACATCCCACGATCCCAGGCAAAATACACCAGGACCGCAGCACAGAGCCAGAACACCCAGCTCTTCCGCAGCCGGGCGATGTTGGCCTGCAGCAGATTCCACATGGCGCTCCCCCTATTTCAGCTCCCGCCGGCGGAAGATCTGTATCCCGATGGCGGCAAACATGGCGGCGAGGGCCAGGGAGCGCACCGCGTTGGGCAGAAAATGCGAGATGTCCAGGCCCCGGTAGTCCATCAGCTGGCCGGTGGGCAGGATGCCGTACCAGAACCGGCACCAGGCATACCTGGCATCCCGAATGCCTGTGAATTCGCAGTCCAGGATATAGACCGCGGTGTTGTTGGCGGCGGTCTGCATGGCCGCAGCCGGCACCACACAGGCCACAATCGTGAAGGGGCTCCCGTCCAGGGCCACGGCGATGGCGGTGAACAGCGAGGCCAGGGCCAGGCCGGAGAACACCGTCCCCAGGCCTGCGATCAGGAGGGTGGGGACAGGGGCCGTAAGGGGGCCATAGCAGAGCAGGCCGAAGATCAGGCTCACCACAGGCACCAGCGTGCACATCAGCACCACACAGAGGGACACCGCCGCCCAGAGGGACAGGTACACCTCTGTCCGGGAGATGCCGTGGGCGATCTTGTTCCGCACCCCGCCGGAGGAGAACTCCCGCCAGAGGTACAGGGCGGCAAACCCGGCGATGAGGTAGCTCAGAATGTCCGTGTAGGGAAAGAGAAAGTCCTCCGGGTGGAGGATTCGGCTCTCATCCCCCATGGCGAGAAAGGTGCTGTTGGTCTGCCGCCACGAGAGCAGCATAAGAACACCGTACGCCGTACCCAGCAGCAGAAAGGCCCACAGAAAGATGCTGCGCCGAAACCGGGCGAACTCCGCCGACAGCAGATGTTTCAAAGTGATCTCCCCCTTATTGGATATCCCTGCGCTGGAAGAGCGCGAGGCCGGCGGCAGTGGCCGCGCCCACCACCGCCCCGTCCATGGCGATGAGCCGCAGCGGGTGCTCCGCCTTGCCTGTGATGTACTGTCCCGCCTGTCCCCCGGGGAGGAAGTCGTTGAGAAAGGTGAAGAGCGTGCGCACCGGCCCGTCCGGCAGGTAGTCCGGATTGGGCCGCAGGGGCATCTCCACCAATTCGCCGTTCATCAGCACGCTGGTGCCGGTGTCCTCGAAGGGCAGTGCAGCCAGTTTGCTGCTGAGAAAGGATGCCACGGTAAGGGAGGCCAGGGCCAGGAGGAGCGCCGCCGTGAGGGAGACCGCCCGGTTTGGGAGGAGCATGGACGTGAGGGTGAAGATGGCGGTGTATGCGATACCCATGGCGCAAATCCCCAGGATCAGCAGAGCGGCCCGGCTGAGTCCCATTGCGAAGCTCCCCAACAGCGGCAGGCCCAGCAGCAGCCCGGGCAATATCCCGGAGAGGCACACGATCAGGGAGGCCGCGGCGCACAGCACCAGGTTTGTAAGGTACACGCTCCAGCGGCTGTTGCCTGTGAGGAGCTTGTTCCGCATGGCGCCATCGCCGTACTCCGGCCCGATGAAAAAGGCGCAGGCCAGGGCGGACGCCAGGCTCACCATGCCGGTAAACTGAAAGAAGTGGCCGTCCAGACTGTATGAGATACTCCAGCCGTCCCCTCCCCTGGGGAGACTGGACAGGATCTGATACACCTCATAGAGTGCTGTGGCACCGCAGGCGAACCAGAGGGCCATGCAGCGGGTGAGCCGGTGCCACCCGGCGGAGAGCAGTTTTTGTATGCGATCACCTTCTCACTTCAGATCTTTGCGGCGGAAGAGCAGCAGGCCCGCCGCAGTGCTGAGGGCAAACACCGCAGCACAGGACGCCATCTTCTGGGGCAGATGTACCGATGCGGTCCCCGTGCTCACAGCCCCGTACTGATAGGATTGGCCGCCGGGGAGAAAGTCCGTGAGAAACTGTACAGTGGAACGGGCCGGCCCTTCCGGGAGATAGTTGGGGGTGGGAATGCGCTCCGGGACCGTGTCATTTCGGTCTGGCTCCACGCCCTCCACCGTGGGCGGCGCGGCTGCGGGATTGGGAACGGTTGGGGGCTCGGCGAGGCGCTGCACCCCGGCATAGCCGCCCGCCAGAAGCAGCAGGGACAGCAGCAGGGCGATCACCGGCGCCGCGGCCTGACTGGAGACCAGCATGGCAAGGGCGGTAAAGACGGCGGCATAGGCCACAGAGAGCAGACAGATGCCCGCGATCATGACCACAGCCATGGCATCGAACCCCTCCCCTAACAGGATCGGCCCCAGGATCCCCCCTGGGAGGACGGCGGCGGCACAGAGCAGCAAGGCGGCGATGGAGCAGGTTGCCAAGTCCGAACCGTATACGGCAGCCCTACTGTGCCCCACACAGCACTTGTTGCGGAATCCCACCGCGTGCTCCGAGCCCAGGAACAGGGTGCACACCACAGCTGCCGCCAGACCGATGAGAAAGGCGAAGGGAAAGATGTAGGTCTCCAGGCTGGCGTTGGCCGCGATGGTCTGGGAGCCGACCCAGTACGCATTCCACAGGGTGCCGCTGGACAGGACGGCAAAGAACAGACAGCACAGCCAGAACGCCTTACAGCGCCACAACCTGGCCAGGTCTGCGGACAACAGATTTCCCATATGGCACCTCCCTATTTCAGATCTTTGCGGCGGAACAGCGAGAATCCAGCCATGGTGGAGAGGCCAGAGAACAGCACGGCATAGACAGCCATGCGGGATGGATGCATGCTGTCCATGGCGGCATACTGGCTGGCCTGTCCACTGGGCAGAAACTCATAGAGAAATTGATAGAGCGTGCGCCGGAGGCCTCCCACATACCCTGGGTTTGGAACGGTGGTCTCCGTGTAGATGCCAAGGGCCGGATCCCAGTTTCGGAAGGCGTTGAACGCCGGGGCGTGCAGGGCGCTCACCAGGTAGTTCACCAGCCATTCCGCGGCGATGAGGCTAACGAGGCAGATCACGGCGGCTTGGGCGCTGCCGCTGCAGTTCATCCCCACCACGGTGAACACGGCGCTGAAGGCCAGACAGGTGGCAAGAGACCCGATGAGTCCCTCGAGCAGATAGGGAATATTCTCCAGCCGGGGCGGACCCAGCAGCGGAATCCCCAGGAAGAGCACCACGGCAATACAGACGAAAGCCAGCACCAGGGCGGTACCGGCCACGGAGACAAAGAAGGCCAGGTACACCTCCCATCGGGTGCAGCCCACCACCAGTTTGGTGCGCAGGGTGCCATCGCTGTACTCCGTGCCCTGGAAAAAGGCGGTGAGCACCGCCATGGCGGGGCCGATGTACTGCATGAAGGCAAAGAGCTCGAACCAGGACAGCCGGGCCTGAGGCAGGCGGTCCGGCTGCAGATCCCAATAGATCCACCAGCGATGGAGCACCGTGTAGGTGCCCAGGAGGATCATCACCGCCACAAGGCCCCAAAAGAGCCGGTCTCGCCGCAATCGGGCATAATTGGCACTCAGCAGCTTGCCCATGTTCTCATCCCCTCACTTCAGATCTCTGTACCGAAAGAGATACAGCCCAATTGCAGTCACGGCCACCGCCAGGCCAAGGGAGTACAGCGGGAAGCGGATCAGCTGTCCCTCGGTGATGAAGTCCCCGATGGCCAGCAGGTATGCCTGCCCTCCTGGGAGCAGGTCCCGCAGCAGTGCCAGGGGCGTGTTGGTCCCTGCGGCAGCTTTGTCTGCCCCGGCATTGATCATGACGGTGAGCTGGATGCCCAGCAGGAACGTCACCACAGCGGTGAGAAGGCAGATCACAGCCGCGTGGGCCTTGCTCTGGATCAGCAGGGAGAACAGCGCAAACACGGCGGTCCAGGCGAGACAGACGCCTGCGGTGCAAAGGAGAAACGGAGCAGACAGATCAACCGGTATTCCCCTGTCCCGGTGAAACAGCAATGAGCCGGCCAACCAGGCGGCATTGAAGAGCAGCCCTGCCACAGCGCAGACTGTAAAGTCCGATAGGTATACAGTAAAGCGGCTGAATCCCATGGCGATCTTGTTGCGCATGGTGCCATCGCTGTACTCCGCGCCGAGAAACAGGGGACAGAAAGCGGCCGGAATCGCCGTGGCCGCGAGGGCGTAGAAGAAGTTGCCGAAGATCCCGTTGCCGAGAGGCACAACCAGGCCCATGAAGGCCAGACAGATCCAGAAGAACCGGTCCCGGATCAGGCGGGACACATTGGCGCTCATCAGTCTGTTCACGGACTGCACCTCATCTCAGGTCTCTCCGGCGGAAGAGCAGCAGGCCGACCGCCCCGAATCCCATAAATAATACCGCTGCGGAGATCAGCTTCCTGGGCAGCCGCTCTGTGTTCGCCACCCAGTACTGGTATGCCTGCCCGCCGGGGAGACAGTCCGCCTGGAACTGGACTGCCTCCCGCTCCGGGCCCTCCGGGAGATAGTCCGGGTTGGGCAGTGGATCTACGGGTGATAGCTCCCCATTCACGGTGAGCGAGTACCCCTGGACCGTAGGGGGCTGCTCCAGCATGCCGTTGCAGTTCAAGCCCCAGAGCAGCAGGCCCAGGGACAGCAGAATTGCCGCCGTTGAGGTGACCGCCCGGTTGGAGAGCAGCATCGGGATCAGGGTGAAGAGGGCGCTCCAGACCAGGGACAGCAGGATCGTCCCGAAGATCATCAGGGCTACCACATGGGCAGGCATCCGAAAGCCGCCCAGGGGGATTCCGATGGCTAACCCGGGGACTACAGCTGCGGTGCAGAGGATGACGGCGCCGGCAGCATCTGTGAGCAGCGCCGAGAGATAGACCGCAGCCCGGCCGTATCCCAGGACGGTCTTGTTTCGAAAGCCGGCGCCGTGCTCCGGGCCCAACAGCAGCGGGCAGACCACTGCGATGAGAAGCCCGGTGAGCAGCGCATAGGTGAAAAACCGGCTCTCCAGGCTGGCGTGGAGGTCGTAATCCCTGGCCTCCTCCCAGAGGTTGAGGACGATGCGGGCGGTGAAGATCGCCAGAAAAGCCGCGCTGATCCACAAAGACTTGCTCCGCCACAGCCGGGCAAAATCGGCTGCCAGCAGATTACGCATGTCCGTTTCCTCCCACCAGGTTGATGAAGAAGCTCTCCAGGCTCTCATCCTTCTCCTCGATGGACAGCACCTCGCAGTTGTGCTTGGCCAGGGCCAGGGTGAGCTGGGTGACGTTCAGCTTGGCGTACACGTCCGCCTGGTTCTCCGAGAGAATCTTGTACTCCGCCCTCATGCCGTCCAGCACCAGGGCCAGGGCGGCGGCGTTGGACACCGTGACGCGCATACACTTGCGGGCGGCGGCCTCCAGCTCCTCCGCGCTCATCTCCTTTACCATGCGGCCGTGATCGATAAAGCCGTAGTGGGTGGCAAGGCGGCTGAGCTCGTCCAGGATGTGGCTGGAGATCAGCACGGTGATCTGCCGCTCTCGGTTCAGCTTCAGAATCAGCTCCCGGATCTCGATGATGCCCTGGGGATCCAGGCCGTTGATGGGCTCGTCCAGCACCAGAAAGTCCGGATCCCCGGCCAGGGCCACGGCGATGCCCAGCCGCTGCTTCATGCCCAGGGAGAAGTTTCGGGCCTTCTTCTTGCCCGTGCCCTCCAGGCCAACCAATGCTAAGAGCTCCTGAATTCCGTTGAAGTCCGGCAGCCCCAGGATGCGGTACTGCTGCTTCAGGTTGTCTTCCGCGGACATGTCCAGGTAGATGGACGGGGTCTCCACCACCGCCCCCATCCGCCGGCGGGACTTGGCGATCTTCTTGTCCCGGCTGTCTATCCCGTAGAGGCTGTATGTGCCGGCGGTGGGCCTCTGCAGGCCGCAGATCACCCGGATCAAGGTGGTCTTGCCGGCGCCGTTTCGCCCCACAAAGCCATAGATGGCTCCCTGGGGCACATTCATGGTAAGGCCGTCCAGCGCAGTGAACTTGCCGTACTGCTTGGTGAGGCCGTGGGTGGTCAATACTGACAGCATCGTCTCATTCCTCCTCGGTAGGATGGGCATATCATAGCAGAGAATGGTCAAGAAAACGGTTAAGAAAAGAGTCCAGAATTGGTTAAGAACCTGAAGCTTCCCTTAACTTGGCACCTCGAAACCGGGATGCATGTGAGCCCGGCAGCACACTCCGCACGCTCGGTCCCTCCTCTTCCGTGAAAAACAGGTTGCACAGACGGGGCCAATATGGTACACTGCTGATCAGTGAAGTACAAGGCGCTGTCCCCGATGGTGCCAAAGGGCCACTCGCCTTTTCTTTTGATTGGGAGCGGTTACAAATGACGAGCAAACAACTGTTGACCACGCTGGAGAGTGCAATCACCTGCCCCGATAGGCGTATGTGGAGAAAATGGTCCACACCTTGCTGCGGTATGCGTACAGCAACAATCTGGATGTCCTCTGCCCCATGTCCAGGGACCCGGAGTACCCGGACTACGCCCACTGCCTCTATCTGACCAACGGGGCGTATCGACAATTCATCGTGTTCACAAGCGCCGCTCGGTTCCATCGTTTGGACCCGTGGCCAGATGGGGTATAGCTCACGCCCATCCCCTTCAAGCAGTATCTGGACGGCATTGTGCAGCGGCCTGATTTCTGCGGGCTCACCATCAACCCCTATGTGGATGAGACGGGAAGGATGGATGAGGGCTTTGCGGTGGAGATGCGAGGGACGGGTCTTACCAAGAACGGCGCAAAGGGATGGAAAAGCCTTGACTCACTGCTGTAGGAATCTGAAGAAAGATAGGAGTGTTTCCGTTGACAAGTGAAGTTCTGTTGTCCAGACTGGAAGAGGCGGTCTCCGTCTCGGACCATTTCAAGACGGTGGGGACCGTAAACGATCTGCTGCAGACGGCCAGGGAAGAGAACCTTGAGGTGCTGTGCCCATTTGCGATGGACCCGAACCGGCCGGGAAGCGGAAACGCCGTGTACCTCATGATCAACGGCAAGCGGCAGTACGTGGTATTCACCAGCCCGGAGAAGTTCGACCTGTTTCTCAAGGCCTATGGGAAGCGCAAGGTATCGCTCATGCCGATGCCCTTCCGGGAGTTTCTGGAGGAGATGAAGACGCGGGATTCCTTTGGCGGGCTCGCGATCAATCCCTCTGCGGACGCCAGCGGACACATTGATGCCGGCTACGTGATCTCCTTGGTGACCACGCAGTATTGGCCGGAGCGCCGGAAGTAGAGCAGACAGACACCCACGGCAAGTTGGACCACCCGTATTCCCGAGGCCTTTCTCGCCGTGCTGGAGTCCAGGTACATCCTGGGTGAGGTGTTTGGCCGGGAGGATGTGAGCGGTGTTGCCCTGAACCCCCAGTACATTGCCCCTGACACTGTGGGCACTTTTATGATCGACAAACGGGACTTGCCGTTTGGAAAACAGGAAGGGTGAAGTGAGTATGCAGCAACAAGAACTTTTGGACAAGTTGGACGCCGCCGTCTTGATCCCAGACCGCAAGAAGGCGAAGGAGGCCATCGCCGGCCTTCTCCAGCAGGCCTGTGCGGAGGATCTGTGCCTCTTCTGCGCGGGGGTCACGGATCCCACTCATCCAGGTCAATGCACCCAGGCGTACATCGATGTGGGGAGCCGCCGGTATTACACGATGTTCACAAAAACCACGTGCTTCAACGAATTCGATGTGCCTGGCGTGTACAAGCTAAGCCTCCTTGGCATCCGGTGCAAAGAGATCCTGGAAGAGATCCACCGCCGGAAGGCCTTGCACGGTATCACCATCAACCCAGTCAACAACGATGTAGATTGCATAAGCGGGTTCATCATGCGGAAATCCGATCTGCCAAAGCCAACGGAGGACCCGCCCACAGCCACCCCCTGACAGAAACCAATGGAATGAGGAATGCAACATGACACGAGAAGATCTGTGGTCCCGGTTGGATCATGCCGTCTCCATTTCGGACCGCAAGAAGGCAAAAGATGCCACTGTTGCCCTCCTGCAACAGGCTTACCAAGAGGATTTGACATTCATGTGCGCCGCTGTATCAGCCCCCGAAGAAGCGCATACCTGTAACGCGTTGTTCGTCCACCTGGAGGACCGCCGATATTTTGCAGTGTTCACAAAGGTGAAGTACTTCAATCTGTTCCGCAGTGTATATGAGAACGTGTACAATCCTCAACTTCTGGGGATGTGGAGCCGAACCGTTCTGGACGATGTCTTAGACCGGGAGAACGTACAGGGCATTGTGTTCAACCCCACGGGCGTCCGTACCGGACTCGTCATACAGAAAGCAGATTTGACATTTGGAGCGCAAAGAGAGCAGTATTCTGCTTTTCAGAGTGCAGACAGAATCAATGGGCGAAATCAGCAGATAGAGGGAATCCATCGTGCAACCTGAAGAACTGTGGGACAAGCTGGATGAGGCCGTCTCCAACCCAGACCGCAAGATGGCGAAAGCTGCTGTTGCCGCCCTTCTCCAGCAGGCCTATGACGAGAACCTGGCCCTCATGTGCGCGGCGGAGCCAGATCCCGAAGATCCGCATCTCTGCGAGCAGGCCTTTCTGAATGTGGGAAAGCGTCGCTACTTTATTCTGTTCACAAACGTGCAGCTCTTCCGTGCGTTCTACGTGCCAGAGCATCCCGATCTCAGGCTCTCTGGCCTGCTCTCCAGGGATGTCCTGGACGACATGTTCGGTCGGGAAGATGTAAAGGGCCTTGCCTTTAACCCGTACTTTGATACAACAATGGAACTTCACGCCGGGCTTCTCATCCGAAAGGCTGATCTGCCGTTCGGAAAGCACGGTGCCCACGATTCCCCTGCCCCGCACACCCCCTGACAACCAAAGGAGAGAGACATCAATGACAAAAGAAGAGTTCTGGAAAAGTCTGGACACCGCAGTCTCAGAGCCGGATCACGAGAAGGCCCTGGAGGCCGTTGTGGCGGCTTTGAAGCAGGGCTACGAAGAGAATAACGAACTGCTGTGTGCCGTTCTGCCGGATCCCTTAGACAGAAACTCCGTCAAGCAGCTTTTCCTGCCGATTGGAGGCTATCGCTACTTCATTCTCTTCACATCGTTCGAGCACTTTCTCGCGTTCAGCCGGACGCCTGGCATCGGCAGGATGATTCCTGGCCTGACTGCGATGTCTCTTCAGGGCTTTGGCTGCGTGGAAGAGCTGGACGATGTCGTGAGGCGCGATGTCATTGGCGGCATTGTATTCAACCCAGTGTACACCACTGCTGATTTCAAAGGGTTCGAAGTGAGCAAGCAGCTGCTGCCCTTTGTGACGCCGAAGCCAAAACCGAGAATCCAGCATGTGCATCCGCAGAAGCGGAAACGGAAAAGGCGCTGATGTGAGGCCGCTCGCACGCGGTGCCGTCTATCCAGAATAGCAACAACCGGGTTCCACGCCTGCATCGGCAGGTGTGGAACCCGGTGTGTTTTCTGCCTAAACGGTCTCAAAGCGCACGTCAAATTGCACTCAAACTATTTCCGCGTATTACCCCATTAAAACCAGAATTCATGCCCTCAGCGCTTATTCTTCCCGTACAACGCTCCAACCGTGGTCTCTCCGATACGCGTCAAAATCCACCTCTGCGTATGCCAAGATCTCCCCCGGCGCACAGGATGGCGCCACGGTAGACGGGACAGGAACCGACATTCCCTCATCCTGCATCGTGATTCCTACGAGGCTGATGGCGTCTTCCGCCATGAAGATCGCGTCCGGAATCGAGTATCCCTCAGTGTGAATGTCCAGGTCCGGGACGTAGACAATGTAATCTGCCCCGGCCGGCGTCAGGAGGATCGGGTATTGAACCTTCATAGTACTCCCCTTCCAGATCTTTCGGGCACCGCACAGTACCCAATTGCAGCGTTGGATGATCTCACCGCTCCATGTTGGCGCAGCAGAAGATCTCGTTGCCTACCACCAAACCTTGTTCTGCTCCGGAATAATGTCTATCTCCTGGCCAACGCCAATGCCACGTCATAGGAACCCTCTGGAAATGCCAAAAACGGGCGGCTGGACAGCGGACGTTGCCCGTCGCTAGCGCGAAAAAGCGCCGGCCTTGTACATCCTCTGAAGATTGTGCTCTTGTCTGAGTTCTTTGTCCGTCAAGGACGAGATCGGCGCAATTTGGTGATCCTTCAGCAAGAAATAGCAGTCCGGCCGCAGCAGGTCATTGGTCATCAAGTCAGTGGTGTGGGTTGTCAGAAGGACCTGGGTATGCCTCAAGTCCCGCAGGAGCCGGACCAAATCTGAAGCAAGTGCAACACGATAGAAGGCATCAAAGTCATCCACAAAGACAAGCGACACATCTTGCAGCCTGCTATACCAGTGATAAAACTGCGCCAGTGCCATGGTCCCCGAGGAGGCAATCTGAAACAAGCCAATCTCTTTGTCCCCAAAGGCACAGTACAGCGCCTTCCGCCCATCCACTGCTCTCTCAACGAGTTGATAATCCACCCCCTGTGTTCGCAGGAATTGTTCAAGCGCTTTCGTCTTCCCGCCCTCAATAATACCAGCTGCAATGCTCTCAAGCCCTACCTGATAATCCAGACCTTCCAATGGAACAATCAGCAGCATCCGATCCACAAAGTCGAGAAACGCAGCAATGGCCTCATTGACCTCGTCCTCGGCCAGGATGGCGTTGTCCTTGATATACTTCACCCGTGAGATCGGACTGCGATCAGACAAGTGCAGCATCTCCGTGCCCTTCAGGCGGGAAAAGCCCTCCTGTTTGAGGAAGTTGTATTGCAGCACCTCGTACCCGTCAATCAAGAGCTGTTCCTCAATCAATCTGTCTCCGGCAGACTTCTGATACCTGTAGAGCACATCTCTCCCGGAGAACCGGAACGCATACTCAAACCGAGCGCAGTGTTTCTCTGCAGCCAGATTGAGATAGTGGTTATATTTTGTACTCAGTTTTTGCTGATCCGTAAGGTGCAATACGATGTCAAAGATTGCAAGGCCGAGGTTGGACTTCCCGCTCCCGTTGGGGCCGTACACAATTCCCTTCGTGATGCAGTTGTCCAATATCACATCTGTGTGGAAGGCATAGTCATGGGGTGAGGACAAATCCAGTATCAGCTTCTCCTTAAAATTCTTGAAGTTCTCCACGCTGAACTTCTTTAGCATGCTCTATCCCCCCTCTCCCGATTCAGGCCAACAGCAGACCTCCCCTGCCCCGGAGAGCGCAGTCCTGTGGGCAGGGCACGCAGCTTGTCATATACTCCTTGTGCCCTTTATTTCAAATTAAAAGCAGGGCGATTCCATATATTCTTATCTCTTGCCAATTCAATCACCAGATAGGCATTTGTCTCAGGCAGAGTATATATTGGACGTGTCGAACTGTCAAGACATTTTTCATTCACATTTCAAATTAAATGTATTTAATATGAAATTGCCTGTTGACGCCGCAAAAGGTGCGTTGCCTTCCCTGCGTTTGGAAGTCTATGGACTCTTCTTGTCCGGCGAAGGTCCGGAGATTGTTGGTGGCCGATGTGGCCATGTCTCTTCACAGGTATTTTCTTCCATTTTTCAAATCTCTCGAAAAAAGGAATTCGGACTGTAAGATTTGGTCCTGCTCTGCGAAGTACTGATAGAGCCGCCTGCAACAGACGGAGAAAGGGGGCGTGCGGATGGAAGATACTGTTTTGCTCAAGGCACTGCGCCGAAACCCGGACACGGGGATGGAGGCGCTGATGGAGCAGTACGCGGGACTGGTGGACAGTGTGGTCCGGGGAAAGCTGCGGACGCCGCCCTTCAGCGGAGAGGATATAGAGGACTGCGTGGCGGAGGTCTTCCTGGAGTTCTACGATGGTCTCCCCCGCTTCGACCCCGCCCGCGGCAGTATCCGGGCGTGGCTGTGCGTCATCGCACGAAACCGGGCGGTGGACCGGGTGCGGCGACAGTACGCCGGGCCGGACCTGGTGCCCTTGGACGATGCGCCGCTCCCAGCGGAGGGCAACTCCCCGGAGCGGGAGATCATCCGCCAGGAGGACCGGGACAGACTGCTTCGGGAACTGCAGGGTCTGGAGCGAGTGGACCGGGAGATCCTGTTCCGAAAGTATTATCTGGCCCAACCCTCCCGGGAGATCTCGGAGCGGATGGGCCTGACGGTGACCAACATCGACACCCGGGCCCACCGGGCGATTGGAAAACTGCGGAAGAGATTGGAGGGGACAGACCGTGGATGAACATCTGGCAGAATTCTTTGATGAACTCTCCCCGGCGGAGCTGGACACGCTCATTGGGGACCTCTCTCTTGACGATGCGCCGGACCAGAAGGCTCTAAAGCGCCTAAAGGCCCGGGTGCGCAGGGCCCATCCACGCAAGAGGCGGAAGACCGCTCTGCGCAGGTGGCTGCTTCCCTTTGCCGCGGCGGTGCTGGCAGTGGTCTTTCTGGCCAATGCGGGTCTTCTCACCACAGCGGCCCAGTGGACCCAGTCCGTCCTCGGCCTGGAGGCATCGCCCATCCAGGGCTTCCAGGCAGACGGCACGGCGGACTTCCAGGGCCGCCATATCGACATTCTTTCCCATACCCTCCTGGTCTGCGAAGAGGCAGAGGCTGTCTCCTATCAGGTGGAACTCTCGGACCTATCCTTCGGAGAACCCCGCCGCGGCCACCAGCAGACTGCCCCGCACGCCTACATCTACCTCTATGTGGACGGCCAGACAGCGGACTCTGGGGAACTGCACGAGGGCGAGCCCTTAGTATTGGACGGCGGACCGGGCACCTGTCTTCTGGTGGTGGTCTCCACCGTGAAGGCCACCATCAGCGGGACGATCACCCGAAGTGTTGGGGAGGTGGCGTCATGAGAAAGCGAATCCTTGCCCTGGCACTGGCGCTGCTGCTGTTCACCGCCGGGTGCTCCGGCGGTGAACAGAGCACTGCAGGCGGCTTCCAGCCGGATTTCACCACTGGCCTGCGCACCTGGGTGGAGATGGCGGCGGTGGAGGACGGCTATTTCGTGGTGATCCGGGACGTGGCCTTCTATGTGGAGAAGTCCACCCTGGACTACACCGTTTTCTGTGCGGACCCCACCTGCCAGCACCGGTCCGGAACCTGTCTGGCCAGGCGGATCGGCACCAATATGTTCGCCATCCAGGTCTACGATGGGGAGATCTATTCCGTGGACGCGAGCACCTACGTTCCGGAGCGGGGGTGGCTGGAAACCCTTGAGGCGGTGAAAACCGATGGCACCGGTCTTAGGGACGTGCGCACATTCTTCGACCAGTCCAAGGACCGCTGGCCGGATGCCCAGAGCGGCAGTCACTTCCAATACGCCTTCGCCATTCTGAACGATCAGATCGCCTTCTGTCCTCGGTCCAGCGTGGTGTGCGTATCGGGAATCGATGACCCCTTGGAGGACGCCAAGGTGCTCTTCACATACAACAGCCCTCGCCCCACGATGATCGATGGCTCCGAGGCCAACTGGGACCTGTGGGTGGACGGGGGATGCTTCTACTACTGCGGCTTCAACCACCCCGGTGGGGAGATGAAGGGGGCGGCCAGCTGGCTTCTGTACCGGTACAACCCCGAGACCGAGGAGAACACCCTGGTCTGGCGGAGCGATGAGCAGGCGGGCACCCACGAGATCAACGGCTGGTATCTGAAGGACGGGGTCTTCTACTACTACGTTGTGCCCCAGCCCTATGAAGAGGTGGAGACCGGCGTGTTCCGGTGCGATCTGGACACCGGGGAAACCGTCCGTCTCTCGGACTGCCAGGCGGGCACCTGGGCGGAATACGACAGCCAGTATATCTATCTCATCGACTACGATGCCGAGGCCATCACAGTGCTGTCCCTGGAGACCGGGGATGAGGTGACCACCCTGGACCTGAAAGCCGCCCTGACCGCAGATGGCCTGGTTCTTGAGCACGGCGATGGCTTCTATAAGGACGTCAGCATCCCCGGCGCCGATGAGACATACCTCTTCGTCCATTGCAACGTAGATGCCCCGGAATCCAGCGATCCCACCTATGTCCTCTACGCCGCCGAGAAGGCCCGCTTCCCGGAGGGGGTCTGGCACCAGGTCATCCCGTATCGTTGGGACGATTTCCACACAGATTGAGGGGGTAAAAGGAAATGGAAAACACCCACACCCTGACCCTGCGGGGCCTCACCAAACGCTACGGGGACCTCACCGCCCTGGACCATGTGGATGTCACCTTCACGCCGGGGGTGTACGGCATTCTGGGGGCCAACGGCGCTGGAAAATCCACCATGATGAACCTGATCGCAGATAACCTGTCCCGGACAGAGGGCAAGATCCTCTTTGACGGCACGGACATCCTGCTGTTGGGCCGTGCGTTTCAGAAGAAGCTGGGCTATATGCCCCAGCAGCAGGGCTTTTATGAGTCCATGACAGCGGACACCTTTCTCTACTACATGGCAGAGGTGAAGGCAATCCCCAAGCGGCAGGCCAGAGCGCAGATCGGGGAGATCCTGTCCACGCTGCACCTCTCTGATGTGCGGCACAAGCGGCTGTCCGGCTTCTCCGGCGGCATGCGGCAGCGGGTACTACTGGCCCAGGCCCTGTTGGGAGATCCCGCAGTGGTCATCCTGGACGAGCCCACCGCCGGCCTGGACCCCCAGGAGCGCATCCGCACCCGGGAGTACATCGCGCAGCTGGCCCGAGACCGCATCGTGCTGCTGGCCACCCATGTGGTGCCAGACGTGGAGACCATCGCGGCAAAGATCCTGCTCATGAAGAAGGGGAAGCTGGTGGCCATGGACAGCCCCGCCGCGCTGCTGGAAAGCGTTGCCCCCCATGTGTCTGAGCCCGTCACCGGCCGGCTCAGCCTGGAGGACGTCTACCTCTACTACCTGGGGGATCGATAATGGGCGAGTTCAAACGAGTGCTATTCTCCCGGGGCGTGGCCCTGGTCCTTGTGGCTGTGGCAGTGGTGAACCTGTTTCTCTTTTACCGGCAGCAGCAGGACGACAACTGGGGCTTCCCGGCCAGCAACGTCATCGATGTACCGGTAGACGCCCAGGTGGCCCGGAGCCTGTACAACGAGCTGGAGCAGCGATACCACAATGCCGATCTGGACACCGCCTTGACAGAGGTCCAGGCACTGGCGGATGAGGAGTCCCTGTACAAAGACCTCCAATCTCTCCTCCAGTCCTGGGAGCTGTATGGGAAGGACGATCCCAACAACACCCAGTGGGTCCTGTACTATGAGGACGACTACGAGGAGGCCATGGAGCAGTGGCCGGAGGAGATGGAAAAGCTCCGCTCCGGCTGGGAACCGGACTGGGTGCAGATGAAAGTGCAGGCCAAGGCGGCCTCCAAGCTGGCCGCGCAGCTGACCCACCTCACCCAGTACCGGGACTACCCCACCCAGGTCCAGGAGGCCAGCGAACGGTTGGGCCGGTTTTCCATCTTCGGCAAGAAGGGCAGTTTTGCCAACCGCAATCTGTACAAGACGGCGGAGGACTTCGCCCCTCTGGACGGGGCCAACCTGGCCCTGGGCCATGACGAGGCCCTGACAGCCCTGTTCTCCTATCCCCTGGCGGACTGGCTGCTGGTGCTGATTTTAATCTACACCGCCCTCACCTTCCTGGACGAGCGGCAAAAAGGGCTTTGGCAGGTCCTCTACGCCGCCCCCGGCGGCAGGGCGCCGCTGGCGCTGCGGCGGATGGGGATCCTGGCGCTGGTCTCGGCTGCCGCCACGGTATTGCTGCACGGCGGTGTGCTGGCCCTGGGCTTTCTCAAGTACGGCGGTATGTCGGATCTGGACCGAGCCGCCCAGTCCCTGGCCATCTTCAAAACGCTGCCGCTGGTGACATCCGCCGGCGGGCTGCTGGTCCGGTATTTCCTGCTGCGGGCCGTAACAGGGTTTGTTCTGGGCCTACTGCTGTGGCTTCTCCTGTCTGCGGCCAACACCGGGGTGCGGTGGATGATCGTGGGACTGGCCGTATTCCTGGCGGCGGAGTACTCCTGCTACACATTGCTGCCCGATCAGAGCGTGTTCCAGCTGCTCAAGTACGGCAACATCTTCTCCTACATCGACCTCTCCGTGCTGTTCACTCAGTACCTGAACCTGGACTTCTTCACTTTGCCGGTGAACATCCGCATGCTGGTGGAGGCGAGCTGCATTCCCCTGGCACTGCTGCTGGGCGGCGGGTGTGCTGTGCTCCAGGCCAGGATGCGGCCCCGGCAGGCTGCGGCACCCTTCGCCCGGCTGGGACTGCACTGGAACGCCTTTTGGGATGCCATCCGCAGCCATCTCCGCCTCACCGGCTTCGAGGTATACAAGCTGCTCATCATGCAGGGCGGGATTCTGGTCCTGGCAGTCTTTTTTGTATTGATCTTCCGATTGGACATCGCCGCCCAGATCAGCCGCACTGAGGCAGACGAGTACGCCCTCAAGCTCCAGGGTCCCCTGACAGAAGAGAAGCTGGCTGAAATTGATGCCACCAAGCAGGAAATCGATGATCGGTACAATGCGGCCCTCACCGCCAGCGATCGGCTGCAGAGCGGCGAGATCGACTGGTATGAGTTCTCGGATATCGTCTCAGGCAGCACCAACGTCACGGCGGAACAGGTGGGCATCAAGGAAGTGCAGCTTCGCACGGAGGCGCTGGCGGCCCGGGGAGAGGAACTGGACACCACCCTCTGGCTGTTGGACGATGTGCCCTATCAGGACATCTACGGCAACGAGGCATCCTCGCTCCGGATCCGGTGGAACGTGCTGGTGCTGTTCGCCCTGTCCCTCCTGTTGGCAGGGACGATGGCCATCGAGCAGACGGCCGGCGGCCTGCGCCATCTGCTGCGGGCGGGCGCCAAGGGACGTACGGCACTGCTCCTGCGGAAGTATCTTCTCACCGGGTGCGGCATAATCCTGCTGTGGGCAGCCCCCACGGTGATGGAGTGGAACACCTTGCAGCAGTCTGTGGATCCCGCCACCTTTGCGGCTCCGGTGCAGTCTGTGTCCTTTTGGGTCCAATTCCCCCTGCCCTGCTCCATCGGGCAGTTCCTGATGGGCCTGTATCTCTTCCGCCTTCTGGCGCTGCTGGTCCTCGGCTGCTGCGTGCTGTTTCTCTCCTCCCTGTTTCACCGGCCGGAGGGAGCCTATGTGGCCGCCTGTGTCGCTCTGGTGATCCCCACAGCCCTGTGGTCCTGGCTGGGACTGGAGCCCCTGCGGTTCCTGTCCGCCGCACGAGCCACAGACCTCATCGGCCTCCTGACGGAGCACCAGGGACAGCCGGCCATAGCAATCACAGTGCTGGCGGCACTGCTGATTCTAGGCGCTGCCTGCTGTTTTGCCACCTGGAGAAACTGGCAAGGTCCGCACCCAATGATGCGCCGGCGCCATACAGAATAGTGCCCGCCATCTCCACGTCCTCCCCCAAAAGAACAGCAATTAGCAACAGCCCTATGGCCGCAGAGAGCGCGGCCATAGGGCTGTTTTCCATCTTCATCGGATACTGGCATTCAGCGTGAGCCCCTCCGTGAGGCGGGTCATGCTCTCTGCCCTGTCACCGATCAGCTCCAAATACCGCCGGGCCTCCGGCGGCAGATCCTCTCGCTCCAGCAGGTCCAGATGGCCCCGGATGGCGGTGAGGGGTGTCCGCAAATCGTGGGAGATGTTGGTGACTGCCTCTTTCAGCTCCCGGTCCCCCGTTCTGATAAGCCGCCGGGCCCGCAGCTGCCAGAGCTGCCGGTTCAGTACAGAGGCCAGCCACCGGGGGTCCCACATGAAGAGGGACAACAGGGTGTGGGTGTCCTCGTCCAGCCGCTCCGCCAGACCGTTAGCGATCTCATCGAAGGAGCGCTGGAGCAGCCGCGTTTTCACCCCTAGGGCGATCACCGCAGTCTGCAGCGCCAGACAGAGCAGCCAGGGGAACATGAGATTCACCTACCTCACTTCAAGTCCTTGCGCCGAAACAGGGCCAGGCCGCAGACGCAGAATACGATGATCCACACGCACGAGGCCGAGAACATCTCCGTATAACGGGCAGGTTCCCTCAGCATTCCGCTGAGCTGTAACGATTGACCCCCCGGGTTCACTTCATAGGCGATTTCATAACTGCGACGTTCTGTTCCCTTCAGATAATCGGGATTGCGAACCCATTCCGAGTGGCTTCCATCGTCAATTTGCCCTATCCCCAAAGAGCTGTCCGGGATATAATAATACTCTGATTCATCCAGCCGCTTTGCGGCAGCAGTACCCGCAAATAGCA
>CANRFN010000015.1 GCA_947629915.1 uncultured Oscillospiraceae bacterium | reverse complement strand
GGAGATACATCAGTTTTGGCTGGTCTAGTGAACTTTTTGAGCCAGGTCATATCCTCTATGCAGACGAGCCAGGTTTTCGAAACAGAAAATTTACAACTCCTCCCACAGATTCCCCCTTGACTGCCCGCCTCTGATGGTGTATTGTATAACTGTACTAGGACAGCTAATACAGTTGGTACGGATGGTACGGCCTGTGTGACGCTGTGGAAAAGGAGGCGGGGAAGTTGATTCAACTGAATCTGCGCAGCGGGCAGCCGATCTACGAGCAGGTCCGGGACGGGCTCCGAAAGCTGATCATCACCGGCGGCATACCGGCGGGAGACCGCTTGCCGTCTGTGCGCACACTGGCGGGATCGCTTGCCATCAACCCCAATACGATCCAGAAGGCCTACGAGGTGCTGGAGCAGGAGGGGTACGCATACACGATCCCGGGCAAGGGCAGCTTTGCGGCGCTGCCCACGGATGTAAACGCGGAGCGGCGGGAAGAATTACTGCGCAAGCTGGATGGCATTCTCCAGGAGCTGCGTTTTCTGGGGGTAACCCAGGCAGAGCTGGAGGCCCGTATTCGAAAGGGGGAACGGCCCAATGATTGAAGTGAAGAATGTGGTGAAGACCTTTGACGGCTTTCACGCCCTGGACGGCCTCACCATGACGGTCCCCAAGGGGGCGGTATACGGCCTGGTGGGACCCAACGGCGCCGGCAAGTCCACCATCCTCCGGCACCTCTGCGGGGCATACCGCCAGGATTCCGGGGAAATACTGATGGAGGGACAGCCGATCTGGGAGAACCCGGCGGTGAAGAGCCGGATGTTCGTGATCCCGGATGAGCTCTACTACTTTGGCTCGGCGTCCACGCGGGACATGATGAAGTTCTACCGCGGCATCTATCCCTCTTTCGACATGGACCGGTATCGGAAACTGAAAGAGGCCTTCCCGGAGGTGAACGAGAGACGGCCCATCCGCCGGCTCTCCAAAGGCATGCAGAAGCAGTCCGCCTTCTGGATCGCCCTGAGCTGCCGGCCGGACTACCTTCTTTTGGACGAGCCGGTGGACGGCCTGGATCCGGTGATGCGCCGGCAGGTCTGGTCTCTCCTGGTGGGGGACGTGGCGGAGCGGGGCACCACGGTGGTGGTCTCCTCCCACAACCTCCGGGAGCTGGAGGATGTCTGCGACCACGTCGGCCTCCTGTCTCACGGCAAGGTGGCCCTGGAGCGGTCTCTCACCGAGTTGCAGGGCGGCATTGTGAAACTGCAGATCTGCTTCCAGACCCCGGAGCCCCCGGAACTGCCCCAGGACGGGAAGATTCTCCACACCTCTAACGTGGGCCGGATCTTCACCTATATCGTCCGGGGCACCGTGGACGAGGTGCAGAAGCGGTTTTCGGTGTACAACCCCATCTTCCAGGAGGCACTGCCCCTCACTCTGGAGGAGATCTTCATCTACGAGATGGGAGGTGAGGACTATGCGGTCCGGGATATCCAGCTATAAGACGGTGTTCTGCAAGACCGTGGTCCGGTTCTGGCCCATCTGGGCGTCCTGGCTCCTGGTCTGGCTGCTGATGATGCCCCTGAGCGTCCTCATGGACCAGCGGTATGGCACAGCGCTGATCCGGGCAGACTTCCTGGATGTGCTGGAGACGTACTCCTCGATGGACGTGATGGTGATCGGGTACGCCGTGATCGCCGCCATGGCGGTGCTGAGCCCCCTCTATAAGACCCGCTCCGCCAACTTCTTGGGCAGCCTTCCCGTGCGTAGAGAGGGACTTTTCTGCACATACTATCTGGCGGGCCTCTGCTTCGGGGTGCTGCCGGCCGTGTTGGTCTCCCTGGTCATGCTCATTATCGGGGCAGCTATCGGCATCGGCACCCTGGCTCCTGTGGGGCTGTGGCTGCTGGTCTGCGTGGGCAAGTACCTCTTCTTCTACTCCTTTGCCATCTTCTGCGGTATGTTCGCCGGGCACATCCTGGCGATGCCGGCGTACTACGGGATCTTCAACATCCTTGTCTTCGCCCTCTATATGCTGCTGGATGACATCTTCCGCACCTTCTACTACGGCTACTCCAACATGGGCGATGCCGTCCAGAATGCGGTGGAGCTGCTCACCCCGATCCAGGTCCTGTACAATGTGCGGCTTCGGATCGGCTACACCGTGGTGAACCATATACCCACGGAGATCGAGCCTGTGCTGAACGGTGGTTTCGCACTGCTGCTCTACAGCATCGTGGCCGTGGTGCTCACAGTTGGGGCGCTGCTCCTCTTCCGGAGGCGCCGGCTGGAGAGCGCCGAGGACGTGGTGGCGGTGAACCCCATGAAGCCGGTGTTCCGGTACAGCGTGGCCATCTGTGCCGGCCTGTTTTTCGGGTACGTCACGAACATGATTCTGGACGGCGACACGGTGAGCTGGATGGTCTGCACCATCCTCTGGGGCGTGTTTGGGTCCTTTGTGGCCCAGATGATCCTGGATAAGTCCTTCAAGGTGCTCCGCAAGTGGAAGGGCGCCGCGGCGGTGGCAGGGGTATTTGTCCTGCTGTATGTCGTGATCGCCTTCGACCTCACCGGCTTTGAGACCCGGATCCCCAACGCCAACGAGGTGGAATCTATCTACCTGCCGGTGTTCTACTGCTATCCCGCGGACCTGGACACCTACCACTCCCTCACCGTGACAGATCCGGACCGGATTCAGGACTTCATCACCCTGCATGAGGCCGCCGTGGAACAGCGGGACCGCCCCATGGAGGACGAAAAGGATAAGCCGAACAACACCAGCATGAAGATACAATACAAGCTGAAGAACGGCTCCACCTTCGAGCGCCGCTACTTTTTCCATGTGGATCCCACAGAGAAGAACCAGGAGGGCACCGGGGCCTATGCGCTGCAGCGGATGCTCTCAGATAGGGACTTCATGTGGTATCTGCTGGAGCTGGCGGAGCTGGACGAGAACACCGTGCGCTACATCGAGTACTACAACAACTACTACGCGAAATACGATTACGCAAACGTGGATGACGGGGTGGACGACACGGCGGTCCAGATTGAGGCGGACTACTTCACTGACCACGACAGCATCATCTTCGAGGGCGAGGACGCAGATCGGATCGTCCAGGCCATTCGGGACGATTTTGACAGTGGCCGCTTCTACCAGCAAGAGGTGCGTGACGTGGAGGAGTCTGAGAGTGAGACCAGGCCTCTTCAGTACGGAAGGGAACTGCAGATCTATTTCCAGTACGACAAGCAAGCCTATGAGGCCGAGCAGAACCAGTATCCCAACACCAATCACTATGGCATTGGCGCGGTGTACGACTCCCAGACGGTGGGGATGGGGGACTACGAGCACAGCCTATATGTGAGGATCCCCATCACCGCCACGGCCACCCATGCCGTGCTGGACGAATTGATTAACGAGGTGCTATCAGACGATTGACAGCTGAAGTGGACAGGGGAGACCTGCCGGAGATGCAGGTCCTACCCCGCAGGAAAAAAGAGATCAGCGTGGTCCTGCTCTGGGCGGCGGCTTTCATGGTGCTGCTGGCAGGCCTGGTGCTGTCCGGCGGGACCCGGGACCGGGTCCCGCCGGCGGACATGGCGTACGGCTGGGAGCTGGTGTTGGTGAACCGGGACAACAGCCTCCCCGAGGACTGGGAGCCGGCGCTCATGGAGCTCAGCAACGGCGCCCAGGTGGACCGGCGGATCTACCCGGCCCTGCAGTCCATGTTCGATGCCATGCGGGCGGAGAACGTGTGGCCGGTGGTCCGGGACGGCTGGCGCTCCGATGCGGTGCAGCGGGATCTGATGCGGCAGCGGATCGAGGAGTACCGCAAGTCTGGTATGTCCTATCGGGATGCCAAGGCCGAGGCGGAGAAGTGGGTGGCCATCCCCGGCACCAGCGAACATCAGCTGGGGCTGGCGGTGGACATCAACCCGGACACCGCCATGTCAACGGGGGACCAGGTGTACAGCTGGCTCGCCGAACATGCGGCGGAGTACGGCTTTATCCAGCGGTATCCCCCGGACAAGGTGGAGCTCACCGGCATAGACAACGAGCCCTGGCACTACCGCTTTGTGGGCCTGGAGGCCGCCCGGGAGATCAAGTCCATGGGTATGTGCCTGGAGGAGTATATCCAGTATCTGAAGGGCCAATGAGAGGATATCAACAGCGACGAGGAGAAGTGTGATGAAGAAGACTTCTATTTTGCTTGCGTGTGTATTGCTGCTCTTCCTTTCCGCATGCGGAGGAAACGTAGATGATGTGGATGTTTTAGACTGGAAGCCGTCTGAAATCTATCCGGGAGCGCAGAGTACCCCGTCTGAAGGCGCCCTTTGCGTCAGGCGGGGGTGAATGCGCCCCTCATTTCCCTTGATTTTTGATGTACTGCGTGACTAATTCATTTGATCGCTCATTCACCGTCACTAGAAAATAGGCGTCACTCCAGAAGTATGGCTTCCAATAGTACGGAGCAAGTTGTCTACTAAAGAGCTTGCGGATGTATCGAGACGAACATGACTTGTACTGCCCTATAAAATGAGCAAGATTGATATTTGGTCGAGCTTCAAATAAAATATGAATGTGGTCCTTGTCTGAGTTTAGCTCACAAAGAGTAATATCGTGTTCCCGAAAGAACAACCGCGTATAGCAGATTAGTGTTTCTTTGAAATTACCAACAATAACACTGTGTCTGTATTTTGTGACCAATACCAAATGATATTGCAATAGAAAACAGCTATGGCTGTTTACGTAGTACCCGTTACTTGTTTTCTTCGTATGTGTTTCCCTCCAATCTTATTTTTTGTGGTTTTACCCGGAAAAGTATCTTTTATCAGAAGGTAAGCCGTTTTGCCTGTTGATAATTTGCGAGAAAAGGCGTATAATACAGTATGTATCAGGAAGGAGGTGGAGACATGTCTTACTACGTTTATAACCAGCAAATCGACGTGAAATCCCCACTGCGAAATTATTGCCTGCAGCAGACCCAGTATGCAAACAATATGTACAACGCTACCCTATTCCGCACTAGGCAGGTCATGACAGCAGTTAAGAAAGATCCTAGCCAATGGTCTGAAAACGAGAAGGAAATCATGGATGAAATTCGGAATACTCTTCCGAACATGAATCCTAAATACAAGATGCCCACAGCAGATAACTTCTTCCTCAATTACAATTTCCTCAACGAGCTCATGCTGTATAGCCGGAATCCCGATTACATTGCAACAGGGTTCCCTAGGCAAGCAGCACAGCAGGCAATCAAGGAAGTAGTCCGTACCATGAAAGGCTTTTACGCTTCTCAACGAGAATACAAAAAAGAACCTGGAAAGTTCAATGGTCGTCCTAAACTGCCGCACTATCTTAAAAAGGGCGGAGAACATACTGCAACCTTCACAAACCAGGATTGCGTAATCTACAAGAATGATGATGGCACCAGCTATGCCAAACTGCCCAAGACCAATTTGCGTTGTGAACTTGGAACATTGCCGGAAGGTCTGAAGCTGAAGCAGGTGACTATTAAGCCCTATCACAACATCTTTATCATGTCTTTCACCTTCGACTCTGCCAGCGATATCGTTGCTCCTGTTTCTGAAAAGCCGGAACGGATCTGCGCCATTGATATTGGCGTTGAAAACATCGTAACTATGACAAACAATGTCGGGGCTGGTCCTCTCATTGTTAAGGGCGGTGTAATCAAGAGCCAAAATCAGCTGTACAACAAGAAGATGGCGAAGATCAAGAGCGAACAGACCAAGGGCACAAACAAGAAGTTTGTACCGACTCCAGAGTCGGACAAGCTCTGCATCAAACGGAAGAACCAAATGACGGACTTCATGCGGAAGACCGGAAAGCTGGTCGTTACGACCTGCCAGGAGCATCAGATCGATACTCTTGTGATTGGTCACAATGATGGCTGGAAGCAGGAAGCCAACACCGGGAAGAAGAACAACCAGGAATTTGTACAGATCCCGTTTGATCAGCTGATCCATACCATTACATATCTGGCGGAACGCCAGGGGATCCGCGTCATTGAGCGGGAGGAGAGCTATACCTCCAAAGCCTCTTTCCTAGACGGAGATCCTATCCCGACCTATGGTGATAAGGATATTCCCAAGTTCTCCGGTAAGCGCGGTCCTACGATGTACCATGGGCACAAAAAGACGCTGAAGAAGGATGGAAGCGGAAGCTCTGAGTACCGTGGTCTGTACAAAACCAAGAATGGTACCATCATCAATTCCGATGTAAACGGCAGCGCCAACATTGGACGGAAGGCTTTTCCTGAACTGTTCACCGTAGAGAGTGTGAAACTGACCGATCCAACCATCGTTCGGCATCCAGACTATGAGAACCGCAAGATCTTGAATGCCATACAACTTGCCTCCCCCAGAGAGCCTAGCATGGCTGTTGCCAAGCGCTCCGCCAGGAGAGCTCAAAAGTGCAAGTAATCCTTTTAGGATAGAGCTTTGTGAATAGCTCTGAATCCCAAGTGACGGCTTAAGAAGCCCCGTCTGAAAGGACGGTGCCCTTCTGTCCGTCAGGCGGGGTAATTCACACGGATGCTGAGATCGCTTCGGCGATCAAAGTAGTTGAGGGATGCTTTGCCCGGGAGTTTGAGGGCTGTACCCTCACGACCCTGTACTGCCCGGGAGATGACTTATCAGACGAGTGCAGCAGGCGGGCGGCGGACTGTGGGGCGGATGAGGCGATCATAATCTGCTCCAATTTCAATGTGGATTGTCTGGCGGAGACGGCTCTCTGGAGCTGAATTCTACCTACGAGGGGGGCAGTGGACACTGGTTCGCAGCCGCGGCGGGAAGTGGAGACACGCGTACCACGGGTTTGCATGAGCCAGTACCGGAAAGACCAAATGAGACAAGGCAAGAGCGCACCGGGAGATTCCTGGTGCGCTCTTGCCTTGTCCCAGAACTGCAAGTGTATTGACAATGCACACAGACAGCCCCATAATGAGGCTGATCCCATGGCGAGTATCAACGTAAGCATCCGCATGGACGCGGAATTGAGAGAACAGGCCGAGCAGGTCTTCTCCCAACTGGGCATGACCTTGAATGGGACCATCAACCTGTTCCTGTGGCAGTGTACGCCGATCTGCTCCGGGCAAGAATAGAGCGGGATCAGGGGCGTGAGGGGGTTCCAATCGAAGAACTGCTGTCCTAGGTGAAAGTGATCATCGCGGAGCCAGAGCCCCGGGGATAGGGATGCTGCAAAATCCGCGTGGGGGCCAAACAAACGAAACGTTTCACCTATACGAACCGCCCAACCCCAATTTTCCCGTTGACAGGTTTTCCCCGATGCCCTATCCTAGATGTGTTCGTCTGAAACGGTGTTGATAAGCTCTACCCCTAGCCCCGCGGGACCCCAGGGGCTACACCTGATGCCGCCAGGGGGTACCCTATGGGCCCGGGGCTAAACCACCAGGAGGCAGTACGGAGCCCGCTGTCCCAGGTTCACCAGATCCTTGCCCTTCACACGGCAGACAAGCGGGTTAATTCGAAGTAAAATAGTGCAAAATGGGACTTGCAAAATGGACGCTGTTTGTTTATAATATGAATGGCTTAAGTCATAAGTCCTAGAGTAACTGCAATGATAGGAGGGAATAAAATGTCGAATACTTTGGAAGATAGGCTGTATGCTTTCGAAGATCTTTCCACTTCGGAAGAGGAACGGTATGAACTGCAAGATGGAATTCTCGTCCCCGTAAAAAATGCATCGTATTCGCATAACAGGATCCGTTCTAATCTGGTTGTAATGCTTGGTACTTTCCTGATGGGCAAGACGTGCCGTTTGCTTGGCCCAGATTTTCCGGTGTCCCTCTTCTACGGCAGAGAGGATGTCCCTGCTGAATACAAGAGAATGGTCAATCCGGACATCTTGGTTGTCTGCGATCCGGGAAAGCTGGATGAAAAGAGCTGCAAAGGTGTACCAGATTTCGTAATTGAGATTCTCTCCCCGTCCAATCGAGAGAATGATGAGGTCCGAAAGTTTGCTCTCTATGAGAAGGCGGGCGTCCGGGAGTACTGGATGGTGTACCCGGAGCTGAGACAAGTCCGCATCTGTGTGCGCGAAGACGACAGATACAACGTCATCCGCATATACCGGGAGGAAGATAAGGTGCCAGTATCGGTCCTGCCGGGCTGTGTGATAGACCTGGCGCAGGCGTTTGGCGACCTCTGAAGCCCAACCCCCAGGCACTCTTTTCTGGAGGGGTGGAAGTCTGCCAGGTACCTCTCCGGAATCAGGGCACATCATCACTGTCTCATGATGGGCAAGGCAAGACGATTGAGAGCGGCAGGCCGACCCCCTTTTGGGTGTCCGGTCTACCGCTCTTTTCGCTATCCCGCGGTGCGCCGGTTTTTGGAGATTTGCATTTTCCTTTGCGTTGCACTGCAAAACGTGTTATGATAGCTCAAATTGCAGTGCCCGGAAGTGTTGGTATGTGGCAGGGACTCACTGTCTGGGTTTTGCTGATCACACTGCAGCGCCTCATACAGCTACAGTGCAAAGAGTACTTCCCAGAGGTCTAGGAGGACGTCACCTTATCCTGGCTGAAGGGAGATGCCCAGAAGACCTGCCTCTGCACCGCCACGCTGCTGGTCGCCGTGTGAGGATTGATGCACCAGAACAGTGGAGATCAGGCCCAGAGAAACTGCCGGTAGTTCTGTTGCTGGAGATGCTGCCTCTTCTGACATGGATGCCCTGATTCTGGTATCAGTATGGATCTGCGCCTTTCAGATGTGGAGGATGCAGTACTGCTGCTCACCGTATTGCCGAACACCAACAATAACATCATTGCCGATGGGAAGGACAAGAAGCGGATGGACCAGGGTACGCTGACCACGGACTATCCCTAGGCAGTCTGGGGCTAGGGTTGGAGCTTATCAACGCTATTACAGACTAATACCATTCCAGAACATAAGGGCGGGGAGTTCCCCGCAAATCAAACCAATGAGGAGTGTTTCAGCCATGAAAATATACTCCATGCAGCTGGGCATGATCGGCACCAACTGCTACATCTTCCACGGGGAGGACAGCACCCGCTGCGGCATCATTGATCCCGGGGACGACGGGCTTCGGGTGGCATACAAGGTGAAGGAACTGGGCCTGGAGCCGGAGGCTGTTGTGCTCACCCACGCCCATTTCGACCACATCCTCGGCATCCCCGGCCTCCGCAGTGTGTGGCCGGATCTGCCGGTGTACTGCCACAGCCTGGAGGTTACCCCGGAGCAGGAGACCTATATGTTCGGGGAGACCTTCCCCACGGTGAGCAGCATGGGCAACATCCGCACCTTTGAAGAGGGGGATACCCTCACCGTGGGCGGGGTAACTCTCACCGTGCTGCACACACCCGGGCACACGAGGGGATCCTGCGTCCTGATGACAGAGGACGTCCTCTTCACCGGAGACACCCTTTTCCGGGGTTCTATGGGGCGTACAGACCTTCCTGGCGGCGATGACGCCCAGATGGTAGCCTCTCTGGCCCGTCTGGGGAACCTGCCGGGAGACTACCAGGTGCTGCCCGGCCACGAGTCCAGCTCTACCCTGGAACAGGAGCGGCACCGGAATCCATACCTCAAGCGGGCGATGCAGGGATGAGACTATACCTTCAGGGGCACACATATCAGTATGCGGTGCAGGAGATGCTGTTCACCCTGTTTCCTGGGGAGAAGGCGTTGTACCCCGAGGGAGAGCCGGACGGTACCGATGGTGCCCTGCAGACCATCATCCGGCAGGGGGAGAGCGGTCCCATAGCGGAAGCCGTCCTCTGGTGGAACGGTGGCCAGTATACAGGCACCTCTTCAGCCAGCCAGTCTGAGCTCACCGGCGGCCTTCAGGACGACAGGGTCCTGCAGCGCATCCTCCGGCTCGCCATGTATCAGGCCTGCACCACCGCCCTGGGACATGAGCCGCCCTGGGGTGCTCTCACCGGCGTCCGACCGGCGAAACTCACCGCCAAGCACATGGAGAACGGCCGGGATGGGGCTGCCGCCTGGCTGCGGGAGGTGTATCATGTGGAACCCTCCCGGGCAGCGCTGGCGGCAGAGTGTGCGGAGGCCTCAGTGCAGCTCCGCAATACCCTCTCACCCAACGGGCTGTCTCTCTATATCGGGATCCCGTTCTGCCCCAGTAGGTGCGCATACTGCTCCTTCATCTCCGCCGATGTGAAGGGCGCCCTCGCCATGGTGGAGCCCTATACGGAGCTGCTCTGCCGGGAGATCCGGGAGGCGGGGGAACAGATGAAGAGCAGGGATCTCTTTATCGAGACGGCCTATATGGGCGGCGGTACCCCCACCACACTGTCTGCCGAACAGCTCCGCCGGGTGTTGGAGACGGTCCGGATGTGCCTGCCCATGGACCGCTGCCGGGAGATCACGGTGGAGGCCGGGCGGCCGGACACCATTACCCGGGAAAAGCTGGAGGTGCTGAGAGAACTGGGGGTCCAGCGGATCTCCATCAACCCCCAGACCATGGAGAACTCTGTACTGCAGGCCATGGGGAGAGCTCACACCGCAGAGCAGATCACGGAGGCCATGGCATTGGCCAGGGAACACTTCGGTGGTATGGTGAACATGGACCTCATCGCCGGCCTGCCCACAGATACCTCAGAGGGATTTGCCCGCAGCCTGGAGCAGGTATTGGCCATGGACCCCGCCAACATCACAGTGCACACCCTGGCGCTGAAAAAGGGCTCCCGGCTCTCCGAGAACCCGGATGCCCTCTGTACCCCGGAGACGGTGTCCGAGATGCTGCGTCTGGCCTCCGATGCCCTGTCTTCCGCCGGGTACCGTCCGTATTACCTCTACCGCCAGAAGTACATGTCCGGCTCCTTTGAGAACGTGGGCTGGTGCAAACCGGGCACCCTCTGCGCATACAACATCGTGATGATGGAGGAGCTGCAGACGGTATTGTCTCTCGGCGCCGGCGGTGTAACCAAGCTGGTGGACCCGGCCACGGGGTACATCAAGCGGATCACCAACCCGAAGTACCCCCACGAGTACCGGAACAGCTGGGAGAAGCTGGCCGCCGCCAAGGCAGAGGCCGCGGCGTTTCAGGCGGCACTGGCGGCGGGGGAGCACTTCTATTCCGCCTGACAGCTGGAGGTGCTGCGTATGTCTGTACTGCAATCTACAAAGACTCTCTCTGAGCCGGAAGTCCCGACGCCTGTGCGCAGGATCGGCAGCATGAGAGGCCTGCAATTTGTTGCGGATGGGCATGACCTCGATGACTGCGATGATGAGATCGAAGCGCTGTTCGAAGCAGCGATGTGCGATCTCTGATGGATGATGGGACCGGAACAACCAAAGAGCGCAAGCAGCGCCCCTGGACAGAATCTGTCCAGGGACGCTGCGCTTGCCTGCAGGACCGGCCGCATCCTGCATGTTCTCCTATGACACCGTGATATCGCGTGTTGCGGCGTCAAGGGCGCGTTGAAGGGGATCGTTTCTCAGGAGTGGACAGGCCATATTTCTTGCGCAGATCCCTGAGTCCCTCGCGGGCATCTGATACTTTTCCGTCCCTGATCTCGGCATCCGCCTCGGCCAACTTGGAATAGGCTGTGGCCAGGAACCTTTTCTCCTCATAGCCGTGTTGGGTGGTTGCCGTTGTGTCCTTCCAATCACGGGTCTGAATTGTGTGCGGCATCGTGTTCAGCTCCTTTTGCTTATCCAATGGTTTTAGCGGTGTTTGCCCGGTTCTCCCGTCTCTCAGTGGATCGTACGCCAAAGGCCACGTTTACGCATCGTTCGAGATCGAGACGATATGCCGGCAGATCATCTCGATCAACCTTGGCGGGACGCTCTCGCCGATGATCTCAGCACAGAGGTTCTTGGAGATGTACTTTCCCTGGATGGTGAGGGAGAAACTGTACTCCGTGATGGTCTGCAGGATCAGGGCCTCATAGAGGGACAGTACCCGGGTCTGCTCCGGGTGCACTTTCTTGTCTGACGACTCGAACAGGAGGTTCTGCGTCAGGGTGGGGGCGGGGACGTCCCACTCCATCCGGCGATAAGCGGTGTCGTAGCCGTTCAGCAGCCTGCGCTCGCCGGTTGCCTTGTCCACAAGGGTGGGGCGGGGCAGCAGGGACCCGCACCGCTCGCAGTAGATCGGCGTGTCCCGATTCGCCGTGTGGTGGCCGCGCTCAACTTGGCTCCCGTGCAGCCGGTTCCCCTGAAAACCGCACTTGGGGTTCACCCACTGGTTGTTGTACGCCGTGCAGCCCTCCGGTGTGTGTTCCATCCACCAGTACTTCTCATCTCTCATAACAGGGACGAAGTGCCAGGGGTGAACATCTCGCCGTGCATTCCTGCCCTTCCTCGCGTCCAGCGGGGGAAGATCTCCGATGGAATCCCGCAGGGAGACCCACTTCTTCGTGGATGCGGTGGGCACCTCAGAATGGGTGATCGGCGGCAAGAAGGTGCCGTGGGTGTTCCAGTACGTCCTCCCGCGCTCGCTCCTGGTGAAGAGAGTGATCAGTCTCCTGCGCGTCTGGGGAATGCCGTAGTCCGCGCAGTTCACCACAGAGGCGGCCCCGCAGTATTCGTCTCCCAGTTCCCGCTGGATGTAGTCCAGGATGCGGATGGGAATGCCGTCCTTGTCTCGGATCACGGTGTTGCCCATGGTGGGCACGTTCTCCAACAGCAGCCAGACCGGGCGGAGGGCCTTCACGATGTGCATGGTTGGGAGAATCAGCCGGTTTCTCGGGTCCTCCGGATGGCGGTTCCCCTGGCGGATCTCGGAGAGCAGTTTTCCCGCGCCGTTAGAGGACATTCCCTGACAGGGCGGCGTGGTATAGACCAGAAACGGGTTCTCAGCAGACCGCTCCCTCCAGGCGGACAGGATCTCGTCCTCCTTCTCCCAGATGTCCCCGCAGATGGTGTGGGTTTTGAGGTGGTTCTCTTGATAGATCGCACAGCGGTTTGGAACCAGCTCGTTGTTCACCAGGATAGACAGCCCTGCGGCTTCCACACCCAATTCGCCGATCCCGGCAGAGGAGAAGAGGCTCAAAACAGTTCGATTGCTTGGCAAGAACTCTCCTCCTCATCGTCTCTTGGGGGAGATCAGAAAGCCGGCTGTGGATCCGGCGGGCGGCAGACCACGTACTTTCCGAAGGCGGCCTCCTGCGCACAGTCTGCAAAGGTGCTGGCGGCCTCATACCGGGTCACCACATAGAGCCGGGCCTCAGACTGGGCGCCGGTAAAGCGCCAGTTGCCGTACGAGACCACGTTGCGGAAGGCGCTGGAGGGGTTGTCGTAGACAGCAGTAGAGACAAACTCCTCCGGGGGCGTCTGCTCCAGGAACAGCACCAGCATATATGGGGCCGGGATCTTGTCCGTGACATACACTGGCCCGTCTGCGTGCTCCTCCGCCCAGGAGAGGGACTCCTGCAGGCCGTCCAGGTTGGAGGTCTCCTGCAGGCCCTTGGTGTACTCCGCGGCAAAGAGGACGAAGCAGACCGCAAGCACCAGAACGGGAATTGCCTTGGCGATCTTGGGGAGAACCCGAATGCCCCAGTCCAGGGCCACCGCCTGGAAGTACAGCATGGGCAGCCACAGCATGTTCACCCGGTTCACGTTCACGGTGATAAGGCAGGCTGCAATCCCACCGGCGAGCAGGGCCAGACGGATGGCCTGTTCTCTCAGGTTTTTGCTGTGGAGGCTGGTGCAGACGCCAATGATGGTGAGGGGGAGGCCGAAGAAGTAGAAGAGGCCATACCCGGGGATGGCGTTGTAACGGAGCCCATCAGACTGGGTGATGAGGAGGTTGGCCAGGCTTTTCAGATTGTCTTTGAGCCCCTCCATCCCGGTGCCCAGTACGCTTACCGCCGCCTGACGGGGTGCGGTGAGGGCGGGCAGGGTGAAGCCCAGAAAGCGCATGCTCTCCCCGCCGGTCTGGTTGATGTACTGACACAGTGTGATGGGCAGGGCCAGGAACACAAAGAGAGCTGCGGCGCCCCAGAACCATTTCTCCCGGAAGAGCCGGGGCTGCCGGAGGAGCACCAGGGGCAGAAATAGCAGCAGGAAGAAGAACGAGGTGCCGTACGCGTAGAGGCAGAGGGCGAAGCAGACGCCGGACCCGATCAGCCAAGCCGGCTTTGTGTGCAGGGCCTTTGCGGTACAGAAGACGCCGGCCAGGAGGAAGAAGGGCATGATGTTGCTCTCCAAAGCCCAGCGGCAGGCCATGATGTGCCAGGGGTTCACGGTGATGAGAAGCAGTGCGGTGAGACCGCAGGGGACACCACGACAGAACCGGGCCAGCCGCCAGAACACCGCCACGGCAGCTACACCCAGGAGGGCTGCGGGGAGGCGGAGGGAGAGAAGATTCAGGCCCAGGACGGCGATGAAGGGCATGTCCAGCCAGGAGTACAGGATGTTCTGCCCGCTGCCCCAGGAGGTGAGCAGCACCGGGTTTTCCACGCCGCACCGGTCCATGCCGTAGTGGAGGATGGCCCAGGCCTCATAGCCGGAGGAGGCCTCGTCCTGGTTCAAGCTGGCGGGGAGACCTGAGAGAGCGGCCAGCCGGAGGAAAGCCGCCAGGAGAAGCAGGCAGACCGCAATCACGGTCTCATACTGCTCCAGCCAGGCGCACTGGGGATTGGAGAGCGGGTTACTCTTGGAAGGGGAGCGGCCTTTGGAAGGGGAGCGGCCTTTAGAAGGGGAGTGGCCCTTGGTAGGGGAGTGGACCTTAGAAGGGGAGCGGCCCTTGGTAGGAGAGTTTTTCATAGAGGGGATCCTTTCGGTTCGTGCAAGTTCATACCGCATATTTTAGCCTGATACAGTGCAGTTGGCAAGGGAAAGTCCGGGAGGGTATTGAGGGAAATTGGAAGAGAGCACCGCTCTGTTTCTAGCAGCAGGGCGCACAAGGGCTAATGAAGAGCGGAAACCGGTTGCCCAGATCGCTCTTCGCGAATAGCCTCCCAACCTATGTGCAGGGTACTGCTGAGGCCTGGCGGAGAAGCGCTTGTATACAGGATAGCATGTTCTGAGAGCAGACTCTACGCAACGCAGTACACCTCAGATCTTTTTCGATATCTTGCGCAGCCTCTTTCAACAATCCGCCTTTCCCACGCCGCAGCTGGCATTCCCATGAGAGACCAGCCATATGACTATCGGAATCTCTCCAGCCATTCTTTCATAACTATTGTCCGTGCAACGAACCAGGCCAGTTCCCCCCCCGCATAGGCTGAACAGCGGCGCCCCGACTGACAAAAACCTCCCCCCAGGGGAGGTTTTTACCACCCAGATAATCTTATCCCCCGGTTGGAACCCCGCCGTCTGAACAAATGGCGGACCTCTCCGCTCTCAAGTTGCGGCATCCGTGAAAATGCCCTTCTGCGCTGAGGGATACCAGACAAAACGGCATCAGATGCCGTTTTCGCTTGCATGCAAATCTTAATGCTCAAGCAAAAGAAAAAACCGCCAAACGTTTGGCAGTTTGTGGGATTAAAAAAGTATAGGTTTTTGTCAGGCGGGACCTCTCCTGCGCCCACTCAGTATAGCACAGCGCGGGGGCGGTTTCAACTGCATTTTCCACGATTTCTTGCCCGATTTCAAGGTTTCATACCGTCCTTTTTCCAGTTCTTTTCCTCCTGACGCCGTCCCCTTCGACCTGTTAAAAATCTATACTTTATTAAAGGGAACACCTGGAAATTCATTTTCAAATATTTCTTCCGCCGCCCATCCAGGAATCCGCTGGCCCAAACGCCCGTAGAATGTACCGATTTTTGCAGATACGCCGGCCACGCAGGGTCGATGATATAGCTGGAAGGAATATACAGTTTGCCTCAGGATATTCCCATTATTGTTGGAAAATTGTCAAATCAGTGAGAAGTTTGTCTGCTCCGCGAACTCTTCTTGACGCAGCGCCCCAAATATGCTATCCTTGTATCTGTGAAAGTCCGTCTACCAGCGGACAGAACCTCTGTTCTGTCCCGTCTCAAATTTTAAAGGGGGAAAAACAAATGGCAACCAAGAAGTTTGGCCGAATCATGGCCCTTCTGCTGAGTGCCCTATTGCTCTGTGCCCCGGCCTGCCCGGCGGTCAGCGCAGCGGCAGAAGAAGAAGACATCTGTCCTCAGCACGCCGGCGGCCACGAGGCCGGCAGCTGGCAGTCCGATGGCACATACCATTGGAAGGGCTGCATCTACTGCGGCGCCGAACTGCAGCGGGGATATCACTCAGACGATGCTGTATGCAAAATCTGCGGCCGCACGCTGTACAGCGACTGCGACCACACCTGGGAGTACAACCCGAATGGCCTCAAGGGCTGGTTCACCCACGAGGAGATCTGCACCAAGTGCGGCCTGACCCGCAACGTAGACTGCACGCTGTCCACAGACCTCCAGGAGCGGGGCAGCTGCCTGCTCCCCTGGTACTGCATTTGCGGCAATGTCCACGCAGAGGCATACTGGGAGCACAACTGGAGCGCGTGGGAGACCACCGGAGACACCCACACCCGGCACTGCACCAACCCTGGCTGCACCGTGGTGGAGACCGGCAACCATGAGTACCTGCCCACCATCAACTGCACAGACCCCGTGTCCTGCTCCATCTGCGGCATGGAGAACGGCCCGGCCCTGCACACCGAGCACAACTGGAGCTCCTGGATCAACACCGGCTCCGGCACCCACTACCGCTACTGCATGAACGGCGGCTGCAGTGCCCGGGAGAGCGAGGCTCACAACCCGGCCCCCAACGATGACCGCACCGTGGCCACCGTCTGCGAGGACTGCGGCGCCGTCATCGAAGAGGCCCTCTCCGGACACCACTGGGGCGCCTGGACGGCCAACGCCGCCGGCGGCCACAGCAGAAGCTGCCTGGATGAAGGCTGCTCCGCCAAACAGGGCGCCATCCACACCGGCGGCACTGCCACCTGCAACAGCCCCGCCCAGTGCTCTGATTGCGGCGCCTACTACGGCTCCAAGGATCCCAACAACCACGCCGGCGGCACCGAGATTCAGGGCGCCAAGCCCGCCGCCGAAGGCGTGGCCGGTTACACCGGAGACACCGTGTGTCTCGGCTGCGGCGCTGTGATCAAAGAGGGCGAGGAGATCCCCGCCCTGGAGAAGGCTCACACCCACAGCTACGGCTCCGACTATCAGTACGACAGCGTCCGCCACTGGAAAGAGTGCGCCTGCGGCGAGAAGAGCGAGTCCGCCGAGCACACCTTCAAGGACGGCGTCTGCACCGTCTGCCACGCACCCGATCCCAGCTATCGCGCCCCCAAGGCAGACCACAAGCACACCTTCAAGACCAACAACCAGTGGGAGCACAACGCAGACAAACACTGGCGCGTCTGCAAGGACTGCGGCGCCATCGTGGACACCGCCGCCCATGAGTACACCTACAGCATCTCCTACAACGAAACCGGCCACTGGTTCAACTGCGTCTGCGGGGAATCCAAGTTCGGTGAGCACAACTACGATCCAGAGACCCACATCTGCGCGGACTGCAAGATGATGGATCCCGAGTTCGCCCCGGAGTATCCGGAGTGGCCGGAGGAGCCGGATCCCAGCACCTCTCCCGATCCGGAAACGTCCACAGATCCTGAGGCGTCCAAGACCCCTGCACCCAGCGAGACCACAGACCCCGAGGCGTCCAAGACTCCTGCACCCAGCGAGTCCAAGGATCCCGAGACATCCAAGACCCCTGCGCCCAGCGAGTCCACAGACCCCGAGACATCCAAGACTCCCGAGCCCGGCGAGTCCAAGGATCCTGAGGAGTCCAAGACTCCCGATCCCACTGAATCCAAGGACCCCGAGGAGTCCAAGGATCCCAGCGAATCCAAGGACCCCGAGGAGTCCAAGGATCCCGAAGAGTCCAAGGATCCCGAAGAGTCCAAGGATCCCGAAGAGTCCAAAGACCCCGATCCCGATGCATCCACGGAACCCACCGATCCCGAGCCCTCAGACCCCGGCAAGACCGATCCCACCGATCCAGACCCCAAGGATCCCACCGAGCCAGATCCCGATGAGCCGTACTACGTAGATCTGGACACCAACGTGGTGTACTTTGAGTCCGTCCAGAAGGCCACCTCCTATGGCCTCATGAGCGGCGTGGGCAACGGCAAGTTCAACCCGGAGGGCACCTTCACCCGCGGCCAGCTGGCAGCCCTGATGTACAACATGGCCGACAAGCCTGAGACCGAGGCCGAAAGTTCCTTCTCCGATGTGGAGCAGGGCCAGTGGTATTCGCACGCCGTGAACTGGGCCAGCGACATCGGCCTCGTGGCGGGCTCCGGAGACGGCACCTTCAAGCCGGCAGACAACACAGACCGCGAGACAGTGGCGGTGATCCTGTACAACTACGCCGGCATCATGGGTCTGAGCCAGGAGTATGATGCGGAGGCACTGGACGCCTTCGATGACGCAGACCAGGTACAGTCCTGGGCCAAGGATGCCATGCTGTGGGCTGTGTCCAACGGCATCTTCGTCCCCAATGCGGACGGCAAACTGAATCCCAAGGAGAACGCCACCCGCGCTGAGGTAGCCATGTTCTCCGTGGCCTTCGTGGACAGCACCTCCGCCGAGTAAGGCGCGGCGGAGGGAGGCCTCCAAAGAAACTGAAACAATTGTCGCCAAATGATGACGAAAAGGCGGCGGATCCTGCGCGATTCGCCGCTTTTTTATCGAATTTTGCATTCCCTTGCCCCAAAAATCCCCAAATAATTCGAAATATTGTCCCAATGATAATCCGCTCTGTCGATTCCGCAGGCATTACGGTCTATTTCACATTTTGCAAATCCTTGCCCTTTTTTATGCGATAATAGCCCCAGATTGAGGAACGAGGCCGCAGGCACATTCACCCTACGACAGCACCCATCTACCATTGGAAACAGCACAGAGAGGAGGAGATGGCCAAAACCAGCCCGACCTGAAGCTCCATCACAGCCATTCCCCAAGTGATCTGAAACGGCAAACCGGGAGAAATTCCGGGACGCAAAGCTACGGGGCCTAAGGCATATGCTATGGCAGCCCGGCCGCCACGTTCGCTTCCAACCGAAAAGCAAAGGAGAGCGACAACATGGCAAAACGAACCATCGCCAGTATCACCACACTGCTGCTCTTGTTCCTATTGGCCGTTCCCGCATTTGCCGCGGAGGGCGGCGCAGCATACACCGTCACGGTACAGTACGTAGACCAGGATGGCACCCCCATCCACGAGCCGGATGTCTCCTCGTATGAGGCGGGCTCCCTGTATGATGTGACGGCCATCGCCATCGACGGATACGCCTTCGACCGCGTGGAGGGTGAGCCCTCCGGCATTGTAATCGCCGATGTAACCATCACCATGGTGTATGTCGCCATGGATACCACCAGCGTAGAGATCCCGGAAGTGGACCCGCCCTATGACGACATTCCGGACGAAGACCCGCCCCTCAGCGATGACCCCAGCCTGTCTGGCTACTTCACCATCACCGTGTGCTTCCAGGATACGGACGGCAACGTCATCCGGGAGGCGGAGACCACCCAGCAGCGGGGTGCCAGCCTCTATGAGGTGACCGCACCCGCCCTGGACAACTACGGCTTCGTAGGTGCCGAAGGGGAGACCGAAGGCATCCTCACAGAAGACGTGACGGTGACCCTGGTGTATGAGTCCCTCACCGCCCTTGCGGACGATGAGGTGCCTCTGGCCGAAGCTCCCGCGGACAATTCTCCGCCCACCGGGGAGATCGGCACCATCGCCATCTGGCTCACTCTGGCAGTCTTCTCTGCTGGGGCCATGGTCCTGCTGAGACGGCGTTCCTCCCTCTGACGGCAGCTGGTGGAACCATCCCCCAAGGAAAGCCAACCACTACGGGCGGCACAGTCCCGCCCCCAACTCAAATAGGAGGAAAAAATCAATGAAAACCTGTAAAAGGCTCATCGCGCTGCTGCTCTGCTGCATTCTCCTGGTGCCAGCGGCAGCTTTCCCGGTGCATGCCGCCAGCGGCGTCACCATAGAGAATCACACACACTCCTGGGGCAGCCCGGAATGGAGAACTGTCACCAACTTCTGCGGCAACGTCTCCATCGAGATCGGCGTCAGAAAATGCGCCACCTGCAACGAGGAGTGGGCATTTGTTTTCCGGAATGGCGTTCCCAAAGATGGGACGCACTCCCTCGTCACCAAGTATACCAGCTCCGGCTGCAGCGCCCATCCCAGCAAAGAAGAGTATTGCTCCACCTGCGGCTTTGTGATCAGCTACACAGAGGGCAGTGGCCACAGCTATCAGCTTGCCGAGCACCAGGACGCCACATGTTCAGCAGAGGGTTTTGATCGTTACACCTGCGAATGCGGCGATGAGTACACCAAGTCTATCGCAAAAACAGCGCACACCTGGATTGAGGACGACAGCTTTGACTGCAAACCTGGCAAGGTCTGTTCCGTTTGCGGCGCCAAAGAGAGCGGCCAGTCCCACATCATGAAGTACATCAACAACGGCAGTACCCACGACTATCAGTGCACCGTTTGCGGCTACAAGCAGATAACGGCTGAGAAGCATTTCGATGATGATGGCGATGGCAAATGCGTATGCGGTGCGACAGTTGAGGCGCCTAAGCCGACTGGATGCCCCCATACCCATGTAACACTGCAAAAGGCCGGCGCGTTCAACCATAAGTATGTCTGCGATGATTGCAAAGAAGTCGTGAAAACCGAGCGGTGCGCCGACTTTGAGAGCACCCGCACCTACTGCACGGATTCCACATACTGCACGGTGTGCGGCAACAAGGTCAATGACGGCCAGAAGAACCACAACTGGGGTTCCTGGACCAATATCGGCAACGGCCATGAGCGCAGCTGCAGAAACCGCAATTGCCAGGCCAAAGAGTCCGGAGACCATGACTTCGAGTCCACCACAGACTGCACGAAGAGCGGCACCTGCTCCGTCTGCGGCTACCGCGCCAGCGCCGGCAGCGGCGGCCACAACTGGAGCTCCTGGACCAGCAATGGCGCCGGTGCCCACACCAGATACTGCCTGAACACGGGCTGCACCGCCCAGCAGAGCGGCACCCACACGGCGGCAGCGGTGGAATGCGGTTCCCCCACCGTCTGTGAGGAGTGCGGATATGTGATGGACGCTGCCACCGAACACAACTGGGGCCACTGGGAGAACGGCGGCTCCGGCCACTACCGCTCCTGCCTCACCTGCGATGCCAAGCAGTCCACCAACCACTCCGGCGGCACTGCCACCTGCCAGTCTGCCGCGATCTGCTCCGGCTGCGGCGCCGCCTATGGTTCGAAGAACCCCAGCAATCACGCCGGCGGCACCGAGGTGCGCAACTACAGAGAGGCGAAAGTGGGCGCCACCGGCTACACCGGAGACACGTACTGCCTGGGCTGCGGCGAGATCATCCAAAAGGGCCATGAGACCGCCGCCCTGGCTCCCAGCCACACCCACACCTACGGCACCACCATTCACAAGGACAGCGTGCACCACTGGAAAGAGTGCACCTGCGGCTATGAGGCCGAAGTAGAGGCCCACACCTTCAAGGATGGCGTCTGCACCAAGTGCGGTGAGGCCGATCCCGCATACACTGACCCCAAGACGAGCCACGCCCACAGCACCGGCTCCGAGTACAAGACCAGCGAGACCAGCCACTGGAAGGTCTGCAAGGAGTGCGGCGCCGCCGTGGATACCGCCGCCCACACCTACAGCGGTGCCTATCAGCATGACGACACCAGCCACTGGAGACTCTGCACCATCTGCGGATACAAGCACAGCGAGCCCCACGACTTCCAGAGCGGCTCCTGCGCCATCTGCGGCATGAAGGAGGGCGGCACTGAGGCCTCTCCTGCACCGTCCGCAAGCGCCAATCCCAGTGAGTCCACAAAGCCTGCTGAGTCTCCCAAGCCCGCAGAGACCACCAAGCCTTCCGAGACCACCAAGCCTTCCGAGACCACCAAGCCCACCGAGACCAGCAAGCCCACTGAGACCAGCAAGCCCGCTGAGTCCAGCAAGCCTGCTGAGACCACCAAGCCTGCTGAGACCACTAAGCCCGCCGAGACCAGCAAGCCCGCCGAGTCCGCAAAACCCGGCGAGTCCTCCGCACCCGCTGCATCTGCAAAGCCCGATGCGTCCGCCGCGCCTGATGAATCCGATGAGCCCGGTACCAGCGCATCTCCCGCTCCCAGTGCCAGCACCGCGCCGGCACCCAGCGGCAGTGCAGCATCCGCTCCCGCAGACAGCGCAGCACCTGAGGGTACAACAGCTCCTGCGGACACCACAGTACCTGAGGACACCACAGCACCTGCTCCCGAGAACACCACTGCACCGGCTCCTGAGAACCCCCCTGCACCCGCTCCGTACGTTCCCACTGAGCCCGTCCGGGTGGAAAATCTGAAAGATCTGGATGTGGAGGCCGATTACTACGAGTCCGTGAAGACGGTTGTGGAACAGGGCATCATGAGCGGCACCAGCGCTGATACCTTCGAGCCGGAGGCCACCTTCACCCGCGCTCAGGTCGCCGCCATGCTCTACAACATCGCCGGCAAGCCTGAAGTTGAGGACACCGCCACCTTTACCGACATGGGCCAGGCCAAGTGGGCCACCACTGCCGTGTCCTGGGCACAGTCCACCGGCGTGGTGAGCGGCACCGGCAACAACACCTTCACCCCCAACGATGATATCGACCGCCAGACCCTGGCAGCCATCCTGTACAACTACGCCAAGGTCAACGGATACAGCACCGAGATCGATGCGGCCGCCGTTGCCGAGGCAGAGGACCTTGATCAGACAGCTTCCTTCTTCCAGGACGCCATGAAGTGGGCCGTCTCCGTGGGCCTCTACACCCCGGATGAGGACGGCAACGTCAGCCCCACCGAGGTCACCCAGCGCAGCATGGTGGCCGTGGTGACCGTGATCTTCATGCGCAACGAGGACATCACGGTAGGCGGCGCCGCGTAAAGCCAAACTGCGATCCAGCACAATCCAACCTCTATCAGCGCCGGGCCCCTGCTGGGGCCCGGCGCTGGTCTATCCAACAGGCCTGACCTCAGAGATCTTTGCAAGTAGCGCGAGATTTTCAGGAAGAGAACGGGCGTGTCCGGCATGGCGTGTGCCTCCTAAGCCAAGAAAAATTTTTGAAAGAGATCGAAACGCTAAATTAAAAATAATTATTTAGAAAAATTAAAGCACATTTTGGATTGATAAAGCTAGCTTTTTGGTGGCGTCTGTGGTATCCTGAGAGAGTCACATCCGGGCGGAAACAGGGGTTCCAGGTGGATTGGTTCAGGGAGGGATCTGCATGGCCGGCGGACAAAAAGAGACGTTTGGATGCTATCTGGACAGGCTTTACGGGCGCTGCTTGGGCAGTACAGCGATCCCACCGCGGAACATACGGTGCACAGCCTGAACGTGCTCTGCGTTCGTCTGGTGTTCTGCCTCTATGCGGACGGTAACGGTTCTCAGTGGATCGTATTTCTGCGGTTCATGTGATACGTCTGTCTTTACACCAGATCGAGACGATGGACGCGGTGATCAAGGAGTACGGCGAGATACCACCTGAAAAGCTCAGTGAGCTGGTCCACCGGGAGCGGCCGTGGAAAGAGACACGCGGAAATACGTCGCCCGGAGAGAAGTGCAGCAGAGTTATCGAGAAGGACCTAATGCAAGGAGTACTATGGCGGTATCTGCGGCGCTTGAGAGCGACTGCGCTCCCCCTGTGTCTGAATGTTTCACATGAAACAATGGAACGGGACCATCTATCGCAGAAGAGAGCCGATGCAAGGCACGGAACAGCCCCAGGCTGTCCCGTGCCTTTTTGGCTGCACGCAAAAAGGCCGCCCCCTGCGGGGCGGCAAAGCAAAGAGGGAGGATGTGTGAGATTAGGGAAGGGAGAACTCCTCGTCTTCCTCCGGCTCCTCCGGGGAATCCGATTCGCCGGTGAGGCTGTCGAAGGTCTTTTTCAGCAGGAAGCAGTTGCTGAAGGTAATGAAGGAGAAGCCGATCAGGAGCCAGAAGAGAAGACCCCATTTGAAGGTGTCCGCCGTGTACACGGTGAGAAGGACCGCCGCAAAGACCAGCATGAACATGGAGAAGGTCCTGGGAAAACGGGTGAGGGCCAGGGCCACGGCATTCTTTAAGGTGCCCCGGATGGTGTTGTTGAACTTGGCCAGGATGGCAAAGACGTAGAGCAATACCATCACCAGGGCAACGGCGCCGGCGATGCAGAGGACGCGCACCACCTGACTCACAGGGTCGGTGCGGTCCCAGACAGTCTGGATATCGTAGACGAGCAGAAGGGCAAAAACCACCAGCAGCAGCCAGATCGCAGTGGCCTGTTTGAAGTTCTGCTGGAAAGAGTGGAAGTAGTCCCGGGTCACGGTGGACTCCTCACCGGCGATCAGGTGCAGGGCGGTGTAGTGGAGGGCGGTGAGGGAGGCGCCCATGGTGATGAGGGGAACGGAGGTGATGATGAAGAGCAGGTTCAGCAGCATCAGATCACCCACTTTTCCAAGGAAACGCATGAGGGGGCTGTCCATGCTGAATAAGCCGCGCATCGCCGCTCCTCCTTTCAAAGCTAAAATTCATATAACATTTTCACAAAAAACTATTGACAGAACCGAAAAGTTCGGCTATCATGCTAAGTGACCCGATCATAGCAGAGGGCCGGACAACACACCACGGACAAATTCCAGAACATTTCCCGAGAAATTGCGGGGATTGAAAAAAGCCGGAAAGGGTGCGAACATATGGGAAAGATGCGAGGGATCACCCAGAAGTGGGCAGAAGCCAAAGAGCGGTATTTCAACGACCTGAGCCTGCGCAAGAAGCTCAGGTACCTGTACTACTTCTGCATACTGGTGCCTATCTTCCTCACGGATGCTGTGATCCTGGTGAGTCTTCTGCGGGCGGAGCGGTATGAACAGCAGCGGGAGATGGTGGACGTGTCCAGCGCCGTGCAGTATGCCGTGACGAACTTCACGGAGAGCCCCATTGTGCTGGCCCGGACCATCTACCTGGACAACTCGATCCGGGCCTTTCTGCAGGAGAGCTTCCGGGACCCGGTCCAGTACTACAACCGCCACCTGCGGATCCTGGATGAGTCTGTGCTGAAAGGAATCTCCGGCATAGACAACACCGTGATCACCATCTACGCGAAGAACCAGGGGATTGTGAACGGCGGGGGATTCATGCGGACAGACTCCGCGGAGGGCGAGGAGTGGTTTGAGCGGTTCAAGGAGAGCCCCTACGACACCATGCTCATCGTCTACGACACCAAATCAGACGGTCGCAAGATCACTCTGCTCCGCACCCTCACCCGGCACACGGACGAGACCAAGATGGACATGTTCGTCCGCATCGACATGGACTATCCCTCCCTGGTGCGGAACATCACCAGCATGAACTATCCGTACGAGGTATACCTCTGCCTGGGGGAGAAGACCATGTTGTCCAGCCGGGGACCCAACAACGTCCAGGAGATGTTCCCGGCCTTTACCCGCAGCGCCGATGTGGGACTGGAGGAGTCTTTCGATCTGTACGGGCAGCACTTCAACATCCGGGTGCTGCGCCTGTCCAACAGCATCCTCCAGACCCTCCGGGACAATGCCGTCATCTTTGCCCTGCTGCTGCTCTTCAACATCCTGTCCCCCCAGTTCCTGATGAATGTGATCGAGCGGTCCATCACCAGCCGAATCTTCCGGCTGGGGGAGGTGTTCAACCAGGCAGACAGCGAGGAACTGGGCCAGATTGAGGGGGAGACCGGCTGCGATGAGATCGGCAGCCTCATGGACAACTACAACCGCATGGCCCGCCGTATGAACGACCTCATAGACCAGGTGTACCGGAACCGGCTGAAAGAGCAGGAGATGGACATCGCCAAGCAGAACGCCGAGTTGCTGGCACTGCAGAGTCAGATCAACCCACACTTCCTCTTCAACGCCCTGGAGAGCATCCGCATGCACAGCATCCTCAAGGAGGAGCGGGAGACGGCGGACATGGTGGAGAAGCTGGCCCTGATGGAGCGGCAGAACGTGGACTGGTCCACAGACACCAACACCATCCGCAAGGAGCTGGAGTTCACCGAGGCCTATCTGGGTCTGCAGAAATACCGCTTCGGAGACCGCCTGAGCTACCGGGTGGAGGTGCAGCCGGGCTGCGAGGAGATCTTGGTGCCCAAGCTCACGGTTACCACCTTCGTGGAGAACGCCTGCGTCCACGGCATCGAGAGCAAGACCAGTCCCGGCTGGATCTTTGTCCGGGTCTCCCGGGAGGCGGGAGAGCTCTGTGTGGAGGTGGAGGATACCGGCGGGGGCATGGAGGAGGACGAGGTGGCGGAGCTGTCTCAACGCATGGAGGCGGCGGATATCCAGATGCTCAAGGGAAAGGGCAGAGTGGGCATCGTCAACGCCTGCCTCCGCCTGCGCATGGTGACCAATGGCGCTGCACGGTTCTCCGTGGAGAGTGAGGTGGGGATCGGCACGGTCTTCACCATTCGGATTCCGCTAGAAAAGACAGAAAGGGCTGAGTGAGATGCTGAAGGTATTGCTTGTAGACGATGAGGCCGTGATCCTGCAGGGGCTGCAGGTGCTGATCAACTGGGAGGCCGAGGGGTACGAGATCGCCGCGCTCTGCAAGGATGGCCGGGAGGCGCTGGAGTATCTGCGCACCCACCATGTGGACCTGGTGATCGCAGACGTGATGATGCCCGTCATGACGGGTCTCGAACTGCTGGACACGGTGAAGCGGGAGCACATCTCAGAGGCCAGCTTTGTGATTCTCAGCGGGTACGGGGAGTTCGCCTTTGCCCAGCAGGCCCTCCGCCTGGGCTGCATGGACTACCTCCTGAAGCCCATTGAAAAGGATCAGCTGCTGGCCATTCTACGGAGATCCAGCAACGCCACGGAGAACGCCCTGATGGAGCAGAAGTACGAGCAGGCCTACCTCACCCGAAATCTCATCGCCCTGCTGTACGGCAAGGAGCCAGGCGCGGACATGGCCTTTCTGCGCAAACATCTGCGGCTCTCTCCCGGCCTCCGGTACATCGAGATCGAGGCGGCCGGGGAGCCGGATCCCAGCGCGGAGGGAGACACCGTGGAGTCCGGGGAGCTGCGGGAGCAGCTGTATCAGAGCTGTTGCAAGATCCTGGAGGCTGATGCCAGCCACTGTGTGATGGAGATCTCCCCCACACGGGCCAACACCGCCATCGGCTTCCTCTATTGCGACCACATGGCGGCAGACCGGGGACTCACCGAGGCCCAGTATATCCGCCAACTGTACCGGCAGCTGGGGGTGGCGGTGCAGCGGGAACTGCGGTTTCTGGTGGGACGCCGGGTGCAGGACGTGGAGCAGATCTCCGCCTCCTACGAGTCCGCCGGCATCCTCCGGAACCTGGTGGCCTTCCGGGCCAGCAAGCCCATCTACTGGTACGAGCAGGAGCTGCAGGAGCAGACCGCCGGGTCTGTGCTGCTGCGGCAGGAGCTGGACGCCCTGGTGGAGGCGGTGGAGCGGGGAGAGCACATGCTGATCGAGCAGAAGGTGGACCTCCTCTTCGACCGCATGCAGTCCGGGGGCATGAAGCACCGGGACATCAACATCAATTTTAACTACCTGCTGTTCCGCCTGGTGCACCTGGCCTCCAGCCTGGACGGGGAGGCGAACCAGGAGGAGATCCTCCAGCTCATCAGCGATGGCTCGGTGGAGCAGGGGTTCCGCCGGGGCAGCCGAAACCATCTCACCCGGTTCGCCTGGGAGTATGCAGACTACCTGGGCCAGCTTAGGCGCAGTGAACCATCCGGGATCCTGAAGAACATTGAACGGGAGATCCGGGAGAACTATGCGGAGAACCTCTCCCTGCAGTCTCTGGGAAAGAAGTACTACATCAACAGCTCGTATTTGGGACAGATCTTCCGGAAGGCGTACGGCCAGTCCTTCCGGGACTACCTCACCATGCAGCGGATCAACGAGGCGGCCCATCTGCTGCTCCAGACAGACCGAAAAATCGGGGACATCGCGGAGAGCGTGGGCTATCGGGACATAGACTACTTCATCTCCCGGTTCATCGAGATCAAGGGGTGCACCCCGTCCCGGTACCGGAAGAGCAGGTCTTAGGGGGAGAGCGATATGCTAAAACTGGACAGGTTGTATCAATCCGGGATGATGCTGCAGCGGGGGAAGCCGGCCCTCATTCGTGGAGAGGCAGATCCGGGGGCTTCGATCCGGGTGGCGATCAGCACCGGCGCATCCGGGAAGACCGTCTCAGACGAAACTGGCCATTGGGAAGTCACCCTGCCGCCCATGGAGGCTGTGTACTCCTGCACGGTAACTGTTTCCGCAGGGGAGGAGCTGATCACCCTGGAAGACGTGGCGGTGGGGGAGATCTGGGTCGCCGCAGGGCAGTCCAACATGGAGTTCTGGATGCGGTATGAAAAGCACCGGGCCCAGGAGACGGGATATCGCCCAGACCTCCGCTTCTACGATGTCCCCAAGCTCTCCTATCCCGGCCAGGAGCACGATTTCAACTACACCCAGGTGGGCTGCTGGCGGAAGGCCACGCCGGAGGACCTGGACTACTTCTCCGCCGTGGGATACTACTTCCAGAAAGCTCTCTCCGGGGATCTGCATGTGCCGGTGGGCATCATCGGCTGCAACTGGGGCGGCACCCCATCCTGCGCCTGGATGCGCCGGGAGACCGCAGAGCGAGTGGGTCCCGTCTGGTGCCAGACCTCCGATGCGGTGTTTCTGGCGATCAACCGGGAGGCATATTGCCGTGCCATGGCCCAGAAGCCGGACAACAACACCGGGGAGCCCTTCCGCAACGCCTTCAATGAGTTCATCCTGCCCCGGACGCCCTCCAAGGAGGAGGTCGAGGCCTTTCTGCAAGCCCAGCCGCCAGTGCCACCGGAGATCGCGGCCCTGCCGCTGCCCCAAAACACCCCGGGGATTCTGTGGGAGCGGATGGTGGAGACCATTGTGCCCTTCCCGGTGCGGGGCGTACTCTGGTATCAGGGCGAGTCCGATGACAACGGCGATGATACCGGCCTCTACTAGCGGATGCTCACCGCTCTGGTCCAGGACTGGCGCCAGGCCTGGGGGGAGACCCTGCCGTTCCTGGTGGTGCAGCTGCCCGGGTGGAAGTCCTGGCTGGACTTTACCAACCTGGGGTTCCACCGGATCCGGGCCTGCCAGGAGAGGGCCTGCTGGGAGGGGGAGGCGATGTACCTCTGCTCTATCTCAGACGGCGGCGAGGAATGGGACATCCATCCCAAGGACAAGAAGGTGGTGGGGGAGAGGCTGGCGCTGCTGGCATTGGGTCACGTATACGGCAGGGAAGTCCTTTGTGATCCGCCCATGCCCCGGGATTTCACACGCCAGGGGAACACCATCCGCATCGCCTTCGAACACGCCGGGGCGGGCATGGAGATCCGAGGAGAGCACCTCAATGCCATGGATGTCCTCGGTCCAGACGGCCCGGTGCCATATAGCGCCCATACCGAAGGAGATACCTTGGTCCTTATCGTGCCGGCAGCTTTTGCTGCACTGCGACTAGAGTTTGCCTGGAAACCATGGTATCATGTGAACCTCACAAACAGCGCCGGATTGCCGGCCATCCCGTTTGTCCAGACCGTGTAGGCGATATTTCAATAGAGATCCCTTTGCAGGAGGTGCTGCAACCATGGAATACGCAAAATGCTGGTTCGCCTATCCGCACATCTGTTCCCGGTCCGGGACAGTCCTTGCGGTCCGGAATCAAGTGCTGGGGCCGGTTGGGATCAGTGCCCTGCAGGAGCTGCGGAGGGGACTGGGCGGCCTTTACCAGATCGCCCTGACGGAGACCTCCGGTGAGGCGGATCTCGCGCTCTATACGGACCCTTGCCTGCCGGAAGGTGCGTACCATCTCCAAGTAGGGAGCGGGCACGCCGAAATCCGGGGAGGAGATGCCGCAGGGGTCTTGTACGGGGTCTTTGCCCTGCTGCGGGAGGCCCAGATGGCCTGGTGCCCCTGGGAGGAGCTGAAGCTGGAGCAGGAAAAAGTCCCCTCCAACGCCCTGCGGATGCTTAACCACTGGGACAACCTGGACGGGAGCATTGAACGGGGCTATGCGGGCCGGTCCCTGTTCTTCCGGGACAATCAGGTGCTGGTGGGACCGCGGACCATGGATTACGCCCGCCTGGCCGCCTCCGCGGGGATCAACGGCGTGGTCCTCAACAACGTCAATGTGTCTGGAGAGGCGCCGAAGCTCATCAGCGGGGCGTACTACCAACCGCTTCGGCAGATCCAGGAGATTCTGGCCGCCTGGGGTATCCGGATGTACCTGAGCGTCAACTTCGCCTCCCCGATCCTTCTCGGAGGACTGGATACGGCAGATCCTCGGGAGGAGCAGGTGCAGCAGTGGTGGCAGCAGAAGGCGGATGAGGTCTGGGCGAACCTGCCCGGCCTGGGAGGCTTTCTGGTCAAGGCGGACTCTGAGGGACAGCCCGGCCCCCATACGTACTGCTGTACCCAGGCGGAGGGGGCCAATGTGCTGGCGGATGCGGTGGCGCCCCACGGAGGGCAGATCCTCTGGCGCTGTTTCGTGTACAACTGCCGGCAGGACTGGCGGGACCGGACCACAGACCGGGCCCGCGCCGCCTACGATCACTTTATGCCCCTGGACGGCCAGTTCCGGGACAACGTCACCCTGCAGATCAAAAACGGGCCCATGGACTTTCAGGTCCGGGAGCCGGTGAGCCCGCTGCTCGGGGGCCTGCAGCACACCCGGCGTATCCTGGAGGCCCAGATTGCTCAGGAGTACACCGGCCAGCAGCGCCATGTGTGCTACCTGATCCCCTGGTTTCGGGAGATTCTGGACACGGACCTCATGGCCCGGGAGGGAGACAGCCGTGTCTCCGCGCTGCTCTCCGGTGCCGGGCAGGGGATGGCGGCTGTGGCCAACACCGGAGACGACTTCAACTGGACTGGCCATGACCTGGCGGCGGCCAATTTGTACGGTTTCGGACGGCTCAGCTATGACACATCCCTCTCGGCGGAGGAGATCGCCCGGGAGTGGCTTCGGCAGACGTTCGGCCGGGTGCCGGAGGTGGAGGAGACCATTCTGGAGATCCTGATGACCTCCTGGCCGGCATACGAGCACTACACCGCGCCGCTGGGCATCGGGTGGATGGTGAACCCAGGGGATCACTACGGACCCAACGTGGACGGCTATGAGTACTCCCCGTGGGGCACCTATCACCGGGCAGACCGATACGGCCTCGGCGTGGACCGCACGTCTGCCGGAACGGGATACTGCGGCCAGTATGCGCCGAAACTGGCCGCCCGGTATGAGGACCGGAGCACCTGCCCGGAGGAATTGCTGCTGTTCTTTCACCATCTGCCCTATTCGTATGTGCTGCCCTGCGGGCGTACCGTGATCCAGTACATCTACGACACCCATTTCGAGGGCGCCGAAGCGGCACAGCGGTTCCTGGCGCAGGTGGAATCCTTGGAGGGGAAACTGCCGGAGGATGTCTATGCGCGGCTGCACGCCCGGTTTGTCCACCAGGTGGAACATGCCCGGGAGTGGCGGGACGTGATCAACAGCCATTTTCTGCGCCTCAGCGGGATCCCGGATGCCCGCGGTCGCAAGATCTACCCCTGAGATCCAGGCCCGCAGGAAGAGACTCACACCGTCCTGGAAATTCTGGGCCCGGAGGTCCCGGTCTCTATACGGCCAGTACCCGGGGAGATCCCGCGGCTCTAACAATTCCGGAAATATTCGGTGAATTGCGGTTGGAATTCGTCTGGAAACCTTGGTATACGGTGAACCTGTACAACAGTGCGAATTTGCCGGCAGTTTCACTTGTCTTTAATTTGGTATCCTTGTCCCCGTGCCATCTGGCACGGGGACTTTTTGTGCGTGTTGTAGAGTCTTTCCGGAGCGGAAATGCAATTCTTCGGTTGAAACAGCTGCTGGAAATTGTAAAATACGAATCACCCAAGCCCCCTGGAGGGGGCACAGATGAAGGAGGAAAATGTATGAAGACTTGGAAGATGCGGCGGCTGGTAGCCATGCTGCTCACCCTGCTCCTGGCCCTCAGCCTCTGCTCCTGCGGCGGCGGAGATCAGCCGTCCAGCGGCAACAATGAGGGCGGCGGCAACAGCAGCGGCAGCGGTACCGGCAACAACGACAACAGCAGCGACAACAATTCCGGCAACAAGGGGATCATCGAGTTCACCATGTTCACCGCTATGCCCGGCTCCGAGATCAACGACGACAACGAGATCCAGCAGATCATCGCGGAGAAGATCGGCGCCAAGGTGAAAGAGACCTGGCTCACCGGCCAGACGGACTCCGAGGCCATCGGCACCATCATCGCCGGCGGAGACTACCCGGACTTCATCAACGGCGGCGAGGCCATGAAGTCCCTGTACGATGAGGGCGTCCTGGTTCCCTGGGACGACTATCTGGACAAGTACCCCAACCTGAAGGAGATGTACACCGATAAAGAGTGGGACAGCTTCCGCCAGGACGATGGCAAGATCTACTGGGCCAACGTGTTCCAGAACACCTACGGCGAGAACCGCGCCACCACCCACAACGATGAGGCTTTCTGGATTCAGGTGAAGGTTTTGGAGTGGGCCGGCTATCCCGAGATCCACACTCTGGACCAGTACTTTGACGTATTGGACCGCTATGCAGCAGAACATCCCACCACGGAAAATGGAACTCCAACGATTCCATATACAATGTTATGCGAAGATTGGAGGTACTTCTGTCTGGAAAACGCCCCAGAATTCCTTGACGGATATCCGAATGACGGATCTGTTATCGTGGATAAGGAAAATCTTAAAATTGTAGATTACAATACTACCCCCACCGCCAAGCGGTACTTTGCCAAGCTGAATGAGGAGTATCAGGCGGGCAACATCGACATCGAGTTTGCCACCCAGACCTACGACCAGTACATCGCAAAGCTGTCCACCGGCGCCGTGCTCGGCATGTGCGACCAGTGGTGGGATTTCGCCTACTCCGTGAATGACGTCTTCAAGCAGCAGGGCCTGGATCAGCAGGGCTGCAACTACGTGCCCCTCGGCCTCACCATCAATGAGGGCATGGAGAACCGCTGGCACACCTATGCGGACACCCTGAACAACTCCTCCGGCGTGGCCATCACCACCTCCTGCAAGGACATCGATGCCGCATTCCAGTTCCTGAACGACATGCTGGATCAGGAGATCCACGACCTCCGCTTCTGGGGCGTGGAAGGCGTAGACTACAACGTGGACGAGAACGGCCTCTACTACCGCACCGAAGAGCAGCGTGCCCGCTGCGCAGACCCCTCCTATCAGGCGAGCCATATGTGCAACTACTCCTACATGCCCCAGTGGCTGGGCACCAGCAAGGACGGCAAGAACGCCATGCAGCCCAACGAGCAGGCCTCTGAGTTCTTCGATGACCTGGCAGAGCCCCTGCTGAACTGCTTCAAGGCCTACGGCGCAGACAGCTACGTGGACCTGATCGGCTCCGTGGTAGAGGAGAACGCACCTTGGTTCCCGATGTACTCCTACTCCAACGCCATGGACACCACCACCCCCGGCGGCATCGCCTGGACCAAGATGGGCGAAGTGAAGCACGAGTGGCTGCCCAGAGTGGTCATGGACCCGAACTTCGAGAGCACTTGGGAGCAGTACATGGAAGCCTATAACGCCGTGAATCCCCAGGCCTTCCTGGATGAGATGCAGGCCGAGCTGGAGCGCCGGGCAGCCGCCTGAGGCCCCGTAACAGACAGCGCGTAAGGGGGGAGCGCCCCCCTTACGCGAATCAGACGGGCCCAGGGCCTGCGAGGAGGTTTCAACGTGAAAGGTAAAAAGATCAAGATATCCTGGAAAGAGATCAAGCGGCAGAAGTTCCTGATGCTCTGCACGCTGTGCTTTGTCATTTACGGTATCATCTTCTACTACGTCCCCCTGGGCGGCTGGATCATGGCTTTCCAGAACTATAAAGCGAAAGACGGCTTCTTCGGGTCCCAGTTCGTGGGCCTGGACAAGTTCAAGTTCCTCTTCTCGGACAGCACCTTCATCCAGGTCATCCGCAACACCCTGGCCATGGGCGTTTTGAACCTGGTGTCCACCTTTGTGATGGCCATCGTGTTCGCCATCCTCCTGAATGAGGTCCGCAACACCATGGGCAAAAAACTGGTGCAGACCATCTCCTATCTGCCCCACTTCCTGTCCTGGATTATCGTCACCGGCATCCTCCACGATGCCCTGTCCTCCACCGGTATCGTCAACGAGCTGCTGGTGAACTCAGGCATCCTGAAGACGCCCATCAACTTCTTCGCCCACAAGGAGTACTTCTGGCCCATCGTGGCCTTCGCCAACGTGTGGAAGGAGACCGGCTGGAACGCCATCGTGTATCTCGCCGCCATCACCTCCATCGACCCCAGCCTCTATGAGGCCGCCACCATCGATGGCGCCGGCCGTTGGGCGAAGATCAAGAACATCACCCTGCCGGGCATCAAGCCCACCATCATGATCCTTCTGATCATGAACATCGGCAACGTGCTGAACGCCGGCTTCGAAGTCCAGTACCTGCTGGGCAACGGCCTTGTGAAGAGCGTATCAGACACCATCGACATCTACACCCTTACCTGGGGCGTTGGCCAGAATGACTACTCCCTGGGCACCGCCGCCGGTATCTTCAAGAGCGTGGTGGCCATCATCCTGATTGTGGCGGCCAACGCCTTTGCCAAGAAGACCGGCGAAGAGACGCTGTTCTGAGAGGGGTGCGGCATCGTGAAAAAGAAGACGAAAATGAAGAAGGGCCCGGCCGATATCGCGTTCGTGATCTGCAACACGATCATCCTGGCGGCCTTCGTGGTGATCACCCTGTACCCGGTGCTGAACACCGTGGCGCTGTCCTTCAACGATGGCATCGATGCCGTCCGGGGCGGCATCCACCTGATTCCCCGGATCTTCACCACCCAGAACTACCGCACCGTGTTCAACAAGAACAACATCATCACCGGCGCGTACATCAGCGTGGCCCGCACCGTGATCGGCACCATCCTGGCCCTGGCGGCCAACTCCCTGCTGGCCTACGTGGTGAGCCGCAAGCGCTTTATCTTCCGCTCCCAGCTGTCCCTGTTCTGGGTCATCACCATGTACGTCAACGGCGGTATGATTCCCACCCTGATCCTGTACCGCAATCTGGGCCTCACCAACTCCTTCTGGGTGTACGTGATCCCCGGCATGATCGGCGCCTTCAATATGCTGGTGATGCGCACCTACATGGAGGGCCTGCCGGACGGCCTGGAGGAGTCCGCCCAGATCGATGGCGCCGGTCCGTTCACCATCTTCGTGCGGATCATCTCCCCGCTGTGCAAGCCCGTGTATGCCACCGTGGCCCTGTTCGTGGCCGTGGGCCAGTGGAACTCCTGGTTCGATGCCATGCTCTATAACCGCATGAGCCCGGAGTACACCACCCTGCAGTACGAGCTGATGAAGCTGCTGAGCTCCGTCATGCAGCAGGGCGGCTCCGCCAACCCCGGCACCACCGGCGCCAGCACTGCCGTGACCCCTGTCACCGTCCGTGCCGCCGCCACCGTGGCCACCATGCTGCCCATCATCTGCCTGTATCCGTTCCTGCAGCGGTACTTTGTCACCGGTATGACCATCGGCAGCGTAAAAGAGTGAGCAATCTCCCTATCCCTTTCTTTTCATACCGGCACATGGCCGCCGTGACCCTGCGGCGGCCATGTGCCCTTTTCATGAGGTGAACCCCTTTGATCGATCTTGAGACAGTATCCTACCGCAACGTCCTCTCCGAGCTCGGTATCTCCCAGGAGGAGCAGGAGCGCCGGATCCAGGACGCATTCCAGACCATCTTTTTTGGCCCGGACAAGTTCTGCACCGAGGTGCCCGGGGACATGGCGTACATCCTGGACACCGGCAACCTGGACGTGCGCACCGAGGGCATGTCCTACGGCATGATGATGTGCGTTCAGCTTGACAAACCCCGCCTTTTCGATAAACTCTGGAAGTGGGCCAGAACCTACATGTACCAGGAGGGCGGCCGCAACCCCGGCACCTTCGCCTGGTCTGTAGACCCCAGCGGCGTGCCCAACGCCCGGGGACCGGCGCCGGACGGGGAGGAGTACTTCGCCATGGCATTGCTCTTCGCCTCCCACCGCTGGGGAGACCGGGAGGGCATCTTCGCCTATGGGGAGGAGGCCCGCGCACTCCTCCGCACCCTGATCCACCAGGAGGACCGGGGCACCGGGCGAAACTTCTGGGACCGGACCAACCACCTCATCCGGTTTGTCCCGGAGGCGGACTTCACCGATCCCTCGTACCACCTGCCCCACTTCTATGAGCTCTTCGCCCTGTGGGCAGACCCGGAGGACCGCCCCTTCTGGAAGGAGGCCGCGGAGGCCAGCCGGCGGTATCTCCAGCTGGCCTGCCATCCGGTGACGGGCCTCAGCCCGGAGTACGCCGCCTATGACGGCACTCCCTGGACCCGGGACCAGCAGCGGTACGGCCGCCACGACTGGCACTACTCCGATGCCTACCGCACCATCGCCAACCTCGCCATGGACTACCTGTGGTTCGGGAGGGACCGGGGAGAGACCTGGCACATGGAGATCGCCGAGAAGCTCCGCCGCTTCTTCCTGGAGACGGTATCCCACAATCCCCGGGGGATCTACGCGGTGGACGGCACAGAACTGCCCGGCACCGCCCTGCACCCGCTGGCCATCACCGCCACGCTGGCGGAGAGCGCCATCGCCTCTCCGGAGCCCCTCAGCGGCCGGGCAAAGCGGTGCGTGGAGGGCTTCTGGGGCTCGCCCCTGCGCCGGGGAGAGCGCCGCTACTACGACAACTGCCTCAGCCTGTTCGCCCTCCTGGCCCTCAGCGGCCGGTACCGGATCTGGTGAGCCAGGGCAGACGCAATCGATGGAGGAATGACCCATGACAAGACAAGAAGCACGCGAGAAGGCCATCGCCCTGGTCTCCCGCATGACCGTCCAGGAGCGGGCAGAGCAGATGCGCTACGAGGCCCCCGCCATTCCCCGGCTGGGGGTGCCGGCATACAACTGGTGGAATGAGGCCTTGCACGGGGTGGCCCGGGCGGGTCAGGCCACGGTCTTTCCCCAGGCCATCGGCTTGGGCGCCACTTTCGACCCCGCTCTCCTGAAGCGGGTGGCAGAGGCCATCTCGGTGGAGGGTCGGGCCAAGTACAACGCCCAGAGCGCCCGGGGAGACCGGGACATCTACAAGGGCCTCACCTTCTGGTCTCCCAACGTGAACCTGTTCCGGGATCCCCGGTGGGGCAGGGGACACGAGACCTACGGCGAAGATCCATACCTCACCGCCCGCATGGGGGTGGCCTTTGTCCAGGGCCTGCAGGGGGACGGAGAGGTGCTCCGGGCCTCCGCCTGCGCCAAGCACTTCGCCGTCCACTCCGGCCCCGAGGCAGAGCGGCACCGCTTCAACGCGGAGGTAACGGCCCGGGATCTGGAGGACACCTATCTGCCGGCCTTCCGGGCCCTGGTGGAGGAGGGCCATGTGGAGTCTGTGATGGGGGCATATAACCGGGTGAACGGCGAGCCCGCATGTGCCAGCACCATGCTGCAGCAGAAGCTCCGGGGGGACTGGGGCTTCCAGGGCCACTTTGTCTCAGACTGCTGGGCCATCCGGGACTTCATCGATGGCCACGATGTCTGCGATGACCCCGCCGAAGCCGCCGCCCTGGCGGTGAACACCGGCTGCGACCTCAACTGCGGCAGCACGTACTACTTCGTGATGGAGGCCTATGAGAAGGGCCTCATCCAAGAGGAGACCATCACGGAGGCGGCGGTGCGGCTCTTCACCACCCGGTATCTGCTGGGCATCCTGGGGGACGGCTCTCCCTATGACAACATCCCCCTCACCGAGGTGGAGTCCCCCGAGCACCTGAAGCTTGCCAGGCAGGCCGCCCTGGAGAGCGCGGTGCTGCTGAAGAACAACGGCATCCTGCCCCTGGACAAGGGCAAGCTGAAGACCGTTGGGGTGATCGGGCCCAACGCAGACAGCCGGGCCTGCCTCGTGGGCAACTACCACGGCTACGCCTCCCGGTATATCACCGTGCAGGAGGGGATCCAGGACTACCTGGGGGATGATGTCCGGGTGCTCACCTCCCAGGGGTGCCACCTCTTCAAAGACCGAGTGGAGTCCCTGGGACAGCCGGGAGACCGCCTGGCGGAGGCCGCGGCTGTGGCCCACGCCAGCGATGTAGTGATCCTCTGCCTGGGACTGGACGAGACCCTGGAGGGGGAGGAGGGAGACACCGGCAACAGCTACGCCTCCGGAGACAAGCGGGACCTCTTGCTGCCGGAGTCCCAGAGAGAGCTGATGGAGGTGATCGCGGCGGAGGGCAAGCCCACGGTGCTGTGTCTTCTCGCCGGCAGTGACATCGACCTCAGCTATGCCGCCTCCCATTTTGACGCTATTCTGGACCTGTGGTATCCCGGCGGACAGGGCGGGAAGGCTGCGGCGGAGCTCCTCTTCGGCGAGGTCTCTCCCTCCGGCAAGCTGCCCGTCACCTTCTACAGCTCCCTGGAAGACCTCCCGCCCTTTGAGGACTACACCATGAAGGGCCGCACCTATCGCTATCTCCAGCACATGCCCCAATACCCCTTCGGATTCGGCCTCACCTATGGGGACGTCCGGGTTACCGCCGCGGTGCCGGAGAGAGATGGGGACAGGCTGAAGCTGCACGTCACGGCAGAGAACCGGGGCAAGCGGGACACCGGCGAGGTGCTGCAGGTGTACGTCCGCTGCCAGGACTCCCAGTGGGGCGCCTGGAATCCCAAACTGTGTGCCTTCCAGCGGGTGTTTGTCCCCGCCGGGCAGCAGATCGAGACGGACATCTCCGTGCCGGCGGATGCCTTCACCGTGGTGGACAGCGAGGGCATCCGGAAGGTGGACGGCAGCCAGTTCCTGTTCTACGTGGGCACCTCTCAGCCGGATGAGAGAAGCCGCATGCTCCTGGGCGCAGCGCCGGTGCGGGTGAAATGGGCATTGTAAGGAACCCAATCCTGGCGGGCTTCCACCCCGATCCCAGCATCTGCCGGGCGGAGAACCGCTATGTGCTGGCGGTGTCCACCTTCGCCTGGTTCCCCGGGGTTACCCTGTATGAGAGCCGGGATCTGGCCCGCTGGACCTGCATCGGCAGCGTGCTCACCCGGGAGAGCCAGCTGCCCCTGGCTGGCGCGGACATCTCCGAGGGGATCTTTGCCCCTACCATACGCTATCACGGCGGCCTCTTCTACCTCATCACCACCCTGATGCCGGGGAACCGGAACTTTATCTGCACCGCCCGGGATCCCGGGGGACCCTGGTCTGACCCCATCCTGCTCCAGGACGCCCCCGGCATCGATCCCAGCCTCTTCTTCGACACCGATGGCACCGCCTGGGTGGTGGGCCAGCGGAACCGGGAGGGCGGAGAATACTTCGGAGACTGCGTGATCTGGCTTCGGCAGCTGGACCTGGACACCCTGCAGCTCACCGGCCCGGAGACGGTACTGTCCCGGGGATTTCAGCGCCATGCCGTCTGGCCGGAGGGACCCCACCTCTATCGCCGGGGAGACTGGTATTACCTCATCCACGCGGAGGGCGGTACCGCCTTTCACCACAGCGTGATGGCGGCCCGGAGCCGCAACATTCGAGGGCCATACGAGTACGCCAGGACCAATCCCATCCTCACCCACCGGCACCTGGGAGAGCGCTTCCCGGTGCAGTGCGTGGGACACGCAGACCTGGTAGAGGACGGGGAGGACTGCTGGCATCTGGTGTGCTTGGGCTGCCGGCCGGAGAGCGGCTACACCCTCCGGGGCCGGGAGACCTTTTTGGCTGCCGTTACCTTCGAGGACGGCTGGCCGGTGGTGAACCCGGGGATCGGGCGGCTGGAACAGATCGTGGACCTGCCGGGTGCGGAGACTGCCGTGGACATCGAGCCGGAGCAGTGGACCTTCCAGGATGATACACTGCCCCTGAACTTTCTCAGCCTGCGCCGTCCCTGGCAGCAGTTTGCCTCCCTCACGGAGCGTCCGGGCTGGCTGCGGATTCGGGCAGGAGAACCCTTAACCAGCCGGGGCGAGGTATCTCTCGCGGCCGTGCGGGCCAAGCAGTCCAGCGTGGACATCTCCTGTGTGCTGGATCCCTCCTATCTGGGTACCGGCAGCGGCGGCCTGGTGCTGCTGCAGAACGAGCGCAACCACCTCATGGTGCTGTGTACGCTCCAGAAGGGCGCCCTGTCTGTCTCTGTATGTGCAGTGCAGGACGGGTGCGCGGTCTCCCTGGGCGGTAAGCTGCTTCCCATGGCATCGGAGATCACCATCACCCTGGCGGTCCATGGCCTCTTTGCAGATGCCTCCGGTACCGCATCGGGGGAGACCGTTTGCCTCTGCCGGGGCATAGACCTCCGCTTTCTCAGCACCGAGTGGGCCGGGGGCTTTGTGGGCTGCATGGCAGGGCTGTATGCATGTGGGGAAGACAACGGCTGGGCGGATTTCCGCTCTCTCTCCTGTGTTCCCCGGCTCTGAGCCCTGGGCGGGCAACCCCGTGGTGCCGGCGGACTGCCCGGACCCGGATGTGATCCGGGTGGGGGAGACGTATTACATGGCCAGCACCACTATGCACTTCTTTCCCGGCGGGGAGATCCTCCAGTCCCGGGACCTGGTGCACTGGTCTCACGCCGCCTATCTCTTTGATACCCTACCAGCTACCCCTGGCAGACTATTGCAGCCCGGGCACGCCATCTACGGCCAGGGCATGTGGGCGCCCAGCCTCCGCCATTGGCAGGGTGTCTTCTATTGCCTCTTTGCCGCTCAGGACACCCAGGAGATGTTCCTCTATACCGCCCAGGCCATCACTGGCCCTTGGGTGCGCCTGCCCATGGCGGGATTCTATCACGACCCGTCTCTGCTCTTCACAGAGGAGGGGGCGTACCTGGCATATGGCAACAGCACCATCCGGATCCTGCAGCTGAAACCGGACCTGAGCGGGCCTATGATAGACGGGGATGCAGGTGTAGTTGTGGTCCAGGAGGAAAACCCCAACCTGGGATACGAGGGTGCCCACCTGCAGTATATCCGCGGCCACTTCTACCTCTCCCTCATCCACTCCCGCAGGGACCGCTGGCGGAGAGTGCAGGCCTGCTTCCGGGCAGACCATGTGTTGGGCCCCTATACCGGCGGGGACATCCTGGATGAGGACCTGGGGTTTCGGGGGCAGGGGATTGCCCAGGGCGGCATGGTGGACACCCCAGATGGGCACTGGTATGCCGTGCTGTTCCAGGACCGCGGTGCCGTGGGACGGCTGCCGGTGCTGGTGCCCCTCGCCTGGCGGGATGGATTTCCCGTGCCGGACCAGCGGCAATGTCTTCCCGCAGCAGTGTCCCTAGGGGAGGACTGCCCGCTGGTGTCCTCGGACGACTTCCGGGGCCCCATAGGTCCCTGGTGGCAGTTCAACCACCTGCCGGACTGGTCTCTGGTGTGCCGAGATCAGGAGCGCGGCGCATGGCGGGTGCGCACGGGACAGGTCTCCCACAGCCCGGTGGAGGTAAGGAACAGCCTCACCATGCGGATGCTGTATCCCCGCTGTGCCGCCTCGGTATGGGTGGAGGGCGCAGACCTCCGGGAGGGAGATGTAGCCGGCCTCTGTGCACTGCAAGGACGGTATGGGATGATTGGGATCGCCCGGCGGGGCGGAACCCTGCAGGTGGTGCGGATCAACCCGGGAGCCAATGATGTGGAGGAACACCCTTTGTCTGCGCTGTCTGGGACATCCGTGCGGCTGGCCATTGCCGCAGACTTCAGCGGAAATACGGACACCGCAACGTTGTATTGGCAGCAAGGCACCCGTTGGGAGTGTGCCGGTACCATCGCCCTCCGGTTCACCCTGGACCACTTCACAGGCTGCCGGTTTGCCCTGACGGTGTACTCCACCGAGGACCCCGGCGGCACCGGCGTTTTCCGGGATTTCCGATGTTACCGGCCGGGGGAACTTGGACCCGGCGAATGTTTCACATGAAACAATGAGACAGCCCCTCAGGTCTCGCGGAGGCGAGGCCTGAGGGGCGTTTTGTGCACCAGGCATGGCACGGATTCTTGCTGGCGAAAGTCCAGCCAGAGGTTGCCGATACCAGTAACGCCGTGCTGTGCTGCAGGTGGTTTACTGGCACTACTCCGATGCGTACCGCACTGTTGCCAACATCGCCATGGACTACCTGTGGTTCCTGTATCAGATTGGCTTGGGCATTCCAACCTTGAAACAACGAGAATTTACGCAAAGGTGACCGAGGAGATGAAACGGGATGCCGTGAAGGTTCTAAGCCAATCGGATAATTCAGTCTTTGCTGGAGACACCGATTTCACATATGCGGACGATGAAGTCATGTTGAGACGCCTGTGCGGTTTGCCGAGAAAATAAAATGCCAATATTTCACATCGACATTGCCTGATGTAGGCACCGTTAAGATTTCGACACCACTATATCGGCATTTCTATAATATCAGAATAATTAACAGCAGATTATCAGAATTATCGTAAAGTAAAACCAGCCTTGAAAAGGCTGGTTAATAATTCTGATAATCTCATTGAACTAAGTGCGGGCATCCGTAGCCGCCAATCTGATTACAAGATGCTATCAAAAAGCTCCCTAGTAATTGAAAACAGACAGTAATCAAACGTTGTACCAAGCGGGGCCATATTGGGCGTATACATGCTTATCGTTTAATTGCATTGCCCATTTTACCACATAATGAGTGATTGCGCAAGGCCCCGCGATTAGAATTGCCCAAGCTGGAAGCCATGCCCACCCCGCGAAGCGGTTAGTTCAAGGCAGATTATGCCGAGATCGGCATAATCCCCCAACGCTCATCATAAGTCTTGTAAGCCAAATATGGGTCCATATCAAGATCTGATTCAAATACAATTACTCCAAAAGCTGTACTGCATTTTTGCGCTTATACTCATCAAATTAACCGTTTTTTGATGGCACATACTGCAAACAAAGCATCACCTGCTTTAGCCATTTAATGTCCTTGAATGCATGTAAATAGTGTCCGTTTTCAATCTTTACTTTGTCGTGATATATAATTCTATCAAACTGGCTTAACGACTTTTTCCATTTAAGCAGGTTGTATTCAGCAATCCGTGCATCATCTCGCTTGACTGGCGTGAGAAAATGCAGGTCGGGATTCTGCTTAAGATAATTTGATATTTTGGTATTGTAAAGGGATCAGCACTCAAAGAGCTATAAAACAGAAAAGCGGTTGCATACTACAGCATCGGCCTCTGCACCAGAGTTTCTTTCCTTCAGGCATCCTGTCTGGGAGGTGCATCCCATGAAGCACAAGGTGAAAGTGATGGTAGAGGTGGAATAGCCTGGCTTTTTCGGTAAAATGAAAGCGCTGGAAGAGCGGATTATCGCGGTGCAACCGCTGGCAGGGAACCCTTTTGGTGCAGGAATCTCTCTTGGGAAAAACCTCGTTTTTTCGCATCGTTTCCGCCTGAACCCATGAACCAAGTTTAGAATTGTATGAATTTCGATCTTGACTACAACTTGGGTCGGCGCTATGATTTCAATGATTCGTTTTGCGCAAGGGGATGGTGCTATGGCAATCGCAGACCGCCTGAGAGAAGCGCGATATAAGGCGGGCCTCACACAATCGGAGGCAGCTGAGAAGCTCTATGTGACAAGGCAGCTTATTTCCAAATGGGAACATGGCATATGTGAACCGACAGCCTCTACACTGGTACGCTGTGCACAGCTCTATCAGGTCCGACTGGATTATCTCTGTTGCCTAACTGACGAGGATTCTGAAGGCACAAATTCTTTGCTCTCCAGCGCAAATTACAAGTGGAAAGCACTGATCCGCCGCATTATGGCCACTTTGGCCGCACGCAAGAGGATGGTCTTATCCGGGATTTTCATTCTTGCACTTGCTATTTCGATTGGCTGGATTGTTGGATCTCACGGGGATAATGCAAAGCCGCAGGAAGAGGTTCCGACCTACAACCAGGATGAGCTGCCCACCTCACATTTGGAACCGCCTTCAGAACATTTCAAATAGCATCTCTCGATTCCAGACTAAGGAGGACAATTTTGTGAAGCGATATATTCATTCCGTTCTTTCAATCTTCATGGCCCTTTTGTTCGCGACACTCATACTTTCATCAGCAGCTTCTGCATTAGACTCCGTGTCTCCTCTGCCACTTCACGAGTGTGGCTCCGCTTCTCCTGCTTATCTCATCAAACAATTTAACGTCAGCATCGGTCCGAAAGACTATGTTCTTCTATCAAATCTTTTGTATCTGCAAGCTGGCTCATATGTCGAATTTCATGGAACGTATACTCCAACTACTTCTTCACTCAAATGTGGGATCCTGACACCTGAAGGGGAATTCTCTTCAATTGTGGTGAGTGGAGGAAGTTATGGTATGAGGCTAAGAATAAGTACTAGCGGTCAATATTATTTAGCTATCGAAAATACATCAAACAATTCAGCTGAAACCAGTGGGTACTACATCTACTAACTCATTGACTTTAACTGAACAATAATAGTTAACCAGAATTTCGTTGGAGCAGATGCATGCGTTATCGTATGCATCTGCTTTTCTGCTTATAGCTCTTTAAAATGCTGATCCCTTTGTAATACCAAAAAAGGAGAGTTTGTACCACTGCGCACTTTTCGGTTGTGCCATTGCTTTGTTATGCTCAGTTGCTTTACTTTCCTTCCAGATGCGTTATACTACAGGACAGTTAGGTAGGATTCAGCTGGACTACACTTGATTATATATCTATGATGATGTGGGCAAAGAACCGGGCGGAGAGCATCGGGTCGCTGATCCGGGAGCGTTCGTCTGTGCTGTGGAGACGGGTGTCAAAGCCGGGGAGAGAGCAGTCGAAGGCCATGCCGCCGGGGATGTCTTAGGTGCCGCCGCAGGTGGAGAGGCATTCGCACTTGAGGCCGGTGTGCTCCTCGTAGCGCTTCAGAAGCACCTGCACGAAGTCTGAATCTGCCGGGGTGTGGAGGGGCGCCCCCATCTGACCATGGAAGGCAAATACGCTGCGATGGTGGTATAACTAAATGTTTGCTTTGACGATATCAACAATGATGACCCCTTTAGGTTGACATTGGTGATGGAATCATAAATCGAGATAAATGATACGCGATTGCAATTTAATAGTAGTGCTGCTGCATGGATACATCTGATGGCTCCATAACAATCTCGTTGGTAATTCAATTAAATCGAATATGGGAGACGGTGTGACAACCGTATGTCCAAATGCGGCTTTGATGACAGGTATCTCCAGTTAGTTGCGAAGTTCGTTTGTGCAATGCCGATACCCCATGCTATTTCGTTGGGGAGAAAAAGAAGAACGACAGGAAATAGTGAGGATGTATTGCTGTCTCTGGAAAGGCTCACAATCCCGGCAATAGATCCTTCAGTTGATATACAAAAAGTTCGGAGAGGAGGTAATGATATGAAGAAGAAAACCAAAATTGTACTCTCAGTGTTTGCATGCATGTTCGCGGTAGCGGTCATTGGACTAATCGCATACGAGTATACCAAGCCGCTGGATCCGTATGTAACAATTTCGGGCGTTCAGAGCCGCGTACAGGATCCGGACAGCGTTACGATTTTCACGCGTGCAGACGGGGCATTCTACGATATCGAGTCATCCAGTGAATTCGCAGATTTGTTTTCTTTCGATGAATGGGAGCAGAAAAGTCACATCTCTGGCCCTGCAGAATTGCTGTTTTCCATGCAGCTGGGTGAGATGTGGATTGTAGACATCTATTCCAATGGTGAGGCTGAGGTGTACAACGGCTACTCGGGTTTGGGCACCAAATATCACGCCTATTACAAGGTGCCTGAAAATACAGCAAGTCTGGCCGCCGCCTATATTGAGGAAAACGGCACGCCCGTAACGCTTTTGTACGATAGTATAGGGGATTCGATCCTTTACCACGGAGTGAAATATCAAAGAACCGCTTAACACTGGAGAATACGATAGCCCCTCTGACTTCGCACAGGCGAAGCCAGAGGGGCTTATCTATTGGGCAGAGTTTTGTGCGATGGATAGCGGAAATGGTTCAGAACGTCATCTCCCGGACACGGCCCACCAGCGCCAGCAAAGCCCGCAGACGACAAGGAACAATACCGCCCCGATGCTGAAAACAAGAAGAGCCGCTTGGAGATAATTGAACAGAAAACCGCCGATTTTTGCCAGGTGATATATCTCGAACAGCCTGCCTTGGAACAGATGCAGCGGTGTGTAGTCCAGTTTGCTGGAGAAAAAGAGGTCTAAAATGACGGGGGCCAGCGCCGCCGTCAGACCCGCAACGGCATCCAGCGCAACCAGAGATGCCAGCATGACCAGCCCACCGCACAACAGACTGTATAGCGCCAGCGCAAGAAACGTTAGAAGGAGTTCCTGTCCCGCCGTGATCGGCATACTGCTGTTATTGTAAAGCTGTACCTGCGCATTCGGGTTTATGCCGTAGCAGAACATACAAACACCCAGAACGGAGAAAAACAGAATCATCGCCACCCTGACTGCGGAAACACCTCCTGCCAGCAGTTTGGCCGCGCCCAAGCGGCCTCGGCCATGCTTTGTGCTAAATGCTACCCCGTCCAGCCGCTACCGATGCTCTCGGGGGAACAATCCGCATAAGCAAACACCCACTGCCAAGGGCATCAACAGATCGGAAAGATAAAATGTTTGCTCAAACTTCTGCATCCCGGCGGTGTCATAGTAGACGAAGGGCGTCTCCACCTTGCCTTCCATCTCTTCCCAATAGGCCAGTTCCTCATCCGTGAGATCCATATACTCTGTATGGTCCTCCGAATTTCTCAGATAATTCCGCACGCCGCTTCTACTGCTGTAATATGCCTCCACTGTATATTCGGGCAAATACCGTAGGCTGTTGTAGGCGGGAGCTTCCAGCAAAATATAGTCGTCCATGCTAAAATCAGGCGTCATCTGCGCGGGATCCGGCATGGCCTCCCGCATGGTCTCGAAAAACGCCTCGTCCATTCCCTGCCCGTCCAGCAGATGGGCGGCCTCCCGCTCGATTCGAAATGCCTCCCGCTATGTGAGAAACTGAGATATCTCGCTGCCGTCCTTCCCAACCGCGGTGTAGGTTATGCCGCGATCGTCATAGAGATGGGGTCGCGTCTCACTGGCCAAAAAGCCTACACACAGTGTCAGGACGATCCACAGCAGGGGACGCTTCCATACCTTTTTCATCTCATAGCGGAACAGCGTCCAAAAGGTCTTCACTCGTCCGTACCCCCGAACTCCTCCAGATAGAGCTGCTCCAGGTCCGTCCGATTCTTGTCCCAGGGCTCGTCCAGGATGATATGCCCCTCGGACATCATCAGCATGTGGTCTGCGATGCGCTCCACATCGGACACGATGTGAGTGGAGAGCAAAACAATAGTGTCCTTCCCCAGATCCGCCAGCAGATTGCGAAAGCGCACCCGCTCCTTGGGGTCTAATCCGGCCGTGGGCTCGTCCACGATGAGAAGACGGGGGTCGTTCAGAAGGGCCTGGGCAATGCCAAGCCGCTGCCGCATGCCGCCGGAGTAGGTCTTGATCTTTTTTTTCCCCACATCGGCCAGGCCCACCAGCTCCAGCAGTTCTGCAGACTTGCGCTTCGCATGGGGCCGGGATAGGCCTTTCAGTGCGGCCAGGTACAGCAGGAAGTCCAGCCCTGTGAAGTCCGGGTAGTACCCGAAGTCCTGAGGGAGATAGCCGAGGACTGCCCGATAGTCCTCGCTGGAGACGTCCACGCCGTCCAGCGCCACAGATCCGGCTGTGGGCTTTAAAATGCCGCAGAGCATCCGCATGAGAGTGGTCTTTCCCGCTCCATTGGCCCCCAGCAGGCCGTTGATCCCCTCGTGGAGGTTCAGGGATACGGAATCCACCGCCAACTTGTCTTTGTATTGCTTGGTAAGGCCATGCACATTCAGGTCCATTGCAGTTCCTCCGTTTCTTTTACCGTCTGGACGAATTCAAAGACGGACGCAGTGAGGGCGAGGGCAAGTGCGATCCCCCAGAAGCGGATGCGCTCTGCATGATACAGCTCGGGCCGGACACTGAGCGCCCACATGCCCAGGACACACACCAGGACCGCCGCTGCGGTACAGGCCAGCAGCCCCGCCTGTCCCCGCACCCGCCGGGACAGCTCCATTCCCAGGGCAACCGTGAGCAGATACGGCGTGAGAAGATAGACCCCCGTTCGAAGGACGCCTACCTCGCCCCACCTGGACAGGATGGGGGCCGTGATCCCCAGCAGGACCAGGTGGAGCAGTCCCACCGCCGCCATCCGGGCCAGCAAGGCGGCGGAGCGCGGCATCCGGCAGGAGAGCTCCAGTTCCTCCATGCCATACCGCCTGGCGCGGCTCGTCTCTGAGACCGCGATCAGAGCCAGAAGGGGAGTGAGGGCAGAGCTAGACCATACCGTTCTTGCCTCCGAGCTCAATGCCAGCATCAGAATCGCGGCAAACAAGGCGCAGGATCCCGCCCAGGTCCACCAGCGGACATACCCCGCCTGGGTGAGGAGCAGCGCGGCGGGGCCCAGCTCCCGGCGGCGGTGGGTCCGCAGAAAGGCCGCTTTCCGTTCCGGGGGCGGGGGTGCAAAGGCCTGCTTCAATGCCCTCTTCAGTTTCTTATCCACGCACTATCCCTCCAATCGCTCACGCAAATGCTTCAAAATGCCGCGCAATCTCCGGTACAATGCGAACCGGCTCACGCCATACAACTTGCACAGCACCCCTACAGGCACCTCATTCACCACCCGCAGCAGCACCAGTTCCCGGTCCTCCTGAGACAGCTTGTCCAGCTCAGTGCGCAGGGCCAGGGACAGCAGCGGGTCTTCCGAAGCCATGGGCAGATCCTCCGGCAGCGGGGCTGCGTGCTGCCGTCTGCCCTCATCGGTACAGAGGTTCCGGGCGATGGAGTAGAGGTACTGAATCGTCCTGCCGCTGTCCCGGTACGTGTCGCTGGAGAGCCAACGCAGGAAGGTCTCCTGGGTGATGTCCTCCGCCCGGTGCCGGTCTCGGAGGCGGAAATAGCAGTATCGGTAGATCCTGTTGTACTGTTCTTCGATGTCCAATGCCGCTGATCCGCCTCCTCTCCTGTGTCCTATAGAGTATAACGCCTGAGACGGCAAGATGTGCGGGGAGAAGAAAATCTTTTTTGGCAGGCCCGGACAGGAAGACAATGGCCCCTCCGGTCTCGCGCAGGCGAGGCCGGAGGGGTTGTATCATGGTCTCATCCTTGACGATCATGATATGGACTGGTCTGATGATAAGCGTAGTCTCTCAGGGCGTCCAGCTGATTCACTTTGCACCGCAGCACCTGGCTTGCTGTGACACAATTGATCTGATGGAGGAAGTATTGCTTGAACACCTCTTGCAGGTATTTCCGCCCGAGATGGGCCGCTTTGATGCTGAGATTGTCTTCATCGTCACTGGCCGTGCTGTCTGTCCCCCCGCGAGATGAATCCCCGCAAAAGGCCTTTTGCTGTGGGAAACGAGCTGACTTGGACCCAATGGACAATCTGAATTAAATTATTTAATTGCAAATTTCGGCGAAGTACAGAACAATTCTCGAAAGAAATCTTGACATTCCAATAGCGATGATTTATACTTCTGGGCAGAAAAACAAGAAACAAATAAATGTAATACAATTTGCCGAAGATGCGAGACATTTACCCCATATGCGGCGCTGGCACGGCTCCGGAGCCTGCTTTTCCAGTGGAGAGCGGGCACAAAGTAGAGAGGAGGGAGTAGGGCGGCCTGCGGGTTTGCCCGATGCACCATGAAAGCACTTCCCATAGGAGTGGAGTTCTTAAACAATCTGTTGTTGGGAGAGAAGGACGGCGAGCACTATTTCTACGTGGATAAGACCCCGCTGATCTGGGAGCTTGCGGGAACGGAGGGCGAAGTTCACCTGATCACCTGTCCCAGGCGGTTTGGGAAGACACTGAACCTGGACATGATCAGAGCGTTTGTGAATGCGGCACCGGAGACAGACCGGAATCTCTTTCAGGGCCTCGAGATCTCGGAGGACCGGGCCTTCTGTGCGGCGTTTCAGGGGCAGTTTCCGGTGCTCTATTGCAACATGAAGGACGTCAACGGGCTCTCCTTCGAAGAGGCGTGCGAGGCATTCTCCTCTGAGATCGTCTATCTCATGAGCCGGTACTACGGATTTCTAAAAACCAGCCCGCGTCTGCGCCTGGACGAACAGAAGACCTGCCAATGGTATGCAGACATGCTGGCCTGGAGAAATGAGAAGGGGTACCGGACGGACGCTCTCCCCGTGCCAGAGCTGAAACGGGCCCTCAAGAACCTGTCTCACTGTCTCGAGAGGCACTACGGCAGGAAGGTGGTGGTGCTCATTGATGAGTACGATCGACCCATGTACTCTGCATGGGTTCACGAGAGGGAAGACCCGGGCTATTTAGACCGAATGGGGGAGCTCATGCAGGGCGTGTACACAGAGCTGTTCCGAGACAACGCGTCCATCGCATTCGCCGTCCTGACGGGGCACATGCAGGTCGACCTGGAGCGCATCTTTGCGGGTGTGGACAACCTCACGGTGTGGGGCCTGGACAGGCAGTTCAAGCGGGACTATCTCGGCTTCACGGAGGCTGAGGTGAAGAACATGCTGGCGCACTACGGGATCCCCCACATCGCAGACACCATGCGGGAGTGGTACGGCGGCTTCTGTTTCGGCGGCGAATTCGTGTACTGTCCCTGGGATGTCCTGCGGTACGTAGACAATATGATATCGCCCAGGTCCAGCAAAGTGCCGCAGTTGTTCTCGGCGAACAGCAGCAGCGTAGGGGAGATCGTGATTGACCTGCTGCGAAAAGCAGACCCCGAGATCCGGCAGGACTATTGCAGGCTGATGAACGGGGAGACGATTCGGGGCCGGGTCATCCGCCGCCTGACCTACTCTGATCTGGAGCGGGCGGACGGCCTCTGGAGCCTGCTGGCGGCTGCGGGCTACCTCACCGTGCTCTTGGAGGCAGAGGACGGCGCGGCAATCCTCAGGGCGCCCAACCTGGAGATGCGGAAGCTGCTGAAGGTCCAATACAAAAGATGGAGAAAGGATCTCTCCGTGAAGGGCCGTCTACCGATGGGAGGTTGGCTTGCCAGCTTATGAGAGGTTTCGACCCGTATGACGAATACAAAGTGTACGAAGAACTGGTGCAGGCCATAGACCCCGCCGTCTTCGCACGGTATCTCGCAGGAAGCGGCTGGAGATCCATTCCAACGAAGCGGAAAGGGGTGGCGATCTACCAGTCCTTTCACGATGGCGAGCTTGCGCAGGCGAACATCCCATTCAACCGGGATTTCCGGGACTACGGCTGGGGGCTGTACAGGGCTGTCCAGGAGACGGCGCACCATGAGGACAGGCCGATCTCCCAGCTTCTTCTGACCTTGCTCTATCCCCATGCCGATATCCTCTTCATCTCCACCGCAGGCCCAGGCGTGGAGCCGGGCGCTGTCCCTCTGAATACCGTTGTGTCTCTCCATGAGAGCCTGAGAGACCTGCTGGCCGCCAGTGCCAGGGATGTGCTGTCCAGCGGCCAGCCAGATGCGGTGCAAACATTGATTCGCCATTGTCTTGTGGGGCGGACGGAGCGGGGCAGCTGGATCGGTCCGCTGGTATGTCCTTTTCTGGATGAGGATGGGGACCCGTACACCCCGCAGTCTGTCTGGGATCATGCGGATATCTGCGCACGGTCCCTTACCCGGAGGGCCATGCGGCACCTGATGGAGGGGATGCATGCCCTCTGTGCCGCCTTAGACGCAGGTTCTCGGCCCGAGATCCCGGTGAGCACAGACTTCTGCCGCACACTTGCCGGGATCTGCAGCCAATGCGGTGCGGGAAGTGTGCACGTTCAAGCCCAATGGTCTCCTGCGGTCCGGGAGAGCATCACCGCCGTCTCTGTGGTCCGCCTTACCGGGGAGGACGCGGCGCCGCTGCAGGCCATTGCTGCGCGGTTGCGGTGCGGAGAGACGGGTGCCGGGATGGGGAATTCGGTTGCCTCTGCAATCCAGGGAGTGCCGTTCAAACCCACAAAGCGGCAGTGACATGAGTGAATATTCGCGGGGTGATCTTGTATGTCGAATGGCGAAGAGCAAGGACAGCATACCTATGGTGACCTCCTGGCGATGGAGGACGGGGACAGGTATGAGCTGTGTGACGGCGCCCTCATTCCAAGGGAGGCCGACTCCACGGTTCATGATGCAATCCATGCAGAGATCAAAGGTCAGCTGTGGCTGTATCGGAAAGGCAAGACTTGCCGAGGATTCGGCCCAAACTGCGGTGTTCGCCTGTTTGACGAGAAGGATGATCCGCCGGAGCTTTCAAAGACTGTTGTAAGGCCTGACATTATGGTCGTTTGCGATCCGGACAAGGTGACTGGAAAAGACTGCAGGGGAGCTCCGGATCTGGTCATCGAGATCCTATCTGCGTCCAATATGCAAAACGTCATAAACCGAAAGTTCCTTCTCTACCAACGTGCCGGTGTGAATGAGTACTGGTTTGTGAACCCGGCGACACAAAGCGTCACAGTCTATCTTCGCGAGGGCAACAGATTTGGCATGGTATGCTATCTCTATCAGCAGGATGACCCTGTGCCCGTCACGGTGCTCAGGGGCTTTGAGATCGAAATGAAAACTGCGTTCTCTTACACCTAAGGGCAAGTGCAGCCAGTACCGGCAATCCGGAGAGACTGCTGGCAGAAAGGATCCCACCAAGGGCACGCAAATTCGGGAAGACCTTGGTGGGACCCGTTTCCAGGCTGCTCTTGTGCAGAGAGGGAGAACGACTGTGTGGAGACCCGGTGGATGATCTGGATCCAGCAACCCCTGATTCCCCTGAGATGTGTCCTGCCATCGATGAACCGCCTGGACTACATGGCGTGCATCCGTCTCAGCGCCTCTTCGCGGGAACACCCTGCGGGGAGCTGGATGTCCAGAAGCGCATCCTCGAAGGAATAGCCGTGCCTTAAGGCTGCATTCCGAGCAACCAGCAGTATGCCATTCAGAACGGCCTCGTCTCTCGCGGCGAGGACCTCGGGGAAAAGTGCGGTGCACAATTGTTCCTGGCTCATTCGATTCGTCTCCTTTATGTGCCGGATGATTTCCAGCATGGTGTCAGGCTCTCTGGTGTACAGATCGTTGAGAAGCGTGTTGTACAGCTCCAGCCGTTCTGCATCGTCTGGCGAAATGTGGGTTTCTCTATAGCGGATGAGGTTGAGCACATGCTCCTCGTCCAGTTTGTCTGTGAGCACGTTGAGGGGCGCATACTCGTTGCTCTCCCCGACCATAGCTCCGGACACCACAATCTGCATCTTGATGCACTGAAAGAGGTCCACGTATAGGATACTCGGGTCCTCGCCGGAATGAGCCGTGAAGCCGCTGTCCTCGAGAAAGCGCAGGACTTCCGTGAGACCAGGGGGGCAGAATACGGTGAGAGTGCAATCTTCAAACTGAACGTCTTCATGCTGCGCCTTGAACGAGAAGACACGGCTGAACAAGAAGAACAGGTCTTCGGACTTGAGATCATCATTTCCGCCTTTGTAATACATGAAATTGTACGTGCGGAAGAAGCCGCCGATCCGATCCGGGAAGACGGTCTCCGGATCCGTCTTTTGCATCATGAAAAACTCCGCTCCTGGCGGCTTCGCGAATGTGTGTTCGCCGAAATATGCTGTGATCATAGGATTCCTCCATACACCGAATTTTGCCGCTGTGCAAGACGATTTTTCTTGTATTAAGACATATTTGACCGTTGAACCAGCGTTTCCGTGGGTGGCGCCGCTCCCTCGCACCTGGTATAGGGGCAGAAGGGGCGATCAGACCTTCCGGAGATCTTCTTCCCGCCAGGGCCGAGGCCGCTGAAGATGCGGCCGTACATGGGATGGGCGGACATCGCCTGAGTTGTACCGCTTTCTGGGCAGATTTCAGCATTTTTGGCCGGAAAATGGGCGCAATTCGGCTGATTTTCCGGGAATTTTCTCTTGACATCCCCGCTCCGGTCTGCTACTATAGTCGGGCCGCTTTGATTGGGTTTGGTGTTTTCCATGGCAAGAGGGTTTTCCCGCCCCTGATAGCGAGCCCGTAATTAAGGAAAGGCAGGTGCAACATATGCACGCAATCATCGAGACCGGCGGCAAGCAGTACAAGGTGGCAGAGGGCGATGTCATCTACATCGAGAAGCTGCAGAGCGAGGCCGGCGATACCGTCACCTTCGACAAGGTTCTGGCTGTCCTGGATGGAGATCAGGCCACTTTCGGCACCCCCACCGTGGCCGGCGCTTCCGTTGATGCCACCGTCGTGAAGAACGGCAAGGGTAAGAAGGTTCTGGTGTTCAAGTACAAGCCCAAGAAGAACGAGCGCAAGCGCCAGGGCCATCGTCAGCCGTACACCAAGGTGGAGATCACGGCCGTCAAAGCCTGATTCCCATGACAACCGTCACATTCCACAGCGCGGGAGGCCGCATCGATGGCTTCCAGGCACATGGCCACAGCGGCTACGCTGAGGAGGGCAGCGACATCGTGTGCGCCGCCGTCTCTGCCGCAGTTGGCGTGGTGGAGTGCACCATCAACGAGGTCTTAGGGCTGGGCGCATCGGTGAAAATCCGACAGCGGGACGCCAGCATCAGCCTCAAAATTCCCCAGGGATTCAGCGAGGCCAATGAGTACGTGTGTGAGAATCTGCTCACCGGTCTCATGGTCTACCTGCAGTCCATGGCGGAGGATTACCCAGACAATCTCATTGTCCTGATGGATGATGAAGACGAAGGGGAGGACGATTCCTCCCAGCATCCTTAGTAGAAAGGACGGAAAATCGCTATGAAGATCAGCATCCAGTTCTTCGCGCACAAGAAAGGCGGCGGCTCTACCAAGAACGGCCGCGATTCCAAGGCAAAGCGCCTGGGCGTCAAGCGCGGGGATGGCCAGTTCGTTCTGGCAGGCAACATTCTGGTGCGTCAGCGCGGCAGCCACATCCATCCCGGCACCAATGTCGGCATGGGCAGCGATGACACCCTGTACGCCCTGAAGGACGGCCATGTGAAATTCGAGCGGATGGGCAGAGACCGCAAGAAGGTCTCCATCGTCGAAGCAGCAGAGGCATGAGAAACCAAGGCCCCGGACATAGCCTTTGTCCGGGGTCTTTTTATCGAGAAAGGAGGCACTCATGGCCAATCAGTTTATCGATACGGCGAAGATCACCGTGCGTGCCGGAGACGGCGGCGGCGGTGCCGTGGCCTTTCACCGGGAGAAATACGTGGCGGCAGGCGGCCCAGACGGCGGAGACGGCGGCCGGGGCGGCGATGTGATCCTGCGGGTAGACAACCACATGTCCACCCTGATGGACTTCCGGTACAAGCGGAAGTACACCGCGGAGAACGGCAAGGACGGCTCCGGCAAGCGCTGCAGCGGCAAGGACGGACAGGACCTGGTGATCAAGGTGCCCAGAGGGACCGTGGTCCGGGACCAGAAGACCGGGGAGATCATCTGCGACATGTCCTCGGACGAGGACTTTGTCCTGGCCAAAGGCGGCAAGGGCGGCTGGGGCAATCAGCACTTCGCCACCCCCACCCGGCAGGTGCCCCACTTTGCCAAGGCGGGCCTGCCCGGCCAGTCCAGAGATGTGATGCTGGAGCTGAAGCTGCTGGCAGACGCGGGCCTGGTGGGCTTCCCCAACGTGGGCAAATCCACCCTGTTGTCCGTGGTTTCCCGGGCCCAGCCCAAGATCGCCAACTACCACTTCACCACCCTCTTCCCCAACCTGGGGGTGGTCCCCATGGAGGAGGGCCGCTCCTTCGTGCTGGCGGACATCCCCGGCATCATCGAGGGCGCCGCAGACGGGGCGGGGCTCGGTCACGACTTCCTCCGGCACATAGACCGGTGCCGGCTGCTCATCCATGTGGTGGACGTCTCCGGCTCCGAGGGGCGGGACCCGGTGGAGGACTTTGAGGCCATCAACGCGGAGCTGGCCCGGTGGTCTCCCGAGCTGGCCTCCCGCAAGATGCTGGTGGCCGCCAACAAGACGGACATCATGGAGGATCCCAGCCTGCTGGAGAAGCTCCGCAGCCATGTGGAGGCCAAGGGCTTGCCCCTCTATGAGATCTCCGCCGCCGCCCACAAGGGCACCCAGGAGCTGATGTACGCCGTGGCCGGCGAGCTGGACAAGCTGCCGCCGGTGATCGTGTACGAGCCCACCTATGTGGAGCCGGAGCCGGACGTGGACACCTCCGCGCCCCTGGAGATCACCCGGGACGAGGACGGCACCTGGATCGTAGACGGCCCGTGGCTCCGCCAGCTCATGGCAAACGTGAACTTCGGAGACTACGAGAGCCGCAACTGGTTCGAGCGCAAGCTCCGGGAGGCCGGTGTCTATCAGCAGATGGAGGACATGGGCGTAGAGGACGGAGACGTGGTCTGCCTCTATAACCTGGAGTTCGAGTACCAGCACTGATTGCAAGAGAGCACATAAGAAGCCGCACCGATGGCCGGTGCGGCTTCTTCCTATTCTTGGGGATATCAGCTGATCCGGTAGCCGGAGCCGAATTTCAGATCCTCGAAGCGGCGGGTCACCTCGGGGTTCAGCTCTTCGGTGTTGGGGGTCTCGCTGTTCTCGGGGTCCGGCGCCACCTTGGTGTCGTCATCGCCCACTGCGGCATCCTCCTCGGCGATGCGTGCGCTGACGTTCGCCTGGATCTCGGCGGCGGGGTCGTCCTGAGGGGCGGGCGCGTCCGGGGGAAGCAGGTCCTTCAGGTTGTTCAGGTAGTCGATCTGGGCAGCATGGGCCTCCATCAGCTGCTTGACGTACGCGGCGGTGGCCTCCTGGGCCTGTTTCAGCCGGTACTCCTCGGCGGCGATCTCCTCCATGAGCTGCTGTTTGCGGGTGGCCGCGTTCTTTTCGGCCTCGTCCACCAGCTGGGACTTCTTCTGCTCTGCCTCAGCCACCATGGACTCTGCCATCTGCTGGGCGGCCAACAGGGCCTTGCGCATGGCGTTGTCCGTTGCCCGGTACTCCTCCACGGTGTCCGAGAGAACCTTCAGCTTGTTTTTCAGGATGACGTTGTCGTTGTAGAGGCTGGTGTAGTCCTCTGTGAGGTTATCCAGAAAATCGTCCACCATGGCGAGGTTGTACCCGCCAAAGGCGGCCCGGGAAAAGGAGTGGTTGGCCACTTCTTGGGGGGTCATCATGAGCAGGATCCTCCCTTATCAAAAGTAGAGGCCGTTGTTCTCCAGTTCATCGATGAGGTCTCCCAGGATCTCAACGTTGTACGGAGTGATGATGTAGGTGGACAGGGCTACCTTCTTGATGGTGCCCTCGTTGGCATAGGCAACACCGGAGAGGAAGTCGATGAGACGGCGGGCAATGTTCTTGTCCGTAGACTCCAGATTCAGAACCACGGTGCGCTTGTCCCGCAGGTGGTCTGCGATCTCGGAGGCGTTCTCAAAGCGCTCGGGCTTTACCAGTACAACCTGCAGCTGGGTGGTGGTGTTGATGTTTACCACCTTGTTGCTGCGGCGCTGGTCGCTGCTCGCTGCGGGCTCCCGGGAAGAAGCGGTGGGGGCTGCCGGGAAATCGGGCTCGTACTCGTCCTCATCCTCGGTCTCGTAGGGGTTCGCCAGCTTCTTCAGTTCCTCAATGATTCTCATGTGTATTTTTCTCCCTTCTAGATAGGTGTGAATCGTTCAGGTATTGCTATGCATGGGTGGTCTGGGGCCAAAGAGCGCGGTGCCGAGACGCACATGGGTGGCGCCCTCTGCGATGGCATCCAGGTAGTCTCCGCTCATGCCCATGGACAATATGGTGGGTGCGCTGCTATTATCCTCCAAATTGTCCCTTATGTCAAAACTTATTTCGCGCAATTTGCGAAAATATCCGCAATTTTCGCCGGGAAATTCGGACGGCGGCGGGATGCACATCAGTCCGCGGAGCCGAACGCCCGGTAAGGAGGCTGCCAGCGCGGCCGCTGCCGGCACCTCAGCCGGGGAGAAGCCGTCTTTGCTCTCCTCGTCTGCCAGCTTCACCTCGAGCAGGATGTCCTGCCGGAGCTGCAGCTTCACCGCCTGGGCGTTGATGGCCTCCAGCAGTTTGGTGCTGGAGACGGAGTGGATCAGGGATACCCGGCCCACCACGAATTTTACCTTGTTGGTCTGCAGGTGGCCGATGAAGTGCACCTCGGCGCCCTCATAGGCGTTGTCCTCCAGGTGGGCCATCAGCTCCTGTACCCGGTTCTCCCCGCAGATCTGTACTCCTGCGGCGATGGCGGCCTTGATGGTGTCGCTGGTCTGTGTCTTCGTGGCGGCCACCAGGGACACCGTACTGGGGTCCCTGCCGGCGGCAACGGCCGCCTCCTGTATGGATGCGGTCACTGCTTCAAATTTTTCTGCGATCTGGGCTTGCTGCTGAGAGAGGTCCATCAGCGCACCACCTTTCCGTCATAGAGATCCGAGCCGGAGAGAATCACCACATCGCCGGACCGCAATCGGTTTCGGGCGGTGGCGTCTACTGGCCGCACCAGGTAGTATGTGTCATCGGTGTAGAGAATGTGCACTTCTTTCCACTCCGCCTGGGCGCTGATGACGCAGTACACGCCGTAGTGGTTCACTTCCTTGGAGGAGGTCGCGCCGGTCTCCGGATCGGTGGTCTCCTCTACCTCGGTGATAATGCGCAGCGCCTTGCGCGGGATGCGCACGCCGGTGAGCTGCTCGGCGATCACGTCCACGGTCTGGACCCGCATCAGCGTGGTGGTGGCGAGGTCCGCGTCCGTGGCGAAGATGGCCAGGGTGTTCTTGTCTCCGAACTCCACCCGCTGCAGCTTCATGTCCACCCGCTGGTAGGTGCCATCGGAGAAGGAGATGGAGTAGGTGGAGCCCACGTTGAGCTCCCGGTCATTGGGGGGCAGCAGGGCGGCGAAGTACCAGGTGGAGCTCATGATGAGCTTGCCCGCCGACATTGGGGTGGGGGAGTGCTGCTCCCGGAGAAGCTCATCCAGAGATTCCGGTGTGAGGGAGTCCAATATGGCCGGGGAGACCACCATCTCCCAGCCGTCTGTCTGCCCGGAGTACACGCCGGAGACCGGGGCGTACACGGTGCGGGAGACCTGGCCCAGGCTGCTGGAGAGGCCGGCCAGCTGAGACTGTTTGGACGCGATGAGGGCCCGCAGCTGGTCTGCTGCGCTGCTGTCCTCAAAGGTGTACGCACGGCGGAACACCGCCGCCCGGAGGTCCGTGGCGGTGTCCTCCAGGGCGGACAGGTCTCCAGATGCGGTGAGGGAGCGCAGCTGGGTCACGTACTGCAGGATCTGCTGGTCCATGGCGCCGGCGTCCTGGGAGCCCTGGTTCAGGGAGTCCAGGACGAACTGCAGCTGCTCGATCTCATCGGTGAGGGAATTGATGTTCTGCCGTGTAGTAAGGGCAGAGGGGTCGCTGTACAGCAGGGCAACGGGATCCCCCACTGCGGCCTTCTCCCCCTCTGCCAGTATCATGTCCAGATAGCCGCCGTCTCCGGTGAGTGGCTGTTCGCTGCGGATGATGATTCCCCTGGCCTCCACGCCCACGTCCTGGGTGTAGTTGTATGCGTTTGCCGTGACGACCTCTTCGTGGAGCCCTTGCACCAGGCTCAGCACCAGATACGCCACAACCGCCAGGAAAATCACGGCAACAAGTACTTTCGGAGCGATTTTACTCTCTTTCAAGAGATCAGTCCTTTCCGGGATTCTATCTTTGCCCGGCGGGCATTTGGATGGGTTTTAGGGCTCGTCCAAAGGCAGGGGGTGCTCAGGGGAGATGGTGGAGATGGCGTGCTTGTAGATCACCTGCTGCCGGCCGTCCGAGTTCACCACCACCACATAGGGGTCGAAGGCGGCGATGACGCCCCGGAGCTGGTACCCGTTCATGAGGAACACGGTGACCCGGGCGCCGGTGCGGCGGGCTGTGGCCAGGAAGGTATCCTGGATGTTGGGGCTTTTGCTGACTGCTACTGTGGAAAGACTCATACGTAACGCACTCCTTTTCTGTTTAACCGGACGGCTTGGTCCGGGTGCGCTTATTGTATTCCGATAGACGTGCAGAGATCGGTCGAAAAAACAAGGGCGTCTGAAAAATTTGGGATTTCGTCCCAGAGGTACCAGTGGGTGTCCGGATTCCGGCGGAACCAGGACAGCTGGCGCTTGGCATATTGGCAGGAGCGGAGTTTGATCTCCTCGGCGGCTTCTACTGCCGGCCGCCCTTCCAGAAGGGCTGCGGCCATCTCTTTGTAGCCGATGGCCTGCATGGCGGTACAGGCGGGGGAGAGACCATCTGCCAGGAGCTGCTGCACTTCTCGCTCCAGGCCGCGGTCCATCATGACATCCACCCGCTGTTGAATGCGGGCCCTGAGGTGAGCCCGGTCCTTAAAGTTGAGTCCGATGGTGAGTGGGGTATATCGCTTGGGCTGTCTCCGGCTCTCCGCGTTGTGGGCGGAGATGGTGCTGCCGGTGGAGAGGTAGACCTCCATGGCACGGATGGTCCGCTTCTCATCGTTGGGGTGAATGCGCTCTGCGGCCTCGGGATCCGCCGCCTGCAGCCGCTCCCGGAGGGCGGGCAGGCCCTTCTCCCGGACCTCCGCCTCCAGCTGCTGCCGGAGCTTACCGGACGCCTCAAAGGGGGCAAACTGCCGTCCGGCGATGAGGTTGTCTATATAGAGGCCGGTGCCTCCCGCGATCACAGGGACCTTGCCGCGGGCCAGGATGCCGTCCACGATGGGGATGGCATCCTCCACATAGCGGGCCACAGAGTAGTTCTCGGTGGGCTCCGCCACATCGATCATGTGATGGGGGACGCCCAATGTCTCCTCCGGGGTGGGTTTTGCCGTGCCGATGTCCATGCGGCGGTACACCTGCATGGAGTCTGCGGACACCACTTCGCCGCCGATGGCCCGGGCCAGGGCGGCGGCCAGACCGGTCTTGCCGGAGGCGGTGGGGCCGCAGATCACGATCACGTTGGGGGAGCTCATTTGCCAGGGGAGACCATCATGTCGATGATCTCTTTGTCCGTCTCGGCCATGCCCACCCGGGCCAGCCGTCCCACGTTGGCGATGGTGTTCTCCACACCCTTCACCACGATGCCGTCTCCGCCCAGAAATTCGGTGCCGTGCTGCTGCATCTGGAAGCCCAGCAGTCCGGCCTCCACGGCGGAGGCGATCTTGGCGGCACAGCTGGGCTTGGCGCCATCGCAGATCATGCCGCTGTCTATGGCCACGGCGTTTACCACCGTGTGGGAGATCTCGTGGGCCTTGCCGCCGTACAGGTAGCAGATGCCGGCGCCGGCGCCGCATCCTGCGCTGGTGGCGCCGCAGTACGCGCTGAGCCGGCCGATGCCGGTCTTCAGGTGGATGGTGATGAGGTTGGACACGGTGAGGGCGCGGTACATGGTCTCATCGGAGACCTTGAGCTCTTTGGCGTATTCCAGCACCGGCAGGGATGCGGTGATCCCCTGGTTGCCGGAGCCGGAGTTGATCACGACAGGCAGCTCACAGCCGCTCATGCGGGCATCGGAGCCGGCGGCGGCCATGGCCTTTGCCCGGTTGGCCACCCCGGTGCCGTAGGCGTCCAGGAGCACATGGCCCACATTGGCGCCCCATCTGCCCTCAAGGCCGGCCTTGGCAATGGCGGTGTTGAAAGAGATCTGTCTGTCCAGGGTGGGTTTTACATCCTCGATGTCCACGCAGTCTGCGAACTCCACGATGGTCTCCACCGAGAGGAGGCTGCGGTCCAGGGTGTCCGCCTGCTGCTCCCCGGAGAAGGGGCGGCTGCGGAGGGTCTCATTGTCCCGCTGCACCAGAATCACGTTGGTGTGGCTGCCGGCGATGCGGACAAATGCGGTGTGTCCTTCTCCGCTGCAGCGGATCTGGATGTCGAAAATGAGGCCGCTGTCTGCCTGCTGCACCGCGATGGGGGTGTTGTGCATGCAGTCTGCGATGGCGGGGAGCTGGTCTTCCCGCAGGGAGGAGAGGACTTCCAGCTCCAGACTGCCGTCCCCGGAGACAAACCCTGCGGCCACTGCGGCGCTGATGCCCCGAAGGCCTCCGGTGTGGGGGACGACAACGCTTTTGACGTTCTTGATGATATTGGCGCTGACAGCTACTTCTGCGGACTGCGGCATGCAGCCCAGCGTCTCCTTGGCCAAGGCGGCGGCGTAGGCCACCGCGATGGGCTCGGTACACCCCATGGCAGGAACCAGTTCCTCCTTGAGGATGCCGAGACAGGTCTGGTAACGGACATCTTTTTTCTCCATGCAAATCCTCCCAGCGGTTTCTATAATATTTGAATGTCTGGGTCTGGGAAAGGGCGGGGAACTCTTACACTACCCCGTATAGAATTATAGCGGAAAAGGGGGAGGCCGTCAACGGCAAGTTGACTAGGAATCGCCTGTTATTTACAAGAATTTTGCAGTATTGGTTCACGCCTCATCGGATGATTTTGCCCTTTTCCGGGCGGTGACATGCTGAAGGCCTGGAGGGGCCGAAGATTGTGCGGTGAGAGAAGATAAAGAACGGGAGAGCACTGAAGGAGCAGTGCTCTCCCGGGAGGACAGCAGATGAGGACAAGAGGTGCAATGTTTACATGGCGCATATGGGGTTTCGCCTGAACGGCGTGCCTGGCGTTCTGGGCGGCTTCCTTCTGCGAGCAGCAGACTTCTTCGATGGGAGGGCAGGATATGCGCTAGATGCCAAGGAGATCGCAAGCGCTGCCGGCACATGTGCACCGGCAGCGCTGATGATGGTGGTGGTTGGTCTCTCTTGGAGGCGTAATCTGGCTCTCTTGGCTGAGGACACTCCGCAATGGCTGTATCGCGGAGGTGCTACGGCGTGTCCGGGTCTTCCTTCGGATCCACGCCCAATTCGGCAGCCAGATCCAGTACAGCTTCTCTGGACAGTCTTGCATGCTTCATGATAGCTGCTACGGAGAAGTTGTCCAAGAGCATCGATGCTGCGGTATTGAGCCTCTCCTCTTGAATTAGCACCTGTGCGAACGAACCCATATTTTTCATCACCTCTCTAAATTGATCGCCCATAGCGATATGGAACTCATTCTGGATGGTTGCAACTTTCGCATCGACTGGCTTCTCGCTTTTGAAAAGCAGGTTGAGCAAGTTGACGGCGGCCGATTCGGAAGCGGGCTCATCATCTTTTCCTGTGCCGAGGTTGATGATAACTACTTCCTCGATGTCGTAGTTCTCACGCGGCTCGTCCGCGGGCTGCTGCGCAGCAGCATTCTTTTTCGTGTCCTTCTTGGGCTCAGATGCAGGAGCATCCTGGGAGTCGGTTTTGGGGGGCTTAACGACTACCTCCCGCTCGGTCCTGTACCGCACGATGGTGTTCCTGTCTGCGGCCTTCGGGTCCGTGCAGATCCAGATGGAGTACACCTTGTGGATCTTGTTGTAATCGTAGGCATCCAAGATATTCCTTACCGGCTCAACAACGGCCTCTTCGGTTTCGGAGGTTTCATCCTGCCCTTTGGTGCCATCGGCATTGCCCTCTTTGGCTGACTTTTTGGGGTCCTTTCGGACAAGCTGATGTATCACAAGATGGCTGGTGTACACGGACCCGCGCTTGGGAAGCGGGTATCCGGGATTGGAGACGTTCTGGGGCTCGAAGTCGAACAGGATTGGAATTCTTGGCGTGGAGACTCCTGGTTTGTAAGCGACAAAGCAATTGTCTAGGATCTGCTTTACTCTGTTGTCGTTGACGTACTCCTGGTGCAGCATCGTCACGCAGTCGTTTCCATTCAGGAGGTCACCTTCCTGACCCGGAGGAACCGGAGGGTCTGAGAGGCATTCGCCGCTGATGACATTCAGTGGTACATCCTGGAACTCATGGGCGCAGTCTTTCACAATTACCGCAATGACAGCCTTGAAGGTGAGAATCTTCTTGGCATTCTCATCGTAGCGAGCGTCCTTATCCGCCTGGGTCAAGGTCATGGCGAGTTCGGTGGGGGGTCCGCTGATGGGCGGATCCGAAGATTGGGGGTTCGGTGGGACTGGCTGGCTCATAGGTACATCCCTCCTTTTTTCGAAGCTAACTGGAGTATACACCTTATCAACCAGGAATGCAACCCTAAAGTCTCATATTTCCCGAAGTTTTTTGACTGTCTTATTTCTAATAATAACACGAAAACCGGTGGTTCATTTTTATAGACTGACTGAGGTTTGCATGGATTTCATTGGCGCATGGGGCAGCAAAATCTGTATGACAATCAACAACACTCTCTTAAATTAATGTTATCGTCTACTATAAATTCCGCTGAAGTTGGAAATGATTATCCCGTGAAAGTGTGAGAAAAAGCGAATGACTTCAGTATGTACGTGTCTTAGTAAACTTCAATGCATCGGAAGGAATGTGCAATCCATCAATTATTTCCGAAAGGAAAGAACCATAGGTTCTGTAATGGACCTGCGAACCTGTCACCTTAGGAATAGAATGTTACTGTACGCTGTCGAGATGCTACAACTGCTACATAGCCGAGTCTATCTGCTGTAGATGGTAGCACTCCGACCTCTCCAATATGGTTGGCGCTACTGATCATTCCGTATCGCGCCACTCTGGCTGGAAAGAACATTCAAGTACCCCTGCTTTCGCCAGAACGGCGTGCCTGACGTTCTGGGCGGCTTCCTTCTGCGAGCAGCAGACTTCTTCGATGGGAGGGCATGATATGCGCTGGATGCCAAAGAGATCGCAAGCGCTGCCGGCACATGTGCACCGGCAGCGCTGATGATGATGGCGGTTGGGCTCTCTTGGGGGCGTAATCTGGCTCTCATGGCTGAGGACACTCCGCAATGGCTGTATCGCGGAGGTGCTACGGCGTGTCCGGGTCTGGCGGCAGAGTCACGCCCATCTCATCGGCCAGTTCCTCAACGGTGTCTTGGTCGAGCAACGAAAACGCCACAATCTGGCTCAGCGGAAGATGGCCCATGATCATACGCCTTGCAGTTTCGCGTGCATGCTCCTGCGCACCACGACGCACACCACGGCGCTCAATCGCTTGTTCTAGTTCTGACACTTTGATCACCTCCTCGCCAAGCGCACCGCCTGTATTGATCCCATACTGCTCTTGAAGGATTAGCTTCTTGGCCTCGGGAGGCTTATCGCTGCCGAACAGAAGCGTGAGCATGTTGATGAGTTTCGAGCTGGAAGAGAATTCCTAGGCAACGGTTCTGTTTCGGGGTACGCACGGGACTGCAAGAAATTCCAGACTATCATGATGGTAAAATCAGTCATTCTCTCGAGGCAATTGCCTGGGAGTACTGCAAGAGCTTGTTGAGGTGGGATCCTCTAACCGATGTGATCATAAATTAGGTACGAGAATCACCAATTGGACAATTCGAAACCATCCGAACATTCAAATGCGGCCAGGTACGAGGAGAAACAAGCTTCAAGCTTAGCTGTTTTGGCTTGCCCCTGGTGTGGCCGCCCGTGCCTTACCAGCTTCATTGGGATGGGGCCACGGAGGCAACCAGTTGTCCGGTGGGATTACGCCAAGTTCAAAGGCCAGTTCCTCTACGATGTCTTGGTCGAGCAATGTATACTCCACAATCTGGCTTAGCGGAAGACGGCAGCTAATGATCATGCGCCTTGCATTCTCCCGCGCACCACGACGCTTACCACGAAGCTCAATTGCTTGTTCCAATTCTGACACTTAATACACCTCCTGTCCAAGCGAACCAGTCACCTCATCATCTGCCTGCCTGCAGATTCATCTGCTCGTGTCTGGCTTGCCGAACTGAGGGCTTAGTGGAGTGTCCGGTAAAATAACACCCAATTCTAAGGCCAGTTCCTGTATGGTGTTATCGTCAAGGAGCGTAGCAGTCCTGATTTGAGCCAGGGTGAAGCGGATCAAGCGAAACTGTATCATCCGCTCTGCTGTATCGATGGCTGCCTTGTGTCTGATCATCTCAGCCCATGACATCTGCCCTGCCCTCCCCATTTCCTTGTATCGGGTTTGTTGTATCTGCGGCTGCCTGCAGACGCATAGATGTATCTGGGAGGATCACCCCCAGATCTTCGGCGGTTTCCACGGGGAGCCTGATGGCCTTTGCAAGATAGGCAGCTGTAAAGCGGATGGTGTGCACGTCCCTGATCAGATTTGTTGCCACCTCCACACGCACCTCGTAGCGGTATCTTTCAGCCAACCCAGACATGCCAGTTCCCCCTCGTCTTATCGTCCCGCACCTGCCAGCGCACCCGGTGTGTCCGGCAGTACTATACCCAGCTCTTTGGCAAGATCCAAAATGCAGTCTCTGTGCATCTCCGTTAGCTCCGCGATCTCAGACAGCGGGTAGCACCGCTTCAGGACCATGCGCCTTGCCAAATCAACGTGCGGGTGGATCAGGAAGAGATTGAAAGCCATTGGTACCGCCCCCTTCTGTCTGCTCTGCGAGAACCTCTGCGCCAATGCACCGCAAAAGGCTTGCGGCGCAAGGGCTTCCTCTCTGTACAGGGTATTCTAATCGTTATTAGCTGGATTGTCAAGCGAAAATTGTACGGAAATGCGGCGGGATATCGTATTACAATATTCCTTGAAACCGAAATTGATTCGAAAATGAGCTGTGTCCTGATCTGCTCACCAATTTGAGGGACTCTGTTTTTGATGCTTTTCAAATATAATGGAAAGCCACGTTTTTAACGCTTATCGAAATCTTTTTGCAATGCCTATGATTTAAGACACTAAAATGCCACTTCGAAACTGAGGCGGTGCGTACCTGGAAATGGATAGGAAGGATGAGATGTGCTAATTCAAAATATAAAAATATTATTCCTCAGAATATCGTGAGAAAAAAATCAACAGCCGGGATGCCGATGGGATCAATCTGAGACAAAAGGATATGCCTATCCTGGAGAAATGCATCGAAAAAAGTCGAAAAGAGAGAAAATGCAGAAAACGAGAAAGTTGGCAGACTTGACTTTTCAGAGAATTAAAAGAACAAAGAAAACAAATAAGGACTGCAACAATTTGCAACAAATAGAGTGATTTTAGGCCTATTTTCTATGAAATCGGCAAAAAACAGTATATTTAGGACAGGATGCTTCTCAGGCCCTCCGCCTAAAGTCCCAGGTATGTGCCTCGCGGATGGTTCTGCTGTCGAAATGAGCCGAGAAACAGCGAAGTGAACTGCGGTGGAAAACCGCGATTATTCAGACTAAAGCGGGCCTCGGAATTCCCACAGAAGATGCATCAGGAATACGATTGTTTATGATAAATGACAACAAAAAACGTTCAACCCGCTTGGACAAAAATGGAATATATAGGAAATCGCGGCAAATCTGCTTGGAGAAGGGGAAAATGGACGGATGGTGGATGATGTGATCTGCAGCCGAGGCGTAGACCGAGACCAGTAGTGGGTGTCTCATCGTAAAACAAGACAGCGGCGGAAAGGCTCCCTTTCCGCCGCTGTGCTGGCTGTATGAGCTTTCTTACCGGCGTCCGCCGAAGCCGCCGCCACCGTGGCCTCCGAAACCACCGCCCCATCCGCCGAAGCCGCCACCGTTGCCGTAGATCAGGCTGGTGAGTTCGATATCAGTGGTGAAGCTGCCTGCGGTGAGTGTGTACGTCTCACCCTGCTGCAGGCCGGCCACGCTTATCATCACACAGGAATAGTCCCGGTCTGCTGTGTGTTCCGCGAGCACGTTGCCGCTGGCATCCTTGAGCTGTACCGTGGTGCCCGCAGACTGCATGTCCGTGGACATCAGGATCGCCCCTTGGGTGGAGTCCTGACTGAAGTTTTGGGCCATGCTGGAGGCCCCGAGGCCGATGAAGGTGCCGCCGGTGATGGTACCGGTGGACTCATAGTCCAGAATCGAGGTGTCCCCCATGGTGGCTCCGGACACGATCACCGTGCCGCCTGTCATGGAGAGGGAGCCGTTGGAGTCCACGCCGTCTCCGTTCATCTGGATGTAGATGTTGCCGCCGGAGATGGTCATGGTACCAGTGGAGCCGGAGAACATGCCCCTTCCGGGCCGCATCATGCCGGAATTGCCGTTGTTGCCGCCGGCTGCGTTCAGGCCGTCATCGGTGGCGATCACAGAGATCGTGCCGTCCTTGATATAGAGGTTCGTGGCCTCAATGCCCTCGTAGCTCTTCTCCACAGAGATGTCCGTGTCGGAGCCGGTGATCTCCAGGTCCGTGTCCGCGTGGATGCCGTCATCGCCGGAGGACAGGGTATAGACACCGCCGGAGATGGAGATGGTGCCGTTGGAGTGGATGCAGTCGTCCTTGGAGGAGATGGTGTAGGTGCCGCTGAGCAGGTAGAGATCGGAGGTGGCTTTGATGCCCTTGTAGGACTCATCTGCGGTGGTGAGGGAGCCGGAGCTGCCGCCGCCCGCTGTGATGTCCAGGGAGACGTTCTCGCTGTGGACCACCGTCTCCGCCTGGATGCCATCGTTGCCGGCCTCAATGGAGATGGTGCCGCCGGTGAGGGAGACAAAGCCCCGGGTGAGGTCTTCATCATTATCGGAGCGGATGCCATCGCTGCCGGCGGTGATGGTCACCTTCCCTCCGCCTATCTTCACACAGTCCTTGCCGTTCAGCCCCACATTCTGGGCGGAGACAGTAACAGTGCCGGAGACGATGATCAGGTCGTCCTTGGAGACGATGCCGTGCTTGTAGTTGCCGGAGACCTGCAGGGTGCCCTCGCCGTTGATGGCCAGGTCTCCCTTGCTGAAGATGGCGCCGTCCAGGGTGGAGCCATCGTCCTCGATGTCATAGGAGGTGCCATCGGAGAGGGTGTTGGTGGTGCCGGCCGCCAGGGTGAGGATCACCTTGTCGGCAGAGCGGACATAGATCGCGGGGCCCTTGCTGTTCTGAATGGAGGCGCCGTTCAGTACCAATGTGACGTCTGCATTATCCGCATCCACCAGGACCGTGATGTCTTTGCAGGAGCCGGACAGGGTGTACACGCCGCCGGAGTCTATGGTGAGGGTATTGGAAGACAGGGAACTGAGATCCACGGGGGTGCCGTCCGCCGGGCTCACTACCGTGCGGTTCTTCTCCGCGATGGTGAACTCCATGCCGGAGATGTCCGCCTTCTGGACAGTCTCGGTGTCGCTATTTGCACTGCTGTTATCCTGGGGCATGTCCCCCGGCCAGTTTCCCTGGGGCATATCACCGGGGAAATCTCCTTTGCCTTGAGGCATGTTGCCGTCCGGCGGATTCCCCTCAGGCATGCCTCCGCTCGGCATCTCCGGCGGGTCTCCCTGGGGCATGTTGCCATCGGGGGGCTCGGGGGGAGTTCCCTGTGGATCGGTGCCGTCTTGGGGCGTCTGGCTGCTCTGGGGATCATTGGGGGCCTCACTGGATGTGGGATTGCCCTGAGAACAGCCGCACAGCAGGGAGAGGACAAAGATGGCTGCCAGGAGGGTCGAAAATCGTTTTTTCATGGTTTGCTCCTATAGTTCTGCTGCAACGGTTTCCTGCTTTGAGACCGTGATCTCCAGATTCCCGTTGCGGCAGCGAATCTGGTCGATCATCTCCTTTTCCCGCTTGGGGTCTCGCAGCGTGATCTGATAGGTGAGCCGGAAGAGGCTGCCCATGTTGGTGGTCTTCACCCGCTCCAGCTCGTGGTCTGCGGTATAGGTCTCGAAGATGTCGTCAAAGACGGCGGAGTAGTCCAGGTCCTCTGGGATGGTAACGGAGAGGGTGCGGAACACCGCGTGGTTTTTCTTGGTGCCGAAGTCCAGCCGGCTATAGAGGACGAAGACGGCGCTCATGATCACGGTGAAGAGGGCGGCAAAGGCCAGATAGCCCATGCCGGCGATGAGGCCGGTGCCCACCGCCAAAAAGAGGGCGCAGATCTCCTTTGCCGTGCCTGGGGCGGAGCGGAATCGGACCAGGCTGAAGGTGCCGGCCACCGCCACACCGGCCCCGATGTTGCCGTTTACCAGCATGATCACCACGCACACCACGGCGGGCAGCAGGGACAGGGTGATGGCAAAGCTCTTGGTGTACCGGCTCTTGTACATGTACGCAAAGGCCAGGACCAGCCCCAGCACCAGGGATGTGACGATGCAGAGAAGAAAGTTGGGGAGGGAGATCACCGAGGTGAGGGGGCTGTCGAAAAGGCCGCGGAAGAGTGTGTCAAGCATAGCAGAAGACCTCCTGGGGGATGGGGAAGTAGACGGGCTGCACGGACCGTGCGGGCTGGAGATGGGGGTAGATCAGCTTCTCATAGGCGGTGCCGTACTTGGAGAAGGACGCCTTGTAGATCTTGTGTTGGGTGAGGGTGTGGGTCATCCAAAGGGGGATGCCGCCGGAGCACTTGATCTCCATCAGGGTGAGCCCTTCCGGGAGCAGCAGGGTGCCGCCGGCCTCATCGCAGAGGGAGAGATCGTCCTCCCGGGCGCAGATCTCCTCATCGAAGGTGACCCGGAAGTCTGAGCCGTCTGTGGCGTAGTACGCCTCCCGCTCGTAAGAGAGAAAAGCCGTGGGGTGCAGGGTCTCATAGTACTTCCGGAAGTACTCGATCTCGTCTGCGATCTGGGAGTGCACCGGACAGGGAAGGTACCCCGCGATCCACTCCAGGGCCACCTCTTCCGGCAGGGGCAGACGGCGCTTATAGACCACGGAGTCGAACTTCTTTTTCAGCTCCACAAAGACGGTGCTCTCCTCTGTGGCCAGGTTGTAGCTGCGGATCCGGAGCTTCTCCTTGTACACGGGGCTCTCGATGGAGTGCCGGACCAGACGGTAGTTGTCCGTGTCCAGGTAGATGTTGCGGATCGTGGTTCTGCCGTACTGGTCTAGCTTCATATAGGGGGCCATGGCCTCGATCACGGCCTGCTTCTGGGCCCCGTTAAGCAGGTATTTCAGCTCATAGCGTTTGAAAACGGTCTGGAATGGCATAGGGTTGGTCTCCTTCTCCCAAGGTGGGCTCAGTATAGGGGATGAAACTGAAAAGAATCTGAAAGAACCTGAAGTTCAAGAATTTTTTACTTTTTCAAGCCGTACAAGGGCAGATCCTGGCGGATTGTGCGTCAGAAGATACAAATGGCGGGGGAAAGACTCTTTCATGCAAATTGTATGACAAAATTCCGTGCTACCGCGTTGTGAAAAAGGTCTTGACATGGGTGGGACTGTGTGTTAAAATTGTGGTGCCGGTTAAGAATTAATTGTTTTAAGGGAAGCGCCTCGGGAGTGCAGCGGTCATTCGGTTTCGGGCCCATTCCAGGGCATTCAACAGCGTAGCTTTGTCTAAGGCAAACGCTTATGCTTCTGTGCTTCTGAGAAGTCGGGGGTGCTGGGAATTCTGTCTTGACACCGGTGCTTATCGGCGATAGAATATCAAAAGCCGCCTATCACCGAGATGCTTAAGGATGTCCTCAAGAAGGGCCGGGAATCAATGTAAACCCGTGTTTTCATATAATTTGTTGGGATTGTTTTATTCTCTTTACACGGCAGCTTTAAAAACGCGACATTAATGATGAACAACCGATAAAATTGCCGTTTTGGTGCATATAACAACAACTTTGTGAACATTAAAGTGAAAGGAGGATGAATATGAATTCGGTTACATTTAATTATATCAATGATTTAGCTGATCAGGTGATATTGGCATACGATATCAGTATTCCTATCCTCGACATCGACAGTGTTGTAAAGCAGATTGGCGGGAAAGTCGAGGAAAAGGCCGATCTGGACATCTTGTATAATGGAACCATTAGGAAAGACGGAGTAGTGGGTTTCTGCATAGAGGTCTCTCCCTACTTGTCCCCTCGTAGGCGGACATTTACGATTGCCCATGAACTGGGTCATCTTTTCCTGCATATGGGCTATCGCACAAATTGGGCGCGGTGGCAAAAGCAGGGGGAGTCCGTTTACAGACGGTTTGGCACGTCTGCTCAGGAGGACCAAGCAAGCGAGTTTGCTGCTGCGCTGTTGATGCCCAGAGATCAATTGGGTGAAGCAATTGTGAAATACACCCATGGGGATAGTGTAGATATGACCGAGGTAGCAAAGTGCCTGAACGTTTCACCGGCAGCAGCGATCAACCGTGGGAGGCTCTTGGGGTATTTATGAGGGAAGAACTAAACGAACAGGTTAATAGCGGAGATATTTCTCCTCAAAATGCATTCCGAGACGAATTCGGTGTGCAATATTCTCAAGAGAGTGAAGAACAACTGGAAGTAGATAGGGAGCCCGATGTTGCAATTGAAAGAGGCAATCACCCTGTTGTCAACTTGTTCTTCTCGTTTGATATAGTTAACTCAACGCTGTATAAATCTACAACAGCGAACTGGCCGGTGATCTTGATTGCACTATTGGATACAATCCGTTACATGGTCCAGAATGCAATGTGCAAAGATTGCGCTCTTTGGCGTGTAATTGGGGATGAAATGGTTTTTGTATGTCCAATCAGCTCAGTAGATCAGCTCGTTGAGTCTGTTGATGAAGTTTTTGAAATCCTTCAGCGAATTACAACTTGTCTTAGTGACGGCAGTTTTTTTGAAACAATTGAAGGGCAACGTATTGATGACTTTCAGATAAACCATTTGAAGTCCCAGAATATTCTTTCGGTCCAGGCAACGGCATGGATAGCGATTGAGAGAGTAAAGCCAGATTCGCCGTATCTATTCAGTCAGCCCAGGGGATTTGTGGATCATCCACGAATCCCCTGGTTTTGTTGTAACTGCCACGCAGAA
>CANRFN010000014.1 GCA_947629915.1 uncultured Oscillospiraceae bacterium | reverse complement strand
GGCATCGGGGGTACCCCCTGGGGGGTCTCGGGTGGCTAGTGTCGGTTCCAATCAACAAATTTGTCGAATATCACCTCTCCAGAATGGAACTGAGCGGTGCACGGCCGCCTGTGGTCTGGCATCGGTAGAAGGCCAGATCTGCCAGGTAGTACTTCTTCTCCCCGCTGAGGGTCCTCTGCAGTTTGCGGTCTAAGCGGGGACATTCCAGGAGGACCTGGGCGTCCAGGAGGATCTGGAGATACCGGGAGACCGTGTTCCGGGTTATAGGTACGCCATCCGCCTGGAGCGCAGCACACAGATCCCGCTGGCTCACACTCTCCCCGAAGTGGTTCAGGAGATGGGTGGTAACCGCCGCGAAGGTCTGTCTCTCCCGGATCTTCACTCTGGGGCGGATGTCCTTCTCGAAGATCTCCCGGAGAACACCCTGGATGTACGCCCGCTTGTCCTCATGGTTCTCCAGGAAGATGGTATGGGGGAACCCGCCATCCGCGAGGTATTGTACCAGTTCCTGCCGGAGAGAGCCCTCTACCGGAAGCTTGTACCAGCGCTTCATATCCACGTACTCCTGGAAGGTGAGCGGAAACATCTCGAACTCCAGATAGCGGCCTGTGAGCTTGGTGATCTTCTCCCCGTTGAGAAGCGAGGCGTGAGACCCGGAGACAAAGATGGACCAGTTGCCATCCAAGCGCAGGCCCTCCAGCACCGCCTCAAAGCCGTCTACCCTTTGAACCTCGTCCACAAAGAGGTACAGCAGCCTCTCCTTGTCTATTGCCATACCGTCCACTATCAGGTGCTCCAGCTGGTCCGCCGTCTGGATCCGCCGATATTCCCTCTGGTCCAGATCGAGGGTGATGATGTTCTCGGACCGCACGCCCTTTGCCAACAGTTCCTCCCGGATCACCGCCAGCAGGCTGGACTTGCCGCAGCCCCGGACGCCGGTGATCACCTTGATGAGATCCGGTGCATCATAGAAGCCGCGGATCCGCTGCAAGTACTGCTCCCTTGGATACAGGACCATGGAAACACCCTCCCTTGTTTTTCTCGGTCTATGATACTCCAGCCGGATGTGACAGGCAAGTTAACAAAGCCATTTTTGCAGATTTGAAGAAATCAGCTTCATTATCCCCATGTTTTCCGAACCAAATCTTCGCAAATCCCGTCCTACCGCCGCAACGAAAGGCGTCCGCTCTATCTGATGTTCCACCTCGCCGCGGGATATTTTCGGACGATTTGCCGGGTTTGGGCCGGCAACAGCACTTGCTTTCGCAATTCAATTCTGCTAATATTTATTCACCATTTAAAACGTCTGAGTCTCAAGGAGAAAGCCTGTCCGTCACTGGATTTTCAGCAGCACTTACTCCGCAATTTGTATTACAATATACCCGTTTTTCATTGCAATTCGCTGTATTTGTCTTACATTGTCTTACGATTTTCCGCAGATCGGAGGTATCCGTCCCATGAAAAGCAGCGCAGCCACCAAGCACTCCAAGACGGCAAAGGCCGTACAGCACCTCACCGCCCAATACAAAGGCATTGGCCTCCAGGCAGCTGCCCAGCAAGAGGCCAATCACCTGGCCACGTCCGGCGGCATCCTGTACAACGAGTACGCCATTTCCATCCCGGAGGTCTCCCTCACCACCGGCACCGCCGCCATCTCCCTGCAGATACAGGTCTCCCTAACCGCTGGAATCTGCCAGATGGACAAGTCCTTTCACAGCGTGCTCATGCTGGAAGACCTGCCGGACGGCACAGTTGCGGAGCTGGAGCAGTCCATCACCGCGTACATCTCATTGGAGATCGACAGGGTCTCCAACTGGGTGATCCTGCGCCTCGGTCTGCCGCCGGTGCTCTGGGACAAGGCGGGCCCGTCCCCGGACCACATCTCCCTCACACCGCCCGCATCTGCTGAGATCCACCGCCTCATGGGCGAGCACTGGCAGAGCGTCTACGCCAAACACAACGCCTGGTTCGCAGCGGCGATCCGTCGGGACCTCGCCGGGCGCCAGCAGCCGTACCGAGACATCATCCCGGCCTGGGCCAACATCACCCTCCGAGCCGTAGAGTGCACCTGCAGTCTGGTCTCCGCCGGCGCGGAGAAAGACATCCGTCTGGTCCTCCACCTGCGGGCCCGGCTGATGCACATCGGGTACCGGGAGAAAGAGGTCTCTGCCTCTCTCCTGCCCATGGTACGGATTGATCAGAGCCAGTGGTCTCCCTTTCTCTGGGGTGCCATCCAATCCTGCGCAGACGATCTGCTGAAGGCGATCCCCGGCTGGCTTCCCCTTTGGGCACAGGCCCCTGGCACCATTCCCGGTTCGGTGCGATCCCTGTATTCCGCCCCCTTTGTCCACGGATGCGTGTCCGTCCTCTGGCAGGGCGCCTGGCTCTCCAACAAGGCTCAGATCATCCGCCTGGGAGGCACCCCCGCCAACATGCCGGACATCTACCTGCTCACCGATCTCTCCGGCAATCCCATCCCGGACAGCGCTCTCCCCTACCGCAAGATCGGCGGGAAGACGAACACTTCCCAGGCCTGGACTGAGCCACCCTGCAACGCCGCCCTTCTGGAGCGGGTAGCGGTCTCCCTGGATCAGCGGCTGAAGGAGCGCACTCCAAAAGGCCAGAAGCCGCCCAAAGCGGTGATCCTGATGTCCCCGAACAAGCTGCCTCAGATCCGCTTCGGACGGCAGACGTTGCCCCTCTCCAAGCCCGCAGGCCAGTCCTTGAAGAACTACTTGCATTCCCTCACAGACCAGATCCTCCAGGAGCACGCGGCCATCACAGCACTGCCGAACCTGCAGAAGAAAGTATTCCAGGACCTGAATCCCACGGAGCTCTTTCTGCTGCGCATTCTCCGCACGGGCAAGACCATCCGCGTAGAGGACCTCCGAGATCTTCTGGAGGACAGCGGTATGATCACCACGGTGAAGTTCGCAATCCAGTGCCTGGATGGCCTGACGGAGAAGATGATTCCCACGGCTGAGGTTTTATCCGCTCCATTGGTGCGCGGTTTAGACCCCAAGGGCTCCCACTGGCAGGCGTATACCGCCGGGGCGTACTTCTCCCCGGAAGTTCTGAACCATGTCGTCCCCCGCAACTACAGCCTCCAGGAGCTCTCCGGCATCCGCCCCAGCAGCCGCGCTGCCTGGGCGGAGGACTGGCTGCTTCGGGCACAGTCTCCCAGTCTGCGGGGCCCAGCCTTTGTGGAGGCATCTCAGAACATGCCCCGCACCTTCCTGGCCCAGTTCGTCCGCACGGAGATGGGGCAGGCCTTCCTCCGGATGATGGCACCCAAGGATATCCCCCGGGCTAAGGAGATCCTGCAGTCTCTCCCGGGATGCAGAAAGCTGGCGGATACACTGTAGGTTGCCCAGGCGGAGGGAGATGCAGTAGGGCAGGGATACAGCATTGGACCCCCAAGGCCAGGCAACCCGGGCTGAGATGGCGGCCATCCTCACCCAGTACCTGAAGCTGGACGAAAAAGCAAAATAACAAGCCCCTAAAACACAAGCGTCCTGCAGATCGCCTCTGCAGGACGCTTGCTCGTTTTTTCTTCGTATTTTGCCCTAACGCATCCGCTCATCCAAGAACGCCTTGATCTGCTCCAGTTCCTCCTCCTTGTACAGGGGATCGCTGGCGTGGCCCATGTCCGGGACCCGGTGGAAGACCAAGTCACCGGCCGGCAGGATCCGGTCGAGCTTCTCGTAGAGGCGGTCCGATTGGGGACAGGGTACGGTGATGTCGCAATCGCCGTGGACCATCCACACGGAGAGGCCGCAGTCCGGGGTTACATTCTCGTTAAGGTAGGTGTACGGGTCCGAGACGGCCAGTTCAGAATCGGTCATGGAGGAGACTTCCTGCCGGAGCCAGTAGGACTCAAAGCTGCTGAAGCCCTCCATCTCGTCCTTGCTCAACCAGCTGTTGGCGATGTTATAGATGAACTGCGGCAGGCCGATGGCGGGGAGGTCCTTGGCAATCCCCCACTCCATGACGCCGTAGTAGTCCACGAGAACATCCACTTTGGCGGACACGTTGCCCAACTCCTCCTGGCCGATAAAGGGCAGGTCGTTGAACTCGTCATCGTTGGTAAAGGCACACATAGCCGCGAGGTAGCCGCCGGCGGACTCCCCGAACACTGCGATGCGGTCCGCGTTGTACCCGTACTCCGCCGAGTGGGCCCGGAGGAAGCGGATCGCCGCCTTGCAGTCCTCCACCCCCGCCGGAAATGCCGCCTCCTGGGCCAACCTGTAGTTCACGGAGGCACAGGCATAGCCGCGGTCCCGGAAGTACCGGTACATGAACTGCGCCTGGCGGGTGTACGAGTCCCCGGAGACAAATCCGCCGCCGTGGATGATCACATAGAGAGGCGGGTTCTCCACCCCGTCCGGGAGATAGAGGTCCACGTAGTCTGTGGGGGACACGTCTGCGTATTGGACTTGCTTGTACACGGTGCCACCGGTCCAGTTGTCCACAGACTCATCCAGGTCCAACTTGCCCACGGTGAGGTTGCGGAATACCAGGTACACCGCCTGGTGGAAGATCGCCAGCACCACGGCCAGCACGATCAAGATCACCACGGGGATGAGCCAGAGCTTCTTTTTCTTCATGTGTCTTCCTCCCAATCTTTTTCAAGTTCCCGGGCCCTAAAACACCTTCTGCAGGAAGTTATAGAGGGCCAGGTGCCAGTTCCCCTGGGAGTGATACCGCATGGGGAAGATGTCGAAAAGGGTGTTCACGCCGTAGGTGAGGCGGGGCTCCACTTTGAGGAGCTCCTCGTACTCCTGCAGCTGGCCCACCAGGGCGAAGTCGAAATTGCCGCTGGCCACGTAGAGGTAGTGGATGGGCAGGTCTCGGAAGGCCTCAGACTGCAGGTGATCCTGGAAGTACGCTGCATCCGTCCGGCTGCCGCTGAAGGCCCCAAACCAGGAGAAATAGTCCAGGCTGCCGCAGAACACGGAGTGGTATGTGGTTACCGCGCCCCGGGAGAGGCCGGCAAAGGCCCGGTGATCCCGGCTGGTGGCAAAGCCCGCATCGTCCGGTGTCTCCGCCCAGGTGGAGTACTTGCCCTCCACGGCGGGCATGAGATCATTGCGGAGCTCGTCCTGGAAGGAGTACGTGAGCTGGTCCAGGTCATCGGCGCAGTCGTCCTCCACGTAGAAGGTGGGCGTCACAACGATCAGGGGCTCGATCTCCCTGGCGGCGATCAAGTTGTCCAGCATCACTTTGTTGTAGCTGTGCGTCTGGAGCCAGTAGTACTGGTCATCGCCGGTGCCGTGCATCAGGTAGAGGATGTTGTAGGGCAGGGTCTCATCGTAGCCGTAGGGGAGGTACACCAGGGCGCTCTTCTGTACCGTGCGCCCGTCTGTGGCGTAGGCCTTGGTCTCGTAGACCAGCTCCTCCACCGTGCCGGGCTGGGCGCATGTGGCGGTATCGAACTGGGTGGGGACCGCCCAAATCTCCCGCTGGGCAGACCCGGTGGCCGCCTTGGCCCGGTCTGTGCTCCCCTTCCAGGTGATCAGAAAGACTGCCACGATCACGAGGACGGCAACGGCCTGCCGCCAGGGGAATGTCCGGGGACCTCTCTTCTCCCGGATGGTAAAGACAATCCCTAACACCGCGCCGATCCCGCATACAATCGCCTGGATCAAGAATGCGAGGTTGAAGGGATACAGCATGGCGTAGTTGGTGTTGGCATACAGCACAATCCCGCCTGCCAGATCAACTACTAACAACCAGGGCAGCCGTCCCCTCCAGGCGATGAAGGCCGTGAGGACCAGCAAGGTCTGCACCACCAGCATGGTGAAAAAGGGCAGCAGGTGCCCTAAGGCGATGTACTGCGCCAGGTGAATGGCGCCCACCAGAGCCGTCCCGATCAAGGCAATGGCGCCGATCCTGTCGCAGAGGCAGTCTCTCTTTTCCGCGTCTTTCATGCTCTATCCTCCAAATCAGTCTTGTACAAGGATACCGTTGGAACTCCGGCAGATACTATACCACAACCCGGGCCAAATGGGCAGTCTTTTCCCGAAACGCCCACTTTTTCGCCCCAGAAACAGCATCTCCGCCGGCCCATACCTTGATACAGCACAAATGCGAATGACGTAACGGCGCCGATATCCGGTTGCTATCTCTGTTCTTTTTCCAGCAACGTAGGGCCCATAAGTCCAGCCTTTCACGGCATTTTGTATTACAGAATTCCGCCCTTATTTGTCCAATAAAATCCGAATTCGTTGTCCATATCCCGCTGTCCGCCACAGGCGGACAGCGGGATTTCTTTCATTTATGCCTCTATTTATGGCTTTTCGTCTCAAAAATCGCGTTTTTGGGCAAATTGTGCCCTAACATCTTCCAAAAAGTGCATTTTACAGGCTGCCACAAGCCCATTTTCGCCCGCCGTTGTGTATTTCATAAAAAATTTTCTCTTCCGAATTTGAAAAAGGCTCTTGCAATCTGTTTCCTCAGGTATTATAATCCTGCACATACCCATTTTACCAGAGCTGCGATCCCATCTCCGCAGCAGAAAGCGAGGGCAACATGCAGAACAACGCCGAATCCAACAACGATGCCATCACCGAAGCTACCCCCGAAACCCGCAACACCCGCATCAAGCAGCTGTCCCAGTCCGTCCTGGAGACCGCCGAGACCGCCTTTCACGGCGTGGGGCTCCAGGCGTACACCCAGGCCCAGCTCACCGCCGCCTGCGCCCGGGCGGAGGACGGCACTCTCCCGGACCTCACCGTCTCCCACGCCAAGCTGGCCCGCTCCAGCGCCGGCTTCTCTGTCTCCCTGATCCTCACCGCCCGCCACCGGATCCTGGCCGCGTGCAAGCGCTACTTCGCCGATGAGGCGTACGCCTGGGAACCGGACCAGGAGGAGTCCCGCACCTACGAGGAGGTCTCCGCCCTTCTGGAGGAGAGCCTCCGCCGCTTCGCAGACAACCTGGCGGAGGGCTCCGTGCGCCTGATCTCCCAGGACCTCTCCGGTGTCCGCGCCTTTTTCGACACCGCCTTCCCCTCCCTGGGTCCGGACACGCTCCTTGGCCAACTCAGCGAGACCGTCTGGGGCCAGGTGGGGGATCCCCTCAACGCCCAGGTCTGCGCCGCCATGCTGGAGAACCACGGCCGGCGGCAGCGGCACTTCCGGACCCTCCCCGCCGGGGCTGCCCGCACCGGCATCTCCGCGGTGTCCCTGGCCCCCGCCTATGGGGAGACCCACGGCAAGCCCTGGATGGGCCTGCAGCTGGAGGTCCAGCTGGACTGCGGCCTCAGCGGGGTGAAGCAGGAGCCCTTCGATCCCCTCTCTCTGTTCCTGGTGCCGGATGGCGTCCCGGCCCTGCCCGAGGACACCATGAAGGCCCGGCTCTGTCAGGCATATGCCACCGCCGCAGACAAGCTCACCGCCTGGGCCTGCGGGCGGGCACCCCTGGCGGTCCTCCGCGACTTCAACGGCCCCGGCTGTCCGCCGGAGGCCCTCCGGCAGCTGCTCCGGGACGGCGAGGCCCCCCTCGGCAGCGTCTCCCTCCGCTGGGCAGGCCCCAAGCTGGAGCAGGGCCGGCAGATCTGCTGCCTCCCGGAGAAGGGTGGCATCCGCTACGTCCTCATGGACAGCTTCTCCCCCCTGGCCCGCCGGGACACCCTCCCGTACAGCAGCGGCGCCTGGGCGTACGGCATGCCCCTGGCGTTGGAGACTCTCTCCGCGCTCCCGGACGACCTGGCCACGGTGCTCCGCCTCTCCTCCGCCCTGGACGCCATCCTCCGGGAGGCGGCCGTCCAGAGCCAGGAGGAGGTACCCGCCGTCTTCCTCACCGTGAAACCGGACCTGCACCTCACCCTGGAGAGCTCCCGTCTGTCTGTGGACCTCAGCGCGGAGATGGCCCACCACACGGGTAACCTGGACGGGTACTTCCGGGACCTGGCCCAGATCCTGCTGAAGGAGCAGCACCTCTGCCGCACCGTGTCCATCCAGCAGATGAAGGTCCTCCGCACCTTGAACCCCACGGAGCTGGCGGTGCTCCGCCACGTCTGGGCCAACAAGAGAACCTGGTACACGGATGCCGCAGACCAGCTGGACGGCACCGTGCTCACCCAGAAGTCCTATGTGGACGTCTGTCTCAACAAGCTGCTCCGCACCGAGATCCCCACCACAGATGCCCTCTCGGCGCCGCTGCTGTCCAGCGAGTACCACCGCAACGAGCACCACATGCTGTACCGGATCTACACCCCCAACGCCCGCCTGGACCCCGAAATCCTCGAGACCGTCCAGCCCCGGGACTTCACCTTCCAGGAGCTGCCCATGCTGAAGCCCGCCTGCCGGGAGCAGTGGGCCGTAGGCCAGCTGCTCCAGGCGGACACCCCCGAGGCCCGGAAGCAGGTCCTGCTCGCCGTGCAGCTGCAGATGCCCCGGACCTTCCTGGCGCGGTTCGCCCACACCCCCGAGGGACAGACGTTCTTCCGCAGCTTTGAGGGGGACGATGCCCTCCAGGCCCAGATCACCGTCCAGCACCTCCCCGGGTGCCGGAAGCTGGTGGAGACCATCTGGCCCAAGATGGCCGCCTGAGCACCCAGCAGACGCCCATCGCCAGGCAGCCCCCGAGGCCCGCGCCTCGGGGCTGCCTGATCGGAAAAGTCCGGAAGTGATTTAGATGAACGCCCCGGCACAATACACCCCGCAGTCTATCTCCTACCCTGCTGTGCCTCCGGGTGTCCTCCCCGCGGATTGTGGGCCTCATCAACACCGTCTATGGCAAGGACCACGCCCACACCAGCAAGGTGGCCTTCCCGGACCGCAGCCAGCGGCGCTGGCCGAAAAGGAGAAGCGTACGCGGAATTGTACAAGGAGCTTGCTCAGTTGGAAACTGAGTGCATGCAATTTCAAGAGGTGATTCGTATGGGTGAGTGTATCATTGTTGCATTCATTTTCCTCATCCTTATCGTGGCAGTCTACTGGAAACCCCTTTCCGCCGGGTTTCAAATCCGGGCGCTTGAACGGAAGTACTGAACGGAGAGGGAACAGTTGAAACCGATGTACGGCGTCTGGATGATTTGCCATGATGAGCCCTTGGGGTTGGGGGACCGTATAGATTCCGGCCCCCAGTTTGCAGAGGCCATGAGGCATCTGTCTTTCGGCGTCAACAGCGCTGTGGCCGTGCTGGACGCGATGGAGGTCCAATCCGGAAAGAAATCTGCAGAGATAGAAACGAGGAGATCCCCACCATGACCATCGCCGAGATCAAGAAGGACTTCAACGTGTACGATGTCGTCAAGACGTGGAAAGCCGAGAACGAACAGCTGCACATGGAAAAGGCGCGGTTGCAGGCAAAGAAGGCACAATTGGAAATGGAAAAGGCACGGTTAGATGCCGAGCACGAGCAACTGGAAGCGGAATCTGCCCGCGTGAAGGCAAAATAGGACAACCTGCAGGAAGCGCAAAAGCGTTTGGAAGGCGAGCTTCTCCCAAACGAAAAACAGAAACAGGACCTGCACAGCCGCCATTCTGAGATAGACGCAAGGAGGTCCCCGTCTTGACTATCGCCGCGCTCGAAGAGAGCGCCCGCCTCATCGAAAGCGCTTCTCTCTGCCTCTAACTGAATTCAACAATTTGGCAATGCCCTTTACCGGATTATTTTTGAGGATACAAAGATTTGCTGTAATTCAAAAAGAGGGACAATTGAACGAGCCCGACTGAACTCAAAGAAGACTGGGATAAAATCATGAAATCACCGCCATGGAGCAGGCCTTTAACGCGCTGATCGAACAAAACGAAATGCAGATTGCATACCTGAAGATCCAATTGATCGCCGCAAGGTCGAAGTCCGCCTCCCAGGCTGCTATCCCCACCAGCTGACTTCAGTCACTGAGCCACAAGTACACCCCTCCGGTTTTCTCCTCTTTGCCAGTTGCCATCACGAATTCCACGCAGAGCAAAAGCTGTAGCTCTCCTGAACTAAGGTTGCGCAGAATCCGCACAGCTATCCTTCCTTCCCTCTGTGACAGCACGTCTAAAGGATGGAGATTTCTCCACTCTCAAGCAGGACTGATCCTCTTCTACTGCTCTGCTAGCAACAAAGTCCCCCAGACCTACCTGGCCATCCAGTGCCGCCCAGGTAATGGTAGCCCGTATGATGGCCGCTTGAACGGTCCTGAGCATGCTGCCCCGCTGATGATAATGAGGGGAAATGGTCTGGGTACTTTGTTCCGATTATCAATTTTATCCCTGCCATTTCACGGCAGTTAATCATATAAGAAAGCGGATATTGCCGTTTTCGTCTTTACAGTAATTTCGCCTAATAATATAGTTTTTAATTTGCTTAATCATACTTGCAAGAGAAAAAGCTTCATCTTCACGATTTTCCTCTTGTAATCTTATCAAAGAAAGAATATACTATAGGCAGTGAGATATTTCCGCTTTAGTTTCTTTCGCTTTATCAGGAAGACGCTCACTGCCTCAGGGAGGCCCATTAAAATGAAAGGCACCAACCCCAAGGCCAATAACACCCCTGCTGACAATTCCAAGCCCCAGGACTCCAAAGGAAAGGGCAAAGAAAACACTGCTAAGGACGATTTGTCGAAGCAATTCGCATTAGTATTTGATTCCGTCTGTTTGTACTGTCTGAATATCTCTCCGCCCCTCTTAATCGCCTTTATCAATGCTCTTTTCCAGAAAAGTCATTCTCTTAACAGCAAAGTAGATGTCTTGAGCGGGAAGTCTGTAGGAGAGATATTTCTACCTCGCGCATCTGACTTCGTTGTCCGTATCGCAGAAACTATCAATGGCATAGAGAAAGTATTCGAATACCTCATCGAGTTTCAGTCCTATCTTGATCCAACTATTGCCTATCGCATTTCGGACTACAGCAATCGTCAAGCTTGGAATTTGAAGAAGGTTCAAGGAACGGACATCATCCTTCGTTACCCCAATACAGCCGAGATCTATCTGAAGCGAAGCCGTTCAAAAGGAACTCCTATTACCGTGAAGCACGCAACCTCGGACGGCCAGATACTCCCGCTATTTCAAATCTTGACTGTACCTTTTTTCAGCAGGACTCTCGAGGAGAATGCAAACGATTTTTTGATTCTTCTTCCCTTTGAAATTTTACGGTATCGCGAACGAGTTCGTAAAAATCCCAGCAAAAAGAATCTCGATTTATTATCAAAACATCAAGATGCCATTACATCTATTTTAGACGAAAAGAAAAAGGCAGGCATACTAGACGATTACCGTTACGCGTGCCTCAAAAACGCCCTTGTGATTCTTATGGATTATGCCTACAGCGATGTAGCAGCATTACAGGAAGGAGGGAATAAAAAAATGAGTATTGCCGAAATCAAAAGGAGCTTCAATGTATTGGAAGTTGCCAAAGCATGGCAAGACGAAAACGTGCAGTTGCGCAACGACAAAGCGCAGCTGCAGACCAAGCTGGATGCCTCGGAGGACAAGATTCGGAAGCTCGAAGAGGAGCTCCGTAATCTGAAGGCTAACCTGACATAGACGCAAATCGCACCAGGCAATACAAGCATTTCTTTCACAGGAATCTTCAACTATATAGGGTGCGCCTGTGTTCACCCCGCAGTCAAGCAGACAGTACATGTGATTATATTTCCTGTCGTCACGGATCCCCGAAGGCCATCCTCGGGGATCCATATTTTATTTTTCTAGTTTAAATACCCCTTTCAAAAGGTAGGGTGATTACTCAACACGCTCTCGGACACGCCTTAATAAAAACGCTTTCTGCAAACCTGGCTTATCTGCACAGAGGATATGGCTTTTTCGAAAAAGTTCCTTAATTTGCCCCCCAGCATGGAAGGTAACACACATTACTGAAATGAGCTATGGTGTGTGCGTATGATGGACATAGTAGCATATGAAAGCAGCCACATGGGCGAGTCCTGGGTTAGTACCAATGTTAAGCTGCGAATCCCGATTCAAACGTTGCAATATCAGAGCAAATTGGGCTTAAACGGGGGCAAAACTGCTGCTGGCGATGCAAAACGAACCCAAGCTGAGTTGAATATACGCCGCCCTAGCTGCTGTCCTTCGTTGGCGCACAGTCTGGATTTTGGCGATACAATGCATGGACCGGTTTTTTTATGGCCTTCAGAAGTTCAGAGGATCCTCCGCTCAAATCCAGGATCGTCATAGGCGAGGCATTTATGATCTGAAAAGTTCTGAAAAATCGTAATTTCTGAAGTTCTAATGAACTTATAGGGCAAGGTCGTATCCTCTATGCAGATAAGCCAGGTTCTGCAAAAGCCTGCCTACTGATGAACGACACAATCCCAACAGTTCATTTTCCTAGTGGGCAAGCTGGCCCAAACCTTCGCATCCTGATCCCATTCCGCTGATCCAAGCGCCCCATCCAGTTTTCTCCCCTTTTCCAGTTGCCATCCGTCACCATCCGGAGTATAATCCCGTCAGAATCGCTGGCACACCTACCCATGTGCCAATCGGACCTGCAATCTCCTGGATGGTGATCACAATGGATTTCGAAACCGCCAACAACCTGGAAGGCCCAACTTCCTGCTGCCACGGGTGCGGCGCCCCCATGCGCTGGGATGTCTCCCTGAGAGACACCTGCTGCGATGTCTTTGCCGCGTGCATGAAGCTGTCCCCCGCCCTCATCGCGAGGCTCGTCAACGACGTCTTTGGTTCAACACACCCTCAGACCAGCAAGGTGCTCTTTCCGGACACCGCACCGCTGGAGGACGGCGTGTACCCACACCAGGCGGTAGATCTGCCCATCCGCATTGTGGAGGAGAAAGACGGTATTGAGACCGCCTATGAGTACTGCATTGAGTTCAATCCCGAATACAACCCGGTTCTGGGTCTGCCCGTTGTGATCGAGGCCATGGACCAGAGCGCCACCCGCCCGGATCCCTCAGAGGTCTATATCCCCATCGCCAAGACCGCCGTGATCTTCCTTCTGGATGTGCCGGACATCGGAGACAAGCTCACCTTCCACCTGGTGGACCCCAAGGGCTCAGACACCTTCCTGTACACCGTGAAGGTGGTAAAGCTGTTCAACCAGCCCAGACAGGACACTGCCAGGAAGTATCTCCCCCTCCTCCCCTTCGAGATCCTCCGGGCGTACAGCAAGATCCGCAATGCCCAGAAAGATCGGGTCCTGGAGGTGTACGGCAACTGCTATGCAGACACCCTGCAGGAGGAACTGGACGCAGAGCAGCGGGGAGACCTCTCCACAGAGGACCTCACCGCCCTTCTGGACTGCACCAAGCTTCTGGCCAAGGCGGCCTACGCAGACCTGATCCCCTTTCTGAAGTGAGACCACGTCCGCAGGCGCAGCACCCAATACACCCTATCCTCTCATCGATCCCCGAGGCATCCGCCTCGGGGATCCTGCTTTCTCACCCTCTCCGCGCAGGAGTCCTGCAGTGCCAATTGGTTCCCGCGCACGCAGACACAATTCCCAAGAGCCATACAAATCAGGGTACAACTCTCTCAATTTGCTATTGCTTTCCAAAACTGTGAATCGTATAATATCGGCAACACGAATCCCATCGTTTTCTGTGCAAAGTGCCGCAACTCTATACTCTGGATGGTGATCACTATGGATTTCGAAACCGCCAACAATCTGCAGGCCATGCAACCGCCGGAAGATCCCGTGCCGTGCTGTCACGGATGCGGTGCCCCCATGCACTGGGACGCCAAGCTCCGGGACACCTGCTGTTTCATCTTTTCCTCCTCTCTCCAGCTGTCTCCCGCCCTCACCGTGGGGCTCATCAACACCCTCTTCGGCGAGAAACATCCCCTCTCCAGCAAGGTGCTCTTCCCAGATACCGCATCGCTGGAGCACTTCCCCAACCATGTGGCAGACGTGCCCATCCGCATTGTAGAGGAGAAGGGCAGCAAAGAGGCCGTCTCGGAGTACTGCATCGAGTTCGAGCCGGAGTACGACCCCGCCCTGGGCCTCCCTGTGGTGAACGCGGCCATGGATCAAAGCACCACCCGCACGAACCCATCGGTACCCTATACCCCGCCCGCCAAGATCGCCGTGATCTTTCTGCGGGATGTGGCAGACATCGGAGACAAGCTCACCTTCCACCTGGTAGACCCCAATGGCGCAGACACCTTTCTGTACGCCGTGAAGGTGGTAAAGCTGTTCCATCGCATCTTCCAGGCCAACGTGTCCGGTCTCTTCGCCCTGCTGCCCTTTGAGATCCTCCGGGACTACGATCCCATCCGCAACACCCCGGCAAGCGAGATCTCCCAGGCGTTCTCCAAGAGCTTTGTGGACATCCTGATGGAAGTGATGCCACAGTTCGAGCAGGACGCCATCTCAGAGCAGACCCTGGCCCAGATCCTCTGTAACCTCAACGCCCTCGCCAAGGCGGCATACGGGGATGTGGTCCCCATGCTGCAATAGACCCATATCCACGGCTGCGTCACCTCCCTGATGAGCATCGGCCAGCTGAAAACTCCACCCCATCCAAGACGCCCGAGGCAGCCGCCTCGGGCGTCTTGTCTTTGCGGCGGGACATAAATCACGTTTTTCAATTTTCAGTTGTATTTTTGCGCAGATTGTTATATAATCACACCGTCCGTTTCTCTCTATCTCTCCTTGACAAGGAAAATTGTAATACAAAACGCGGGGTTTTGGCGCTATAATTGATAATATGTGGGATATTGTAGGACAAAATTCCGCCGTTCGGAAGGGGTCTGTTCCGGTGCAGCCCTCCCCTGAGGCACTCACGGAAATCTGCTGCCGGGTCTTTGGCGCCTGCCTGGACTTGTCCCCGTCCCACGCCCTCTTCGAGAGCAAGCTTCCCCTGAACAGCGCCGTGCGCCTCCCATCATTGCCAGGCCTTCCGGATCTCTCAGACATTCGGTATCTCTCGGCGGACTGTGAGGACGAGGTGGATGACGAAAGCTCCCTCTTCTCAGACGCCACAGTAGATCTGTCCCTCTCCCTCCTGGAGGAGCGGCGCCGCGCTGTACGCACACGCGTATCTGTTGGAATTCCAGCCGGCGTACCGCGATGATGTCCGCCTCCCCATTGCAGGCAGGGCGGCAAGGAGAGGCCTCTGTTCGGGAAGTGCGGCGGTGCGCGGGGGCGGTTCGGAAACCATGTGCCACCGCCATATGCCTTTGGGATGTGTCCCACACGGAGGACATGTTCCACGGAGACCGGGTACACGTTGCAATCCAGACCGGGCACGGGCCAGAAGCGCTTCGAGGAGATCGCATACGGCCCCCTTTATCCTGCCGCCCTTCGAGATCCTCCGAGACTGCGATGCCATCCAGACGGCCCCGGAGATCCTAGCATACAAGATGTACAAGACCCGCTATAAGAGCATCCTCCGGGCGGCAGCCGCACAACAGGCACGCGGCAGTCTCACCCCGGAAGACCGCAAGGCCCTATTAGACTGCACCAGTCTCCTGGCCAAAGCGGCATACGGAGACCTGCTTTCCCTCTGAAACGAAAGGAGTACGTGAACATGAACCCAAAAACCTCGTCCAACCCAGGCGGCACAGATGCGCCCCGCCTCATTGCCATCCCGCACCAAGAGAAGCTCTACTCCGCCTGCTTTCGCACCTTCCAAGACTGCATGAGCGTCTCCTCCCCGCTGGTGGTCTCCGTGATAAACACCATCTTCGGCACCCATCACGATCCCGCCAGCCAGGTGATCTTCGAGGACGGCGCATTCCAGGTGGTCGCCGGCTGCTGCCTGCAGATCCTCCCCATCTGCATCCTCGATACGAAGGACGGCGTGGAGACCCCTGTCCGGTACTGCATCGGGTTCCAGCCGTACCTGGACGCAGAGTCCTTCATTGAGCTGTACAGTGCGGCCTTTTGCCAGGGCTGGAATGCCCGCGTGGAGGAGGGAGACATCATCCACCTCCGCTATCCCTATGCCGCCATCATCTGCCTCTGGGACCCGGAAGACATGGGAGACATGATCACCATCAATGCCACCGGGCAAAACGGCGAGGCGTGCCAGCCGTTCCAGATCAACATCGTCACCCTGTTCCAGCGGACCCTGGAGGAGAACGCAGAGGGGCTGCTGCCGCTGCTGCCCCTGGAGATCCTCCGCTATCAAGACCGCCTCATCCCCACCGCCACCGCCTGAGGGGAGACCGCAGCGCGGCCTCCGAGACCAACAGCAAAGCAAAACCCACCCGTGATCCGGCCAATAAACATAAAATAGACTGCTGCCCGCAAAGGACCCCCGAGGCGCCCGCCTCGGGGGTCCCTGTCTCTCTTATCTTGTCCGATCAGTCTGCGTCCGGATCGGCCGCCTCGTTGTGGATGCCGTCCAGATAGGCGTAGATGCCGGTGCGGAGCCGCACCAGACCCTCGGCCAGCCTGCGGGCGGGGCAGGCGATGTTCATGCGGAGGAAGGAGGTGCCGGTTCTGCCGTACTGGGCCCCGGCGGAGAGCACCAGTCCGGACTTCTCCCGGATGATATCTGCCAGCACGCCGGCGTCCTCGCAGATGCGGCCGCAGTCCATCCACACGAGATAGGTGGCCTCAGAGCGCACCAGGGTGATCTCGGGCAGGTGCTGCTCCAGGAAGGCGGCCACGGTCCGCTTGTTGGCCTGGATGTAGTCCCGCAGCTGGTCCAGCCACTCCCCGCCCTTGGTGAAGGCGGCGATGGCGGCGTCCACCGCAAAGGCGTTGCCCTCTGCCACCTCATCGGTGTTCAGGGCACGCCACATCTTGTGGCGGAGGTAGGGGTTGGGGACGGAGACCGCGGCGGTCTGCAGGCCGGCGATGTTGAAGCACTTGGTGGGGGCGATGCAGGTGATGCTGTTGTCCCGGCACTCCTCGGAGACGGAGGCGAAGGGCACATACTCCTTGCCCGGGTCTGTGATGTCGCAATGGATCTCATCGGAGAGGACGATCACATGGTACTTGGCCGCAAGCTCCCCGATCTTGGCCAGCTCCTTCCTGGTCCAGATCCGCCCCACCGGGTTGTGGGGGTTGCAGAGGAGCATCATGGTGGTCTGGGGGTTGCTGAGGTCCCGCTCCAGCCGATCAAAGTCTATGGCGTAGCCGCCGCTCTCATAGCGCAGCGGGCACTCCAGGGCACGCCGGCCGTTGTTCAGGATGGAGTTGAAGAAGATGTTGTACACCGGGGTCTGGATGAGCACGTTCTCCCCGGGGGTGGTGAGCTTGCGCACCGCGCTGGAGATGGCGGGCACCACCCCGGTGGCAAAGATCAGCCACTCCGGGTCCATGTGGAAGTGGTGCCGCTGCTCCCACCAGTCCACGTAGGCATCTCCCCATGCGTCCGGCACGATGCTGTACCCAAACACCCCGTGCTCCAGGCGGCGCTGCAGCGCGGCCCGGATGCAGGGCGCGGTGGGAAAGTCCATGTCCGCCACCCACATGGGCAGCTCGTTGGGCCCTACGTCCCACTTGAGAGAACCGCTGTCTCTGCGGTCCACAGACTGGTCAAAGTCAAAAACCATGGGAATCGCACTCCTCTCTTGGGCGTTACGCCCGGCAGATGATGGTGGTCTTCTGGGGATCGATTTTGTCCTTCTGGAGAATCAACTCGCCGATGGAGTCGGCGCGGATGGTGCCGGAAGTGGGGTTGATAACGCTGTCTATTTTGGAACAGATGTCCGCGTCCACGGTGGAGTACTCAAAGGCCAGGGTGGTGTTGATGAGCTTGCAGTTGCGCATGACGAGGTTGTCTATGTAGCACATGCCCTGCAGGCTCTCCACGGTGCAGTTCTCCAGGGTGAGGTTCTTGGCGTTCCAGCCCAGGTACTCGCCGGAGATAAAGCTGTCCCGGACCACCACGTCCTCGCTGTTCCAGAAGGAGTCCTTGCTCAGCATGGAGGCGTTGCGGATCTCCACCCGTTTGGCGCCGTCAAAGGAGTAGTTGCCCACGAGGCGGAAGCCGTCCACAGAGACGTCCTCGCTGTTCATGCCGAAGTAGTCCCCCTTGGCGTAGATGTTCTCCAGCTTCACCTTGCGGCAGCTCCAGAGGGTCTCGGCGGCGTTGGCAAACTGGACGTTGCGCAGGGTGAGGTCCTCGCAGCGGCGGAAGTTCTTGGGCGCCTCGATCACCGCGTCCTCCACCAGCAGGTGGTTGGTGTACCACACGCCGGCCCGGGCCATCTCAAACCAGGTGCACTTGCGGGCGGTCACGTTCTCGCAATACCACAGGGGGTATTTCCACTTGAACATGCAGCTCTCCAGGTCGATGTCCCGGCTCTCCTTCAGCGGGGACTCGCCGTCGTCAAAAATGGTGTCGTAGATCTTCAGGTTGCGGCTCATAAAGAGCGCCCGTTCGCCGGTGAGAAATTGCTGGCGAATTGTTTGGGATCCCAAAGAGAACAGTCCTCCTCAGTTTTTGTCCGGCAAATAGCAGATGGATGTCACCACATCGTTCTCCATCACGAACTGCAGGGTGGTGCCGCCCTTGGTGCACATGAGCGCCGTGCCGAAGGGCTTGGCCTCGCTCATCATGCCCTGTACCTCGTCTGCGGTGCAGCCGATGTAGACCCCCTCCGGTGTGGTGACGCTGTCGTCGGTGAGCTCGATGGAGTTGATGTAGTCCTTGTCCCCCTCGGGCCGGGTGGTGATGATAAAGCCGCCGTAGGTGTAGGTCTTGTCCAGACCCTCAAAGGCGCAGGAGGCGGCCTCGAAGTAGCTCTTGGGCTCTCCCAAGGCCGTCAGCACCTCGGCCATGTCCTGGCCGATGTAGATGGAGCAGCCGTTGCTCTGGAACACATAGGTGTCCGGCGCCTGGGGCGCGTTCTCGGTGGGCGCCGGTGCCTCGGTGGGGTCTGCCGCCGGGGGATCCGTTGGCGTGGTCTCGTTGGCGCCGCTGTTGTCCTCCGGCGCCTGGGTGTTGGCATTGCCGGACGCCCCGCCGCCGCAGGCGGCCAGGCAGGCCGTCAGGAGCAGAGCCAGAAGCAGTGCCGCAATTCTCTTTCCCATGTTCTATCGGTCCTTTCTGTTTCTGTTATTCCGCCTCGCCGGGGGCGTGCCAGGGCGCCCGATTCATTGGGGTGTCCTGCACCGCCGTCACGGGGCAGCTTGCGATGTCGTAGGTGTAGTAGTCCTCTCCCTGCCAGGCGGAGTACTCCTCCGCCTCGGCCTGGGTGAGCAGGAAGCTGGTGATGGGCTTATCCGTGGTGTGGGGGCAGCAGTCCAGGTGGTAGTACCCGGACCCCACGTCCACAAGGGACCAGTAGTGATCCGTCACGCCGCCCAGCCGCACGAGGTCCACATTGGGGATGTCCGCCAGCTCCAGAAGGGCCTTGCAGCAGGCGAAATAGGTGTAGCAGTCCCCCGTGAGGGTGGTAAAGCCGTCATAGGCGCCCTTCTGCCAGCTGGATTTGTCCGAGTCCCCGGTGTACGTGATGGCGGTGCTGCAGTACTGGAAGATGGCCTCCGCCTTCTCGTATGGGGTCTGGTCCTCGGTGATGATCTCATGGTAGACGATCTCCGCCAGCTGGAACATCCGGGCCTCCAGCTCCTCCGGGGCCATGGTCTCCAGGGGCACGGCGTCCGTCACGGTGACGGTGATGGTACAGGTGCTGCGGTTGCCGGCGGCGTCCACGGCGGAGTAGGTCACGGTATAGGTCCCGGGGGTGTCCAGATCCACCCCGGCGGCATCGATCTCCAGGGGCACGGCGCCGTCCACATCATCCACGGCGCTCACCCCGGCGCGGTACGAGATGCTGCTCCCGGCGGGCACCGTCTGATCGCTTGCCCCCGTGATCACCGGCGCTTCGGTGTCTCCCGCCGGCGCCGGGGTTGTCGCGGGCTGCGCACTGTCCCCGCAGGCCGCCAGCGCCGCAAGGCTCAGGGCCAGCAGCAGTGTCTTCCAACGTCTCATGGGCTGTCCTGCCCCTCCCCTGCCCCGGGTTCGGCAGGCGGTTCCGGTTCCGCGGGCTGTTCCGGCTCCACCGGCGCTTCGGGCTCGGCGGGCGTCTCCGGCTCCATGGGGGCCTCGGTCTGTACGGGTGCCTCCGGTTCGGTGGGTGTGTCAGGCTCTACCGGTGCCTCCGGTTCCGTAGGCGTCTCCGGCTCCATGGGGGTCTCGGTCTGTACAGGTGCCTCCGGTTCCGTGGGGGTCTCCGGCTCGGTGGGTGTCTCAGGCTCCGTAGGTACCTCCGGTTCGGTCGGGGTCTCCGGCTCCACCGGTACCTCCGGTTCGGTAGGTGTCTCCGGTTCAGTAGGTACCTCCGGCTCTGTCGGCGTCTCCGGTTCAGTAGGTACCTCAGGTTCGGTAGGTGTCTCCGGCTCTGTCGGCGTCTCCGGCTCCGTAGGCACCTCCGGTTCCGGCGTAGGTTCTGGTGTGGGCGTGGGCGGGGGTGCCGGCGGTATGGTGGGCTGGGGCACCTGGGACACCAGGTCCGCCCCGGCCACCTTCACCGGGCAGTTCTCGATGTCCCAGCCGTAGTAGTTCTTGTAGTAGGTGGAGTAAAGGTTCAGCTTCAGGCTGTACGCGTAGACCTCGTCCTCCCGGAGCAGGCAGCAGGTGATGGGGTGTCCTTCCGGGTGGGGGCAGGGGTCGAAATGATACCAGCCCGCCTCGTCTCCCACGTCTACCAACAGCCAGTAGTGATCGGAGTTGCCGCCCATGCGCTCCACGTCCAGGGTGGGAACGCCGGCGCGGGTGAGCATGGCCTTGGACAGGGCCCAGTAGTTGTAGCAATCGCCCTTCTGGTTTTTCAGGGCATAGAAGGCCGCATTGGCCCAGCCATCGTCCTGGACGCTCACATACCAGACGTGATTGGTGATGTACTTGAAGATGGCCTCCGCCTTCTGGCGGGCTGTCATGGAGTCGTTGATGATGGTGGGCAGGATCTCATCGATCCTGGCGTAGACCTGGTCCTCCACCGGGTCCGGCGCGGGAGTGGGCTCCGGCTCCACCACGGTGAGCAGCACCACCTCCTCGGTGAGGTTGCCGGCGGCGTCCACGGCGGAGTACACCACCGGGTACTCGCCGGGGGCGGTGAGGTCCACGTAGGAGGTGTCGATGGAGAGGGGGACATCGCCGTCCACATCGTCCACGGCGGAGACGCCGCTTCGGTAGGACACCGTGCCGCCCACTTCCACGGTGAGGTTCTGCATGCCGGAGATCACCGGGGGCACCGTGTCCTGCGGCGCCGTGGGGGTGGGCTCCGGCGTGGGTTCCGGGGTGGGCGGCACAGAGTGTTCCGGCTCCGGGATCAGCAGATGCTGGGTGGGTGCAGGGGTGGGCTCCGGGGGCGTCTTCTCGTGGCCGCCGCAGCCAGACAGCAGGAGCAGCAGCGCCAAGGTCCCGGCCGCACCCCGGATCATCGCATTGCGTCTCATACACACACCTTCTATACGCTGAGATGGAACTGCTCGCAGAGCATGGTAACGGTGAGGGCGATCAGCAGGTAGTCGATGTCGTAGGCGCCCATGAGCTTGAAGTCCTCCTGCTGGTACATGGCCTTCATGTCCCGGATGGCGTCTGCATCGAAGATGTTGTACTTGCGGATGATGCTGTCGTCCAGGACGATGTGCCCGCTGGGCTTCTTCACCATGGCGGACATGCCCGGGGCCTGGAAGGGGAACTTCTTCCGCTTCAGGATCTCGTCCGGCACGATGCCCTTGCCCGCCTTCTTGAGGATGTACTTCTCGTTGGTGCCGTTGAGCTTGTACTTGTCCGGCATCTGGGCCACAAACTGCAGCAGCTCCGCGTCCAGGAAGGGGTGCCGTCCCTCTACGGAGTGGGAGAAGAACATCCGGTCCCCGTGCTCGCCCAAAAGGTGATCGGAGAGGCGCAGCTTGTAGTCTATGTAGGACCGCCGCCGCTGATCACTCAGGCCCTTCACCTTGTTCACATCGATGGGGCTCTCGGCCCAGGCGGAGAAGTGGTCGATCTCCCCCCGCAGGTCCTTGCTGTACAGGGTGCGCTGGATCTTTCGGATCTCCGGGTGGATCCGCTCATAGCGGAAGTACGGGTCTCCCCACAGCAGTTCGTTAGCGGCCTTCTCCTCCTCGCTCATGGAGGCACGCTGCATGAAGCGGAACTGGTCCAGCATGTAGCCCACATAGCCGCAGAAGAACTCGTCCGAGCCCTGGCCGGTGAGCACCGCCTTGGCGGGAGACTGGCGCACCAGGCCGGAGAGCAGAAAGGCGGCCACATCGTAGCTCTCCTTCACCCCGGACTCCGCGTGGTAGATCACGGCGGAGAGGTTCTCCCAGATCTCCTCCTCCGCCACCTTGGTGCTGTAGTGCTGGGAGTGGACGGTGTCCTTGATGATCTTCTGAAAGCGGCTCTCGTCCAGGTCCCCGGAGCCGATCTCCGCGGAGAAGGAGTAGTAGCTGTTCAGGAGGTACTTTCCGATAAAGCAGGCCACGATGGAGCTGTCCAGGCCGCCGCTGATGTAGAAGCCGATGGGCACGTCTGCCACGAGGCGCCGGGCGATGGCCTGCTTCATGAGCTCCCGGAGCCGCTCGGTGTAATAGTCCAAGCCCAGATCCTCCGGCTCCTCCTGGGGATAGATCATGTCCCAGAACTCGATGTCCCGGATCTCCTGGTTGGGCCGGATCTCCAGCAGGTGCCCCGCCCGGAGAGACCAGATGTCTCGGAAGAAGGTGTTGGGGGACACCACGCCGGGGTAGTTCATCAGCTGGTCCACGGCCTTCAGATTCAGCTTGCGGGGCACCCCCGGGGCCTCCAGGATGGCCTTGATCTCCGAGGCGAAGATCACCGTGCCGTCCTGGACCGTGTAGAAGAGGGGACAGATGCCGATCTGGTCCCGGACCAGCAGCATCCGGTTCTCCTTGGTGTCCACCAGGGCGATGGCAAACTGTCCGTTGAGGCGCTTGGGGAAGTCCAGGCCGCACTCCTCGTAGAGGTGGACGATCACCTCCACATCGGTCTTGGTCTGGAAGACGTGCCCCTTGGCGAGCAGCTCCTCCCGGAGCTCCCGGTAGTTGAAGATCTCCCCGTTGCAGATCATGGAGACCGTCCGGTCCTCGTTCTGCAGCGGCTGCATGCCGCCGTCCAGGTCCAGGAAGCTCAGCCGGTTGAAGCCCAGCACCGCCTGGTCCAGGGCCAGCACCCGCTGTCCGTCCGGGCCCCGGTGGCGGATGGCGTAGAGCATCGCCTCCGCCACCGCGCTGGACGGCCGGCGCCGCCCTGTGATGTCAAACATACCGCAAATTCCGCACATGGTTCAGTCCGCCTTCATGCCATATCGTTCGTACTGGGCTGCGATCTCCGCCTGGTACGCCGCCCGGTTTTCGTCCCAGATGGCGTCCAGTTCGGGGTCTCCCCGCCGGTCCTGCAGCCCCATATTCTCCCGCAGATAGGCGCCCAGCCAGTGAGACAGCTTCTCCGCGCCGGAGAGATTCATGTGGAGGCCGGCGTCATAGGTGTCGGTGTTGTAGTCCAGGCCCACCTCGTCCTGGAGCTCCAGGAAGTTCAGGTAGGGCAGGTTGTGCTCCGCCGCATAGGCGTCCACCTGCTCCTCCCACTGGGGATACCAGTACGGATAGAGGCTGGGGGCCTTGATGAGCAGCAGCTGGATGTCGTTCTCGGCGCAGAGGTCCACGATCTTGTCCAGGTAGGACCAGGCGTTGTCCCCGAAGCTGTAGTCCGCCAGGGGTCTGCCGGTGGGGACGTTCTCCGCCGGCCGGACATCCACCCGCATGTAGTACCCGTTGAAGGACACGGGCTTGGTTTTGAAAAGGTACTCCACGTCCGTGGATGCCAGCTCGCTCCAGCGGCTGTGGTACCGGAGAATGGGGAACACGTAGTCCAGGAAGTGCTCCTCCGGCCGCATGGAGGACAGGATGGCCCCCACCTTGGCGGGAGACCACTCCATGCCCTCGATGGACATCCGGTTATAGGCCTCGCTCTGGGCCTCGTTGAACTGCAGGGACTGGATGTTGAAGACCACCACGTCCGGCTTCTCGTACCGGAGGGTGTCCTCTAAGAGATAATAGGACTGCATGATGTACTGCTCCGCGCTGCCGCGGATGTAGCTGTGGATGCCGTACTCGTCCCACAGCACCTGGGGGGAGAAGTTCTCATAGACCTCGCAGTCCCCGATGAAGATGACGTCAAAGTCCTTGTTCTCCTCCCGGTAGAACTCCGCCACAAAGGCGCCCTCTACCACCCCGTCCACGTACTTGGGCTGCAGCAGCTGCTGCAGGAAGAGCACGCCGGCGATGGCGATCACAGCGGAGACCAGGAATTTCACAAGGCCCTTTGTCTTTCGCTTTTCGGCTGTTGGCACTGTCTCTGCCCCCCTAGAAGCGGTTATAGATAAACTGACTGGCGTCGTACCCGATGCCGTATGCGCCCATCAGCAGCACGATGAGAAAGAGGCCGTACCACAGGACAAAGCGCACCGGATAGGGCTTGGCGTAGATCTTGTCCCGGACGCTGCCGCGGCGTTGCACGAGGCTCACGGCCAGCATGATGATGCAGGCCACACCTGCGATGCCGTAGTCCAGGCCGGTGAGGCCCAATTCCAGCAGCGAGCCGTCCCAGAGGACAGGCCAGTTGCCCGCGGTGAAGATAGAGACCAGCGCCCGGAAGGTCTCCCCGATGGAGCTTGTGATGTCGAAGAGGTTCAGCACGCAGATCAGCAGGAACGTGCGGCCCACGGCGAAGATCTTGTACGGCAGGTTTCGGTTGTCCAGGCCGGGGAATCTGGCGTGGAACTTGGCGTAGAGGGGCTCCAGCTCCTCGGAGAGCATCAGCACAACCCAGTTGGCGAGGCCCCAGACGATGAAGTTCCAGCTGGCGCCGTGCCAGACGCCGGTGGCCAGCCACACGGTGAAGGAGCAGAGGTACACCGGGATCCGCTTCCCAACCCGCTCGCCGAGGCGGCTGCGGGCGGCCTTGGTGATCTTCAGCATCCACTTGCTGGTGGACACCGGGTAGAAGAGGTAGTCCCGGAACCAGGAACACATGGTGATGTGCCACCGGCGCCAGTACTCCTTGAGAGATTTGGAGAAGTACGGGCGGTGGAAGTTCTCCGCCATGGGGATGCCCAGCGCCTCCGCGATGCCGATGGTGATGTCGATGCCGCCGGTGAAGTCTGCGTAGAGCTCCACGGTGTACAGCACCATGCCGAAGAGGATGTACGCCCCGGAGTATGCGGTGGTGTCCCCGATGATGGTGGTAACCGCGGTGAGCACCCGGTCTGCCACCACCATCTTCTTAAAGTAGCCCCACAGCATCCGCTGGAGCCCCCGGGTGACGGTGTGGGCATCAAAGGGATGCTCGCCCAGAAGGCCCGGGGCCAGATCGCCGTACCGGCCGATGGGGCCCTGCACCAGTTGGGGGAAGAAGGAGACAAAGAGGGCGAATCGGAAGGGGTTCTGCTCCGCCGGCACCGTCTCCCGGTACACATCGATGAGATACCCTATGGCCATAAAGGTGTAGAAGGAGATGCCCATGGGCAGGGCGATGGACGCCCAGGTGAGCTCCACGGTGCCCCCGAAGGCGTGAAGGATGCCGTTCAGATTGGCGATCACAAAGCCGGTGTACTTCACCACACCCAGCACCGCCAGGTTCAGCAGCAGGCACCCGGCCACCCAGCGCCGGCGGATCTTCTTCTGGCCCTCCCGATAGGACTTCTTCTCCTCCCGGGACAGGTCCTCTTTGTGTTCTCTCAGGTAGGCCTTCTGCCGCTGCTGGTTCGCCGCGATCCGCCTTGCCGCATACCAGGTGGTGAGGGTGGTGCAGAGGATGTACACCAGGTTGGTGGGGCCGGAGATGCAGTAGAAGAGATAGCTGCCCAGAAGCAGCAGCACCCACTGAAACCTGCGGGGGATGGTGTAGTACAGCAGAAAGAGAATCAGCAGAAAGCCGAAAAATCCATACGATGTAAAGAGCATGCGGGCAACCCTTCCATGCCAGTTTTATTGAGCGGTTACTCCTCGTCCTGCAGCCGCTGAATCAGGGCATACAGCGCCTTGGCGGAGTTGAAGTTCTCCGGCTTGATGTCCCGGGCGGTGATGGTGACATCAAAGGTCTCGGCGATCTCCTGGACCATGCTTACGATGTCCATGGAGTCCAGGACGGCCTCGTCGATGAGGTGCTCCCGGGTGGTGAAGTCGATGTCGGGATGGCGGTCGTTGAGAATGCTCAGCAGTTCTTCCATGGGAATGTTCCTCCTTAAATAGATAGCAGGGCTCAGGCCCCTTCGTATTGCTTTTTCAGCGCCACCCGGTCTATCTTGCCGTTGGCGGTAAAGGGCAGCATGTCCAGCTGCACCGTCTTGCCCGGCAGCATGTACCGGGGCAGTTTGGTCTTCAGCTGCACCGTGATCTCCGCCGGGGTGAGATCTCCGGTGTAAAAGAGCACGATCTTCTTGCGGTTGGTGTCGTAGATGCAGGCGGCCATGCGCACGTCCGGCAGCATGTTGGCGCTCACCTCGATCTCCCCCAGCTCGATCCGGTGGCCCATGTGCTTGATCTGGTAGTCCTTCCGGGAGACGAACACCAGGTCCCCGTCTGCGTTGTACTTGCCGATGTCTCCGGTCTTGTAGATGAGCTCCGGATAGGCGCTCTGCAGGGGGTTTTGGACGTAGGCCTGGCGGGTGCGCTCGGGGTCGTTGTAGTAGCCGAGGGTTACCGCGGTGCCCCGGATGCAGATCTCGCCCTCTTCTCCGGGGCCGGCCAGCTGTCCGTCACTGTTCAGCAGCAAGACCTCCCGGTTGGGGAAGGGCTTGCCGATGGGGATGGGCTCACCGTCTGCCAGTTCGCGATCCACGCGGTAGAAGCAGCACATGCCGGTGCCCTCGGTGGGGCCGTAGAGGTTGGTGAACACGGCGTTGGGCAGGGCCTCTCTCCAGCGGCGGAATTGCTTCATGGGGAAGACCTCGCTGCCGAAGGCCACGGTGTGCAGGTACGCCGGCTTCACCACGCTGAAGGTGTCGAAGGCGGAGACCATGGTGAGGGCGGACACCACCCAGCAGATCGTGTTGATCTTGTACTGGTTCAGGTACTCCACCAGGTTCACCGGCAGGGAGAACAGCTCCTTGGGGATGAGATAGGTGGTGGCGCCGAACTTCAGGGTGGGATAGAGCTCCTTGAGACAGGCATCGAAGTAGAGAGGGGTCTGGCTGCCGAATACGGTATCCTCGTTGAAATCCAGAGCCTCAGACAGCTGCTCCACGTAGTCCAGCACAGACCGGTGGCAGGCGGCCACGCCCTTGGGGATCCCGGTGGAGCCGGAGGTGAAGACGATGTAGATGGGGTCGGTGTCGATGGCATGGCGGTAGATGTCCTCCAGGAGGGGTTCGTCCACCGGGGTATCGGCGATATCGCTGTACAGGACAGCCTTGCCCTCTCCCAGTTCGAAGGACCTGGCCACCTCCATGGTGTGGTCATCGCAGATCACAAGGGGCGAGCGGACGTTGTCCAGGATCAGCTGAATCCGGGCGGCGGGCATCTCCTCATCGATGGGCACATAGCAACAGCCGGCGGTGATCACCCCGAAGAAGGCCGCCACCTCAGCCGGGGACTTGCGCATGAACACCACCACTGGCTTTTTCCGGATCCCGCACCCGGCGATGTAGCTGCCCACGCCGTTGCGCCTCCGGTCCAGCTCGGCAAAGGTGAGGGAGTCCGTGCCGTTGGAGAATGCGATCTTGTCCGGCTTTCTCTTTACCACAGTACGGAGATCGTTGAGCACATTGTGCTGCACAGAAATACCTCCTCGAAGCGGGCGGCAGGGCGCCAAAGTCCGGTGGAATACCCCATAATCCGCCCATTTTCAGTCAATGGGGCATTATAGCGCATTGCAACCCCAAATTCAACGGCTTTTCCGAGAGTTATTGCGGGCAACCTCCACAAAATAGCCCCATTTTCCCATGTTTTTCTTGCCTTTACCGCCGCAGAACCGGCAAAATTTTGGATATTCCACTATGATCTTTTCCATCATTGTTGGGTATCCAAGTTCGGGCTCCCGCACGCCCTCCGTAAGGCCGATGATACCCCGGAGCGTGTATCAGAATCCGCCAGATTTTTGCAAAAGATCTGTAAAGGAGGCAGCCCCAGGCGCAGGAGATTCTCAGTCTAGAACCGCATTCAGCCAGGGTCCACCCTTCTTTCCCCGTCCCTCTGGACAACGCCCCCGTCCTGTGCTATCCTGCACCATAGCGGGCCGATTGTGCCGAAAAAGGCCGGCCCAGACCGCGAAAACGAACAGAATCGAGGAGACAGCCATGCCTTTTGATTTCACCTCTATCATGGACCGCAGGGGAAAGGACGCCATCGCAGTGGACATGGTGGGGAAGGAGTACCCCGCACCCCGGGAGGGCTTCGATGCCATTCCCATGTGGGTGGCGGACATGAACTTCCCCGTCCCGCCCTCCATCCAGGAGGCCATCATCGCCCGGACCCAGCACCCCGCCTTCGGATACTTCTCCCCCTCGGACGCCTGGTATGATTCCATCGTCCGCTGGCAGGAGACCCACAACGGGGTAACCGGCCTCACCAGAGACTGCATCGCCTATGAGAACGGCGTGCTGGGCGGTGTGATCAGCGCCCTGCGGGTGTTCTGCTCCCAGGGCGATCCCGTACTGGTCCACTCCCCCACGTACATCGGCTTCACCCACTGCCTGGAGGCCAACGGCTTCAAAATTGTGCTGAGCCCCCTGGTCCAGGACGAGAACGGCATATACCGGATGGACCTTGCAGACATGGAGGCAAAGCTCCGGGAATACAAGATCCACGCCGCCATTATCTGCTCCCCGCACAACCCCACCGGCCGGGTCTGGGAGCGGGAGGAGCTGGCCGCCGTCATGGAGCTCTTCCGCAAGTACGACGTCTCCGTGGTCTCGGATGAGATCTGGTCTGATCTCATCCTCCCGGGCTATCACCACATCCCCACCCAGTCCATCTCGGAGGACGCCCGCAACCGCACCGCCGCCTTCTACGCCCCCTCCAAGACCTTCAACCTGGCGGGTCTCGTGGGCAGCTACCACATCATCTTCAACAAGACCATCCAGGACCGGATCGCCCGGGAGTCCGCCCTCTCCCACTATAACTCCATGAACGTCCTCTCCATGCACGCCCTGGTGGGCGCATATGCGCCCACGGGAGAGGCCTGGCTGGAGGAGCTGCGGCAGGTCATAGCGGGGAACGTGGACTTTGCCTGCGGGTATATCGCAGCGCACTTCCCCGGCGTCCATGTCTCCAAGCCCCAGGGCACGTACATGCTGTTTCTGGACTGCACGGAGTGGTGTGAAACGCACGGCAAGACGATGGACGAGGTGCTGCACGCCGGCTGGGACGTGGGCGTGGTCTGGCAGGACGGGCGGCCCTTCCACGGCCCCTGCCACATCCGTATGAATCTGGCCCTACCCCTCTCCCGGGTACAGGAGGCCTTCTCCCGCCTGGCCCAGTACGTGTTCTGCTGAGGCACCACCCACATGACTGCGTGATCAAACACCCGGCAAGGCTTAATCGAAAATGGGAACCTTTTGAGCGTCAAAAGGCGGCCTGCGCAGGAGCGCAGGCCGCCTTTTCTGTACGATTTTCTGTTTTTCACCTGCCGCCCCTCAGGGGTGATTCACCACGCCCACAAAGAGCAGCTCCCCGGTGTCTCCCGTCACGGCAAACAGGAACGGCCGGTCCAGGACAAAGTCCACCTCGTCATCGGGCGGGGCAGCAGCGCCGGCGCCATGTATCACCACATAGCTGGCGCCCTCCACCCCTTCCTCGTCCGTTATAACACGGGTGGCCTGGGTGGCGGCGCTCAGAAACGGCTTGAGCACCTCCAGGGCACCCTCCGGCATCATGGGAGTGAAATCCGCCACCCCGGGCACCAGCACGTCCTCCAGCCCCAGGTTTTGCAGGGCGTCCACGAGATCCAGGTTGGAGGAGACATCGAAAGCGGGCAGGGCCAGGTTGATGAAATACTGTCCGCTGTTCTCCCAGTTATCTGCATCTCTGCTCAAGACACTGAGGAAGTCTGCAACCTCCCCGGTGGCCAGAATGTCCTCCGGGGTGTACCCCTCGTCCGGCAGGATGAGGATCATGGAGCCGGAGGAGCGGAGGGACTTCCATGTGGCACCGAAGTGGTCTCCCCAGAGATAGGTGCCGGCGGTGTAGCTGTGCATCATCTTCACCGTCTCGTCCCCGTCCGGGGCGTGGAAGGTCTCGGATTTCGTGGCGCCCTTATCGAACTTGTGAGACCACATGGCCTTGTAATAGAGGGTGCTGGCCAGGGCGAAGACGTCGTCCGGGTCCATGGCAACGGTCCCGGCGGCCTTTTTCACCATGCCGTTGGTGTTCTGGTTGAGCCAGGTCTGCAGGGCCCGGTTGTACCCGGCGCTGCCCATCTTTCCCTGATAGGACGAGACGTGGTACACCTCCGCCAGGGTGTCCATTACCTCCTGCAGATAGGGCAGGTCCTCTGCCAGCCAGATGGAGTTGGCCAGTTTCGTGGTAACCTTCCCGTCGTCCTGATAGGTGATGTTCCAGAGGTTGTCCACCTGGGTCCGCAGGGCGTCCATCTCCCCGCAGTCCAGGAGATTCAGGATCTGGGCCTGGGTCTCTCCGGCGGTGAGCTCCGCCAACATGGAGAGGCCAAAATACAGGTTCAAGGGGGAGCAGATCCGATTCTCCCCGTCCCCGGTGAGCAGCTCCGGCAGCACCGCCGCCAGGTACTGGTCTGAGATGGCCTCGGTCTCCTCTATCAGCTGGAGCCGCTCATGGTACTCATCCATGGACGCCTCCTGGTTCCAAGGGGTATCCTGCACCCGCTTGGGGTACTGGACCTCCGCCAGGGCGTATCCCCGGAGCCCCCCGCCCGTGGTAACATTGAAAATCAATACCACCGCCAAGATTGCCGCCGCGGCCGCCATCCAGGGGCGAATCCGGCGGGTACGCTGTTTCTTCTTGGACACCGCATCCGGCGCCGCTTTCTCGATGAGATCCTCCCGGATCCCGGTGATGCCGTCATAGAGATCTTCCCGTTTCACGAGAGAGGCACTCCTTCCTTTTCCAGGCGCTGCCGCAGCCCCCCGCGGAGCCGCTGCAGCTTTTTCGTGACGCGGTTGGGGGTGCCGCCCAGGCTGTGGGCCAGGTCCCGCACCGCCTCTCCATACCAGTACCGCCGGACAAAGAGCACGCAGTCCGCCGCGGGAAGGCCATCCAGCCAGTCTGAGATGAGCTGGGCCAGCTCTTTCTGCTCCAGGGTCTCCTGGACATCGCCTGTGGGCAGGCAGTCCTCCAACTCTGAGAGCAATACCTCCAGGCCGCCGCCCCGCTTCTCCGCGTGGTTCTTCCGGTACCGGCTCACCGCCAGGTTCCGGACGATCCGGCCGAGAAAGGTGCGAAAGTGGCTGGGGCGATCCGGGGGAATCCGGGTCCAGGCGGCATACCATGTGTCTGCCACGCACTCGTCCACATCTCTCCGGTCCCAGAGCAGATTGTTGGCGATGCTCCGGCAATAGGGCCCGTGCTTCCGCTCCGTCTCCACGATGGCGCTCTCCTGCCGCTGAAAATACAGCTCCAGGATTTCTTCGTCCTCCACTCCATATTCCTCCCCGGGCAGTACTGGGGTCTCCCTCAGCAGCGGGCGCCTCGCCACTGAAAGAGTCCTTCATAGGGAACAGTCGCGAAACGGGAGAGAATCTGCCGCGGTGTCCCCGAATTTTCCGAGAATTTCTTCTTCCCCTTCAGAATACCAGGAATCGGCAACTCTGTCCAATGAAAAGTGTCCGCCGCGCCGGGCGTAAGGAAGCGGCCTGCGCCGGGGCGCAGGCCGCTGCTATGCTGTTTCCCTCAATCCGCGGCATACATCCCGTACTCCCCCTCCTGGGCGCAGGTGAGCAGATACATGTGGTAGAAGGTGTGCCAGGACACTGAGATGTGCTCCATGGCGGTGTCCCGCAGCGCCCCGTCTGAGGGCAGCGCATAGGGATACAGCCAGGGGATCTGCCGGTGGGCCACGGTGATGGCGGCGTTGTAATACATGGGGACGCCGGGCGTGTGCGGCACCCCAGACCAGAACACATAGCCGTACACCTGTCCCCCGTCCGGGTGCTTCGGCAGGGAGAAGTCTGCGGTGTAGTACTTCCATTCCCGTACCTGGAGGTCCAGCGGTGCGGTGTACGCCGTGCCGTCCTCTGTCCAGGCCAGATGGCCGTCCAGATAGGTAAGCCAGGCGAAGGTGTCGTGAAAATCGGCGGAGACGGCGATGCCCTCGGTGTAGTACGGGATGCGGCCCACGTCCTCCCACACAAACCGGGCCAGGTACACCATGCGGTATCCGTACTCCGGATCGGACACAGGGACTTCAAAGAGGGACACCAACGGCATGCCGGCCTGGTTTTCCTCACGCACCGGCGGCCAGTTCTTCGCGGTAAGCCCGTACGCCCCTTCCAGGCGAGCCAGATCTTCCGGGGCCAGCTCCGCAAGCACCTCCTCCGGAAAGCCCAGTTCGGCCAGGTGTTCCTGCAGTTCCGTCTGGTCTCCAGTGGCTTCAGACTCCACAGGCTCCGCCGGCACCGGCAGCCGGGCAAAACAGAGGGGCAATACCAGGATGCCCAGTGCGAGGGCCCCCAGCCAGCAGGCGGCCGCTTTCCCATCGGAGACCCGTACGGGGGCAGGTTTCAGGGCGTACCCCGCCTCGTCCAGGGACCGGCTGAGCTTATAGAGGTTACAGAGCAGTACGACATAGATCACCAGCACCACGCCGGCAGAGAGCCACCCGTCTAATCCAATGCAGGCCAGGGGGAACAGCAGAAACACCACGATGGCTACCCCACCTGCGGCACCGGCATGGGGCTTCTGGCCCGCACTGCGAAACACCGCTTTCAGCCCCTGCCAGAGGCCCAATGCGGCGAGGGTAAGGACGGTCTGGAGGATTCCGATCCGAACCACCGTGTGGAAGGGCACCGTCTCGGTATAGGTGCTCCACTCCATGGAGATCACCTCAGCCAGCCACTGATCTAAGGGCGTGGCCAGGGTGAGCATGGTGGCAAAGCGAAGCACGGCATAGAGGGTGGCACAGACATAGGCAAACCGGAATCCGCCGTTCTCCCTCCGGAGGGGCCGCAACCCCAGCCAGAGGAGCACCGTCCCGATGGCGGGGAGGATCCAGTCCAGGCCTAAGAAGTTCAAGGTGATGGTGATCAGGACCAGGCCCCAGCAGACTCTGTCCAAGGGCCCTTTCCAGGGCTTGGGGGGCTCTAAGGCGGGGGCGGCATCCACGGGAAGCTGCGCCGCCCCCTCATACAGCAGGCGATCAAAGTCATCCACGGTACACACCTCCCAGTTTGTCCTGCAAGCGTTTTCGGATACGGTACAGTTTTCCCTCTACCGCCCGCTCCGATAGCCCCATCTCGGCGGCGATCTGGGCGGTGGACTGGTAGTAGTAGTACTTGCGGAGGAAGAGGTCTCGGTCCCGCCGGGGCAGTTCGTCCACTTCCCGCCACAGGGCCCGGACGGTCTCCGCCTTCAATGCGGCCTCCTCCGGTCCATCCTGCACCGCGGGCATGGTCTCGTCCGGCGGCCCGTCTTCCCGTCTCCGCTCCACGCCCCGCCTCCGGTTCAGCGCCGCGTTCCGGGCGATGGCGCCCAGCCAGGCGGTGATGGTGCCTTTGGTGGGATCATAGTTCGGGATGGCGTCCCAGGCCCGGAGGAAGACATCGGACAAACACTCCTCCCGGTCCCGCTCGTCCGGCAAAATTGGCGCCAGGATGTACTTCATCAGAGGCGCAAAGGCCGTCTGGAATTGGGGGAGTGCCTCCTTCTGCCGCTCCTGCATGGCGCGGATCAGTTGGGTGTGGTCCACGGCCGTTCGCCTCCTCTCGTGGTTCTCTATCTCATTATACACCGGAGCGCGGCAGATCCCACGAAAAAAGTTCGCAGATGCGTAAGACGGGGAAAATGGCCGAACTGCGCACTTTTCACCGCAGAAAACACCGTCCCGAATGGGTTTTGGCCCACTTGGGCACACTTTCATGGGGATCTGTCCTCCCCCGCGCCGGCGGATTTTCTCTTGCCAGTTGGGGCCGGTTGCGGTATGATAGGGGCTGTAAAACCCTTTTCAACGGTAGGTTAAAGGAGGCACAATCCCTATGGCAAAGAGAATCCCCACCCGGGCGGAACAGGACCCCGCCCGCTGCTGGAGCATCGAAGACCTGTATGCCGGTGAAGCCCAGTGGGAGGAGGACTTCCAGGCGGCGCAAGGCATCCCTGCGGAAGCAGCCGCCTTCCAGGGCACCTTAGGTCGCTCTGCAGAGGATCTCCTCCAGTTCTGCAAGTTCGATGAGTCCCTCAGCGTGCGGCTGGACTCCCTCATGGTGTACCCCATGCTCCGCCGGGACGAGGACAGCGCCAACCCCGCGGCCCAGGACCGGATGCTGCGCTGCCGGAACTTCCAGGTGCAGCTCAGTAGCGCCATGGCCTATGTGGGCCCGGAGCTCAACGCCATCCCGGAGGACACCCTGGAGCAGTTCTATCAGGAGCAGCCCGAGCTGGAGCCCTATCGCCGCTACCTGGAGCAGTCCCGCCGGAACCGGGACCACATCCTCACCGCCCAGGAGGAGCAGCTGATGGCCGCCATGGGGCAGGTAACCGGCGCCCCAAGCCAGATCTTCCACGCCTTCACGGACGCGGACCTCAATTTCCCGGACGCCTTAGACGGCCAGGGGGAGTCCCACACCGTTACCGCAGGCACCTTCCACGCCTGCCTTCTCTCCCCGGACCGCACCCTCCGGCAAAACGCCTTCCGCGCCGTCTACGACACCTACGCCGCCCTGAAAAACGGCTATGCCGCCCTCATGAACGCGGAGGTGCAGGCCAACGTCTTCCGCGCCCGGGCCCGCTATTTCGAATCCGCCATGGCGTCCTCCCTCTTCTACTCCGAGATCCCCACCACCGTGTACACCAGCCTTCTGGACAGCGTGCACCGGAACCTGGACTCCATGTACCGCTATATGGAGCTCCGGCGGAGGACCTTGGGCCTGGACCAGCTCCACATGTACGACATTCACGTCCCCATTCTCCCCGCGGCCAGCAAGGTGTATCCCTTTGAGAAGGCCAAGGAGATGGTGCTGGACGCCATGCAGGTGTACGGGGAGGCGTACCACAGCGTCCTCCGCTCCGCCTTCGAGCACCGCTGGATGGACGTCTACGAAAACCAGGGCAAGGCCTCCGGCGCATACTCCTGCGGCAGCCGGGTACACCCCTTCGTCCTTCTGAACCACACAGACGACCTGGACTCCGTCTTCACCCTGGCCCACGAGATGGGGCACGCCATGCACTCCTGGTTCAGCACCCGGAACCAGCCCCCTCTCTATGACGGCTACACCCTCTTTGTGGCGGAGGTGGCATCCACGGTAAACGAGGCCCTGCTGATGCAGCACCTCCTGGACCATACCGAGGACAAGACCGAGCGGGCCGTGCTCATCAACTACTTCCTGGACGAGTACCGCATCACCCTGCACCGGCAGGCGATGCTGGCGGAGTTCGAGCTGAAGATCCACACCATGGCGGAGGAGGGCATCTCCCTCACCGCGGAGAGCCTGGGCCAGGTGTACCGGGATCTGGTGCACCTGCACTTCGGTCCGGATGTGGTGGCAGACGAGGGCATCGAGCTGGAGTGGGCCCGCATTCCCCACTTCTACCGCAATTTCTACGTCTATCAGTACGCCACGGGATTCTCCGCCGCCATGGCTCTCTCCCAGAAGATCCTCCGGGAGGGACAGCCCGCAGTGGACGCCTATCTCCGCTTCCTCTCCAGCGGGTGCTCCAAGGATCCCATCACGCTGCTGAAAGAGGCGGGGGTGGATCTCAGCACCCCCGCCCCGGTTGATGCGGCATTGGCCCGCTTCTCCGAGTTGGAGGCAGAGCTGGAATCCCTCCTGGCCTGAACGCCCCAGACAACGAAACAAAACCCAATCCACTGTTTGAAAGAAGGTTCTATCCCCATGAGCATTCTGATCAAGGACACTACCCGTCAGGAGCGGGAGGAGATCATCCGGCGCTCCCTGGACTGCGGCGGAGGCGGCTGCGAGAACTGCTCCGCCTGCGGCCTCGGCGGCGGGGACCCGTACACCATGTACCAGGACTATATCGACGGCAAGCGGGAGATCGCCGAGATCAACGCCGAGTACCGGGCCAGACTGGTACTGCGCTGAGAAGGCAAGCCAATCCAATCCACAAAGGCATACACAAGCCCCCGGCTGCGGTCTCCCGCAGCCAGGGGCTTGTGTATGCCATCTCTCAGAACATGTCCTTCAGCTCCACCAGGGAGACATTCCCTCGGCGGGCCGCCTCCTCCCGACAGGCGTCCGTATCCCCCGTGCGGGAGAAGAGAAAATAGTGCCGGCGATGGTATGGGAGCTTGTGGGAGGAGCGCACCAACTGCTTCAGCACGTCCCGGTCCGCCGGCTCCCCCGCCCACCGGCATGCGGCAAAGAGGGCGGCAGATTTGTCCATCTCCTCCCCCACGAGATCGATCTCCGTCCTGTCCCCCACAGTGGGTCCCAACCCCCACCAGCGGCCCAGGGAGTGGAAGGAGATGGGGCACTTCTTCTGGAAGAGCAGGTCCCAGAGGTAGTCCGCACAGGCCTCCTGGAAGACGGTGCCCATGTATTCGTCCATGCCCTTCAGGATCTCACTGCAGACCGCCTCCGCCCTGCCGCTGCGGAGGCGCGGCAGGCGGTCTGGGAGGAAGCGATACCAGAAGCGGAACAGGGGAGCGGGAAGGACGTACCGGCTGTGTCTGATGCTCAGCTCCTCATAGGGCGGGTCTTCCCGGACATGGCCCAGACGGACAAGGGTGTGCAGGCAACCCTCTGTCTCCCCAATGTCCCTGCCAACCTTTGCTTCGATCTCACCCCGCGACTCTGCACCTTTGGCGATGGCGGCGAGCACCGCGTGGAACGGGGCCAGATCATCCAAGTCCATGTGCAGCAGGTCCTGGGGCTCTGTCTGCAGGGGCGCATTGGGCGCCAGGAAGAGCCGCACCAGGTTCTCCGCCACAGTGCAGCTGGGATCCACCATGCACACATAGGCCGGGGTACCGCCCACCATCCCATACAGCATGATCCGATCTTCCAGGGAGAGGTGGTCCTTCCAGCACGCATTCACCTCCCGAAACCACAGGGGCCGGAGGTGAATCTGTCCCGAGCAGCGGCCATACAGCGGCGCCCGGTAGCTAAGAACATGCTCCAGCATATAGGCGGGCGGACCGGTGAGGATCAGAAACAGCTTGGAATTGTGCTCCCACCGGTCTATCAGCAGCTGCAGGACCGAGGAAATTCCCTGCGATACCCGCTCCACATGTTGATAATCCTCCAGTACCAGGATGATGCGCTCGTGCTCAGCCCAGGCGAACACGTCCTCCAAGGCAACCCGGAACGAGGGATACGAACAGTCCCCGGCGGCATCGGGCCGAAAGTCTCGAATGGCCTGGTGAAGGCGGGCCAGGTTGGTCTGCTCGCTGGCCGGGATGGCGGTGTAGAATATGGTAGGCTTTCCTTGGGCAAAGGCTTGCACCAGGGCCGTCTTGCCCATCCGGTACCGCCCGTCTATGGGAAAGAACGCAAAGGCGTCCGAGCGATACCACTTCTCCAGAGCCTCCAGGTCCCCATCTCTCCCAAGAAGCTGTCTCTCCCCTGTGCAGTTGGACATGATTCTCCCCCTCTCTTTTCAGACGGACCTAAAGATCCCCGCTGTGCAGGTCCCTCCGGATGGCATCCAGTGCCTCCCTGGCCGGCATGGCCCTCCCGGCCTGGATGTCCAACAGGCCCTTCTGCAGCTCATCATACAGCTCCCAGGCCTCTATGCTCATCAGCACCGCATCCACCTGGCCGTCTTTCGTGATGAAGATGGGCTCTCCGGTCTGGTGCAGCATGGCGGAGATCTCGGCATAGTTGGTTCCCAGGTCTGTGCTGGGGCGAATGATTGGCATGGGTTCACCTTCTCTCCTTATACATTAGGAGTATCTCTCCCAAGGCGGTGTGCTGTCCAGGAACCTGCAGTTCACCGGGGACCAGGACGTTGAAATCCCCCTCGCCGATCCACGGGATCCGTACCGCTCTGTATCGCTCTCCGCCCTGCCTCCAGTACAGAAGTGCCATGCCCGGCGCACAAGAAAGTCTTCCCACCACTGGCCCTGGAGCACCGCAACAGCAGGAAAATACACCTCCAGAGAAAAGACAATCGCATTCCACGCATTTTTCCACGGGATATTGGAGCCATTCCGCACACTTTTCCATGCATTTTTCCACGAGATATAGGAGCCTGTTCGTACATTTTTCCACGATATTTCTGGGCCAATCAGTACACTTTCCATGGGATTTCAGGGCCAATTCGTACGCTTTTCTACACCTTCCACCGGAAGCCGGGGTCCCGTGATGCGCAATCCCCCGTCCGCGGTCTCTCGCGGACGGGGGATGATACTGTTTTGCTCTGGCGGGTTCGGTTGGCAGACGAGCATCCTGTGCTCCGGAATCTCTCAATCCCCGAGATCGGAGAAGTCTGTTTCATACACAATCTCCTCCGGCAGTTCCTTCTTTTGCAGGAACATCAGCATGTAGATCGGGAAGTACGTGATTTTACCTGCCTGCTCCACGTTTTCCCCGCAGAAGACGTATCCCTCTCTGGTGTCGTCCTCATAGTGCTTCAGCACGTTGTCCATGGCGTTGTGCCGGTAGTAGTCCTTTCCGGATTTGATCTCGATGGGCAAGACCTTTCCGCCCTCCTCGATGACAAAATCCAGCTCGCCGAGCTTCTTGCTGTTGTAGTAGGAGAGGGAATACCCATGGGCGGTGAGCTCCTCGGCAGCGACATTTTCATAGAGCGAGCCGAAATGGATCGCCGTCTCATGCTGGAGAACCATGAGCTGGATGTCGCCGCCGTACTGCGCCGCCAGCAGTCCCACATCGTTGGAAAAAAGCTTAAAGAGGTTCTTCGATTTGGAGAGGAGCAGCGGGACTTTGGGTTCCTCCACCGCATGGGCGGGAAGCGCAATGCCGGCATCCTTGAGCCAGCGGAAGCCGTCGGAAAGCTTGTCCCAGCGGGCTTTTTCCCTAAGATGGTTCAGGATAAAACGCTTGTTCTTGGCGTTCAGCTCGCCGGGGATCCGGTCGAAAATGTCATTCAGGTAGAGGCGGTCTTCCTCGTCATATCGGGAAATGTCGCTGCGGTACAACTGAAGGATCGCATGCTGCGCCTCTGCCACGCGGCGCAGATTCTTGGTCTCCAGGTATGTGGAAACCGCAGTCGGCATCCCGCCAACAATGAGATAGAGCTCAAAGAGCTGCATCATCCGTCCGTGGATGTAGGAGTCCACGGGCGATTTGGTCTCGAAAGACTGGTGCAGTACGTTCGTCACATTGGAACCCACACCATTGGCCAGCGCAAATTCCTCAAAGTCCAGCGGGTACATCGGAAGGATGTCCATGTAGCCCACCGGAGCGGACACGATGTTCTGAAAGACCGAACCGGGCATGGAACTACTGAGAATGTAATCATAGGTGCCGTCCTGCACGAGATACTTGATCTGCGTGATCAGCTTCTTGCACTCCTGCACTTCATCGAAGAAGATGATTGTCTTGCCGGGGATCATTTGGTCCCCGAACCGCGTAGACAGGCGCACAAGGATTTCCTCTGCGCTCCCCGCACCAGAAAGCAGCGAGATGCACTCCGCGTCTGCGCGAAAGTCCACTCTGATGTAGCTTTCATAGTGTGCCTTGCAGAACTCCTCCACGATATAGGACTTCCCCACCTGCCGTGCGCCGATGATCATCAGCGCCTTGCCGGGCCAGTTCGCATAGAAAGCCTCAATCCGCTTGGATATCTTTCTCTGAAGCATCGTCTTCCCTCCGTTCTCCCGTACAGCGCCGCAACGGCAGGATAGCACAAATTCAGAGAAAAAGCAATTACATTTTTGCATTTATCAACGTATCTTATGCAAGACGCAGGGACCATTCTGTACATTTCTCCATGCTCTTTTCTATGGATTTTAAGGGCCAATTGATGTACTTTTCCACGGGACTTCCGGATACCTGGGGCCCCATGATGCGCAATCCCCCGTCCGCAGTCTTTCGCGGACGGGGGATACTTTGCCGGATCCGTTGTAGTTTGAGATGCCGCCTGGGCTCCGCTCAGTCCACGTTGGAGGCCAGGTAGTACCGGAAGATGGTCCCGGCGTCCATGTCGTTCCAGGTGCAGCAGAGGAGCTCATCGTCCTCCATCTGCATCACGAGGCCGCCCACCACCATATACGCGTCCCCGATCCAGGCCAGTGCGCCGTTCTGGTTCAGCAGCACGTCTTCACCGGTCTCGATGTTCCGGGCGTGGTAGTACACCGTGCCGGTGAATCCGTCCACCTCCCGATAGTACACCTCATAGCCCTCTACTGTTGGAGCAGGTTCCGGCATGGCGGGCAGATCCGGGAAGCCCTCCGGTCTCTCCTCGGAGATGGACCCATCCCGCAAGTCCACATACAGGCGGAAGATCTCGTTGCCCTCGGCGGTGCGGTGGTACACCTCCGCATAGTCCGGGAAGTCCTCAGGGGCGAACAGCAGGAACGGCCCCGCATTCACGGTGTTCCAGACCGCGTGCTGGAAGAATCCCTCGCCCACAAATGCCTCCAGATCTTTTCCCTGGATAGTGATAGCGGGCTCCAGGTCTGCATTCAGCAGGGAGAAGGTGCCGTCCGGATACTGCGCCGCCAGGGGTGTGTCCGCAAGGCCGGTGCTGTCCACCCGGCAGGTACCCAGATCCTTCACCAAAGACCCGTCCGGAGAGGCCACGGTGGTGTTGAAGTACTGGTTGATCTCCGGGTGCAGCGGCTCCGTGATCTGCCGCTCCAGCACCAGGAATCCCCCGCGATAGAAGGCGCTGTTGTACACCGGGGCGGTGATGAGCTGTCCGGCGTTGTTGCAGACCCCATACAGATACCGGGAGAAGGTATCCAGGCCACCGGGGGTGGTGTAGTACTGAATGGCACCCACATAGGGCAGCAGCTGGCCGTATGGCTTCCCTGGCACGATGGGATCGCCGCCCACGTAGTGCTCCGAGAGCCTCCAGAGAGAACCCACGGGTTGGATCTTCCCGGTGTCCGGGTCCGGCTCCACATCCAGCACAGACACGTACCCTTGGCCGGCCACCAGCTTTTGTCCCTCCTCGGAGAGGATCCACTGGAAGAGCTGCTTGGTGGGGGAGGTCTCCTCCAGGCCGGCCTTGATGAGGACGTAGTAGTTCAGGAGGAGGGGATATTCCTTGCTCCGGAGGGTGTCTGCACTGGGCTCCACGTCCTCCACCTTCAGGATCTTCAATCCGTCCGCCATCCTCATGTCGTTGGCGTAGTAATAGACGGAGTACCCGATGGCGGCGGGAGATCCGTCAAAGGAGGAGACGGCCTCGATGAGCCCTGCCATGGAATCGATCACCCGGTCTGTGGGCGGCTCCATCATGGGGGTATCCTGCATCACCAGTTTCAGCATGGCGGTCTGGCTGCCGGCCTCGGCGTTGCGCTGGAAGGGCACGATGTCCAGGTCCGCCCCGCCAATCTGAGACCAGTTGGTGATCTCCCCGGTGTAGATGCCGCGAATCTGGTCTATGGTGATGGAGTCTATGGGATTGTCTTTGTTCACCAGGAACACCAGGCCGTCCACCGCAAAGGGCTCCATCTCCCACTCAAAGCCGAGACTCTCTTTCTCCTCCCAGATGCTGGCGGCGGGTTCGGCGGAGATCAGGAGGTCGCAGAAGCCGTACAGGAGCATCCGGAAGGACTCGGTGGTCCGAGAGAAGTGGATCAGGTCTGCCACCTGCTCCGGGGTCTCTCCCAGGAGCTTGGACGCGATGGCCTTCCCCAGTGGGACGGTGGACGTAGAGCCGTCCAGCCGTGGGAAGTTCAGGCGATCAAAGAGGAAGGGCGGCTGTGTCGGTTCCGGTGTGATCTCCGGCGTGGGCTCTGCCGTTGGCTCCGGTGTTGCCTCCGGCGGATCAGTCTCCGCCGGCGTGGCGGTGGGCACCACTGTGGGTCGTTCTGTTGGAACAACTGTGGTCCCAGGATTGGCGTTCTGGCAGCCGCACAGCAGCAGCGCCAGAGCGCAGAGCAAGGAAAGGGCACGGGCAAACGGTTTCATCTCAAGTCCCTCCCAAATCATCCAGTACGGCACAGGGCATTACACCCTAACTTGCGGCCCATATAGGCGCAACAAAAGTACCACAATTCAAACAAGAAGGCAATAGACATTCCAACATTTTGCAATTTCGATACACAGGGTGCCCAAGTGTGGCACCAGCACCACACAAGCCGAACGATCCGCCACGCCAAGCTGCATCATATGCCACCGGGCACACAGTTTCTCCCCTGTGCCGGTGGCTTTTCTCCCGTCTGGCTCCCCGCCCCGAATCTCTTCCAACACAGCATGTTTTCCGTCCCATATCCTCTATGCGCCATTTTGTACTTTGAACCCCCGATCTTCACCCCAGAGGTACCGTCCGTCCTGGAAAATGCACAATTTTAGCCATTTCCCCCGCGCTGCATTTACACTTTTTTAACGCTCCCTCTTCTTGACAGTCCCCCCGGGTAGCGGTAAAATGAGAGGCTGTAGGGGTGGGGAAATGCACCGCACCTCCGTACACAGACAGCATCTTTTCAGGCAGACAGCTCCGCTTCTGCCTACTACATCATCACCTGGCAGAGATGGGTACAGCCGCCGTCTCTGCCGGAAAGAAGGGGTAATATGAAACACCGTAAGGCAGTCTCTCTCCTGTGCGCTTTCCTTGCCGTGTGCCTCTGCAGCTGCGGCTTTATCGGACCCATTGAGGAGACGCCGGACCCATTGCTGTCCTTCCCTCCCATTGTAATCCACTCCAAAGACCCCAATGCCACCGATCCCCCGGCAGCCAACTCGGACGCTCCCCTCTCAGGCAACGAGAACCCCGAGCCCGCCACGGACCCTGGCACCGATAACGCCGATCCCAACGACCCCAACGCTGGGACGGACCCCGAGCCGGAAGTCACAGTAGACCCCAACGCCATCCCGTTTGAGACCACATACGGTCTAGATGTGGAAATCCCGCCACTGCTGGGCAACGGTCTGGAGATGCCGGTGGACGGCGCCACGGGCTTTGCCAGCGTGAACCTGCCGGTGTGGCCTGCTAACCCGGGAGACCGGGCCGGCTATAAACTAGCCTCCTTTGTCTACGGGGATGACACCAACTCCACCGCCGGCAAGGCCAACCTGGATGCCTCGGATGATTTCACCGCCCGCACCACCAAGTTTGCCCTCATCTCCAACACCAGCACCCAGGACCTGACCTCCTTCCAGGGCGCCATGGCGGTTCTGGTCCCCGGCACCGGCTTTCAGATCATCGAGGAGGTTGGGGACTGGTGGCATATCAACTTCGTGGACCAGAACAGCCAGTTCGGCGAGAGCCTCACCTCCGGCTGGATTGAGCACCGGTACTGCTTCATCAACCTGCCCGATGTGATCCCCTCCATCCTCTATAACGACACCAACTGCTCTGGCTCCATATTTGTCTCCTGCGGCAAGGACATCCCGAATGTAACCGGTAAGTCCTTCTACAACACCTACGCCTATAACGTCCGTTTGGCGCGGAACGAGTTCATCATGCCGATGCTGTACACCGCCGCCCGGGACGTGTGCGCCGCCCAGCACAAGGCCCTGGCCGAGGGCAACTGTCTGGAGATCTATCAGACCTTCCGGCCCCTCCAGACGCAGAAGGCTGTGGCCAATGCCGTACAGGAGATGGCCAACGTAGACCCGGAGGTAAAGGCCGGCATCTCCACCTCCCCGTGGAGCATCAGCTGGTTCATCGCCACCGGCACCTCCAACCACCAGATCGGCTTCGCGTTGGACGTGACCCTGGTGCGGATGAAGGCCGGCGAGATCAAGCAGGTTGCCAGCTATCCGTACCTCCGCTGCACTGATTTTGAGCGGTACTCCATGCCCACCGCCATGCACGAGCTGAGCCTGCGGGCCGCCTCCCAGGTGAGCCCCGGCAACACCACTCTGTCCGCCGGTATGAAAGCATCAGACTGCGCCCAGGGCCTCCGGAGATACTTCACCACCTCCGGCTTCACGCCCCTGGCCTCCGAGTGGTGGCACTTCAACAACACCGCCGCCCAGCGGGCCACCACGGCCTGCCCCAGCAAGGGCGATTACTTCACCGAGCAGCTGTATTCCACCCTGCCCGCATAAATCAACCCCGAGACACCCCATCCGGCGGCCGGCCAACTGGCCGTGCCGCCGGTATTTTTTGCATATAGGAGAGACGAGACGTGGATCTAAACGCAGCCCCCTTCCTATTCTTTTTCCTGCCGTTTGCGGTCCTGCTGTACTGGCTTCCCTTCGGCAGGCGGTATCAAAACATCATATTGGTGCTGGCCAGCCTTATTTTCTACGCTTTCGGCCAGCTCAAGGGGATCCCCATCCTGCTGGGCTCCTTCCTGGTGAACTGGCTGTTGGGGAAAGCTGCCCAAAAGGCCAAGTCCAAGAAGGGGATCATCGCCCTCGCCGTCCTTTTGAACATCGGCGTTCTCTTCTTCTACAAGTATCTCACCTTTACGGTGGATCTGCTGGGGGTGCGGCCGGAAAACTATGTGGCTCCCCTGGCCCCCATCGGCGTGTCCTTCTTCACCTTCAAGGCCCTGAGCTATGTGATCGATGTGGCACAGGGGGGCGAGGCGGGGAGCTTTCTGGACGTGCTGATCTACATCTCCTTCTTCCCCCAGATCACCTCCGGCCCCATCACCCGCTATAAAGACTTCGGTCCACAGCTGAAGGACCGCACCCTGAGCATCCCCCAGGCGGCCGCCGGTTTCCGCCGCTTTGTGGTGGGCCTTGGCAAAAAGCTCCTGCTGTCCGGGTCCATCGCCGCCATCGCCAATGCCGCCTTCAACATCGGGGGCAGCGGCGGTGCCCTGGTGTGTTGGCTGGGCGCTCTGGCCTATACCCTGCAGCTCTATTTTGACTTCTCCGGATACAGCGACATGTCCATCGGCCTCTCCGCCGCACTGGGCTTCGTCATACCAGAGAACTTCCAATACCCCTATATGGCAGACTCCCTCCGGGACTTCTGGAAGCGGTGGCACATCTCCCTGTCCTCCTGGTTCCAGACATACCTCTACATCCCCCTGGGCGGCGGCAAGAAGGGCATGGTCCGCAAGATGCTGAACCAGATCATCGTGTTCACGGTGAGCGGGCTCTGGCACGGCGCCAACCTCACCTTCCTGGCCTGGGGCGCCTGGCACGGGATCTGGAGCGCGGTGGAGACCGCCTGCGCCAAGGGACAGAAGCCAAAGCCCCGCACCGGCAAGTGGAAGGTATTAGGCTGGATCTACACCATGCTTCTCGTGATCGTGGGCTTCGTCTTCTTCCGGGCGGACTCCATCGGCAGCGCCCTGTCCATGCTGGGTTCCATGCTCACCTTCCGGTCTTCCTCCTATGCCGGCACGCTGGTGCTGGAGCGGATCTCCCCGGCGGCCTGGATCGCCCTGATCGCCGGTCTTCTGGCCTGTGTGCCCCTCTTCCCCGGCCTGGGCAAAAAGCTGGAGGAGAAGAACAAGACCGCGGCTTCTGTGCTGGGCTTCGGCAGCTATGCCCTGGCATTGGTGCTCTTCGCCGTCTGCCTTCTGGCGGTGGCCGGGGGCAACTTCCAGCCCTTCATCTACAACACCTTCTGATCTGAGGAGCGTGCCATGAAGAAAGTAGGATACGTACTGTTTCTCCTCCTGCTGCTGGGGACCTGCATGGTCTTCTCCCTGGGCATGCTGGTGGCACCGCCCCAGGAGGACATCGAGCTGAACGGCAACCAGCGCCTTGCCACCATGCCCTCCCTGCAAAACCGGGACGGCAGCCTCAACCTGGACTATCTGGATGGTCTCGTGGACTACGCCGGGGACAACTTCTTCCACCGGCAGGACCTGATCTCCGCCTGGTCCTATCTGAACGCCACCTATCTCCACACCTCCATCGCAGAGGATGTAGTGCTGGGCTCCAACGGCTGGCTGTATTTCGGCCAGACCCTCCCGGACTACACCCGCACCAACCTCCTCACAGACCAGGAGATCCAGGCCGCCGCCCAGAACCTGCTTCTGGTACAGCAGTACTGTCAGGAGCAGGGGGCACAGTTTGTCTTCACCATCGCCCCCAACAAGAACTCCCTGTACCCGGAGAACATGCCCAGGCTCACCTCCAACCACTACCGATCCAACGCAGAGAACCTGGAGTTTTCCCTGGCCAGCCGGGGGGTACAATACGTGGACCTCTTTGAGACTCTCTCCAGCTATGACGATGTCCTCTATTTCACCCAGGACTCCCACTGGAACGGGCGTGGCGCCGCCATCGGGGCGGACGCCATCAACAAGGCCCTGGGCAGGTCCACCACCTATGGGAACGGCCCCTTCCAACCTGAGGAAGTCCACCTTTCCGATCTCTATGGCATGCTGTATCCCGCCGGCAAGGACATGGAGACGGACCTCACCTACACCCGGGCGCTCACCTTCACCTACGACACCCCCATCCGCTCTGCGGACAACAACAACATCTACACCACCCACGAGGGCGAGACCGGCTCCCTGCTGCTGTTCCGGGACTCCTTCGGCCGGAATCTCTATCCCTACATGGCAGACACCTTCGGCAAGGCGTACTTCTCCCGGGCCACGGAGTGGTGCTTAGACCAGATCGAACCCAGAGACGTGGACAGCGTGGTGGTGGAGCTGGTAGAGCGGAACATCGTGTACCTCATCACCTATGTACCCACCATGCCCGCCCCGGAGGCCAAACTCCCCACCAACACCAGCACCGTGGTCCCGGAGATCGTCCTGCAGGAGAGCGCCAGCGACCTGGAACAGTGCGTGTATCTGGAGGGCACCCTGCCGGAGACCCCGGATGTGGGGACGTCCGTCTACATCGAGGGGAATGCGGTCCCCTATGAGGCCTTCCAGCTCACCGGTAACCGGTTCGCCATGCACATGCCGGCCCAGTCCGCCGCCGGCACCATGAACGTGATCTACACCGCCAATGGGGTACAGAAGAGCGCCCCGGCGCACCTGGACGCCAAAAATCAGCCGGCGGCCCAGCCCACAGGCCAGCCCTCCTCTGCGGAGACCACTGGTCCGGAGACGAGCGAGGCGCCGGAAAGCTCCCCCACCCCCATGGTCTCCCAGATCGAGAGCCAGCACAATGCATACCTCCAGACCACAACTGGCTTCTTCGCCCCCATGGACCCCTTCACCCGGGGCGATGCAGCACTGCTCTTTGCAGCCCACCAGGCGAACCCAGTGCAGACGGACGCCGCCTGGGATGACATCAGCGCAGACAGCCCGTACCACGCCGGCGCCAGCCAGATGAAGGCCCTGGGCCTCATCGACCCCGCGGAGGACGGCGGCTTCCACCCGGAGGCCTCCCTCACAAGGGCAGAGTTGGTGCGGATTCTGGCCGCCTTCTGGCCCGTGCGGGACGATGGCGAGGCCTTTGTGGACGTGCCCAGCGATCACCCGGCGGCGGAGGCCATCGGTTCCGCGAGAGCCTGGGGCTGGGTGAGCGGCTCAAACGGCAACCAGTTTCGCCCGGACGACCCCATCACCCGCTGCGAGGCGGCGGTGATGAGCAACCACGCCCTGGGACGGGTGCCGGATGAGCAGGCCATCGCCGAGGCAGACCTGTATTTCCCGGACGTGCCCCAGACCGCCTGGTACTACCTGGATGTGATGGAAGCCTCCATCTCCCACAGCTTCACCGCGTCCGAAGACGGCGCCGAGTCCCAGTGGGGCAACGTTACCGCACCGGACACCGGACTGCCCGCAGACTTCCGGACACAGGGCTTCCACCTCCTAGACGGCTGGAGCTACTACTACAGCGAGGTAACCGGGGATGTTCTCCGCAACACTGTGCTAGACGGCACCTGGCGCTTCGATGCCGAGGGGCACCAGACCACCGGCGATGCAGAGGTAGACGCCGGCCTCCGGGAGATCCTGCTGAAGATCATCACTCCGGAGATGGACGCGGAAAAGCGACTCTCCTCCATCTTCGCCTACGTCCGGGACGGCTACAACTACGGCCACGCAGATGTGGCAGACGATGAGAACCCCTTCGGCGAAGGCTTCGTACTGAACGCCGCCAAAGTGATGCTGACCAATGGGCGGGGCAACTGCTACAACTTCGCCAGCACCTTCTTCTACCTGGCCCGCTGGCTGGGTCTGAACCCCACCATCTACAGCGGCACCCTCCTGGGGGACGCCCACTCCTGGACCGAGATTCCGGAGGCCGGCGGCACCACCATCTTCGATCCCCAGATGGCCTGGCGCTGGTTCCACGACAAGGAGCGGGAGGACTACGAGTGGTACTTCTACCGCTTTGTGGACTCTACCAACCGCTGGCAGTACACCCGTGTGGACTCCTACGGCGCCGGCGACACAGACCCCGGCGAGGACGAACTGGTCTATACCGCAGAAGTGGCCCCTGTAGACCTGTCTGCCCTGGAGAACGTCACCGAGACCGGCTTCTACTTGGTAGGGGGCTACACCTATTACTATGACGCAGAGAAGGGCGCCTTCCTGAAGGACGCCACTCTGGACGACATCTGGACCTTTGACGCGGATGGCCACTACACCACCGGGGACGAGGACCTGGACACCGCCCTTCGGAAGATCGTGCTGGGCCAGTGCAGCGAGAGCAACTCCCGCGCCGCCAACCTGCGGGCCCTCTTCGGCTACTGCCGGGACACCTATAGCTACCGGAAGCGGGATGTGCCCACCCAGGAGGAGTTCACTTTGGACTTCGTGATGGACGCCGCTAAGCAGATGATCTCCACCGGCAAGGGCAACTGCTACAGCTTCTCCGCCGTCTTCTACCACCTGGCCCGCTGGATGGGCTATGACCCCTCTCTGGTGGCGGGCTTCGTCCTCTACCCGGACGATGAGCACTGCTGGGTGGTGATCCCGGACAACGACCAGGACTACATCTACGACACCCAATTGGAGTGGCGCTATGTCCACGACTGGGGCTATGTGGGCTTCACTTGGGTCTTCTACCACCTCCAGGACACCCAAGACAACCTCCACTATATCGAATCTCACCGCCTCAAGTGAGGCTTAGGATGTGCTGTACCGTGAAAAAAGAGATTGCCCTCCTGTTGGCGATAACCCTGCTGCTGGCTCTCGTGCCACCGGTCTCGGGTGCCGCGCCTGAAATTCCCACCCTGGTATCGGAGGACCACAAGGCCTACCTCAACGGCGTGGGCAACGGCCTGTTCGAGCCGATGAAAGTGCTCACCCGGGCGGAAGCTGCCATGCTGATCTACAACTGCCTGTCTTTTGTGCCGGCCAACACCGCATCTTTCTCCGATGTGCCGGCGGGCAGCTGGTATGCCCCCGGCGCCAATGCCCTGGGCTCCCTGGGGGTGATCCCCACAGACACGCCTTTCCGGGGAGAGGAGACCATCGCCAAGGGAGAGCTGATCTCGTACATCATGTTCTTCTTCCCCCAGCGGGAGGATGCCGAGCTCTTCCCGGACGTCTCCGAGACCAGCAAGTATGCATCGGCCATCCGCTCTGCCCGGGCATACGGCTTTGTCTCCGGGGACAACGAGGGCAAGCTGCATCCCGGCGGCACCATCACCCGGGCGGAGGCAGCAGCTCTCTTCAACCTGGTATTGGGCCGCACCGCAGATAAGGAATCCATCCAGGCCAACCGCCCGGTGTTCTTCCTGGACGTCCCGGCAAATTCCTGGTATTACTACCATGTGGTGGAGGCGGCGGTGTCCCACACCTACGCCAAGCACGATGGCGTGGAGACCTGGACCAGCTTCACCGCTCCAGACTCCGTCTTGCCCGCCGGCTTCACCACCACTGGCTTCCACCTCTACAGCGGCAACGCCTACTACTATGACGCCGCCCAGGGGGACATCCTCCGGAGCACCACCCTGCAGAACACCTGGGCCTTCGACAAGGATGGCAAATACACCACGGGAGACGCGGAACTGGACAGCGCCCTCCGGAAGATCATCCTCTCCCAGTGCCAGGACAGCGCAGACCCGGCCGCCAACCTGAAGACCCTCTTCGGCTATTGCCGCGACACGTACAGCTACCGGAAGCGGGATGTGCCCACGGCAGCGGAGTTCACCCACGCCTTTGTGAACGCATCTGCCAAGCAGATGATCTCCTCCGGCAAGGGCAACTGCTACAGCTTCTCCGCCCTCTTCTACCACCTCAGCCGCTGGCTCGGCTACGACACCACCCTGGTGGCGGGCACCGTGCTGTATCCGGACGATGAGCACTGCTGGACCGTGATCCCCGAGGGCGGCAAGGAGTACATCTACGACACCCAACTGGAGTGGCGCTATGTCCACGACTGGGGCTATGCCGGATATAACTGGAAGTTCTATCACCTCCAGGACACCAGTAACACCTTCCACTATACGGAATCCACCCGCCTCCACTGACACAGCAGGTACCGCACGATGAAACATTGTATTTCCCTTCTTCTGGCCCTGTCTCTATCCCTGGGCCTGTTAGCACCCCTTTCCCTTGCAGCCGCGCCCGAGATGCCCACTCTGGTCTCCGAGGACCACGATGCCTACCTCAGCGGCGTGGGCAATGGCCTCTTCGAGCCGATGAAAGTGCTCACCCGGGCGGAGGCCGCCATGCTGATCTACAACTGCCTCTCCTTTGTCCCGGCCAACACCGCCTCCCTCCCGGATGTACCGGCGGGCAGCTGGTATGCCCCTGGCGCCAATGCCCTGGCCTCTCTGGGAATCATCGCCCCAGACAAGCCCTTCCAGGGGGATCAGGCCATCGCCAAGGGAGAGCTGATCTACTACATCATGTTCTTCTTCCCGGAGCGGGAGGATGCGGCGCTCTTCCCGGACGTCTCCGAGACCAGCCGGTATGCACCGGCGATCCGCTCCGCCCGGGCATACGGCTTTGTCTCCGGGGACAACGAGGGCAAACTGCACCCCGGCGGCACCATCACCCGGGCGGAGACGGCAGCCCTCTTCAACCTGGTGTTGGGCCGCAGCCCGGACGCCGCATCCATCCAGCAGAACCGCCCGGTGTTCTTCCTGGATGTCCCGGCCAACGCCTGGTATTACTACCATGTGGTGGAGGCATCGGTGTCTCACACCTATGCCAAGAGCGGCACCGCGGAGACCTGGACCGGCTTCACCTCCCCCGCCTCTGTCTTTCCGGCGGACTTCACCACCACCGGCTTCCACCTCTACAACGGGTACAGCTACTACTATGACGCTTCCAAGGGTGACATCCTCCGCAATACCACCCTGAACGGCACCTGGACCTTCAACGCCCAGGGCCGGCAGACCACCGGAGATGCGGAGGTGGACGCAGGCCTCGCCAAGATCTTAAGCGCCGTCTGCACCGATAACATGAGCCAGGCAGACAAATTGAAGGCGGTCTTTGCGTATTGCCGGGACTCCTTCAAGTATGGGAAGTCCGATGTGGCAGACGCCAGCAACCCGTACAGCAAGGCCTTTGTCCTCAACGCCGCAAAGAAGATGCTCTCTAAAAACCGGGGCAACTGCTACAATTTCGCCTCCGTCTTCTACTACCTGGCCCGCTGGCTGGGCTATGACCCCGTGGTGTACAGCGGCACCCTGTTGGGAGATGCCCACTCCTGGGTGGAGATCTCCGAGGGCGGCGTCTCCTACATCTACGACACCCAGATGGCCTGGCGCTGGTATCACGACCGCAACCGGGAGGACTATATCTGGTACTTCTGGCGGTTTGTAGACAGCGGAGACAAATGGAAGTACCGGGGCCGCAATGAGCCCGTCTGACAAAACCCATATCAGCCCATAACCTAAGGAGGGCCCAGAGAAAGATGAGAAGAAAGATTGCACTTGCCCTTGCAGCATGCCTGCTGCTTGCCCTGACACTCACCGGCTGCGGCGGCGGAACCCCCACCCCGACACCGGCACCCACAGTACCGCCTTCAGACGCAGCGACTGAGGATCCTACTCTTTCTTTCCCGCCGATCGTGGTGCATTCCACGGATCCGAACGCAACAGATCCACCGCCAGCGCCCACGGATCCGCCAGCAACCCCGGAGCCCACTGCCACCCCAGTTCCTGCGGAAGATCCGGCTATAACGATCAACCCCAATGTGGTTCCCTACCAGACCACCTATGATCTGGACATAGAGGTTCCCCCGCTGCTGGACAACGGCCTGGAACTGCCCATATCCGGCGCCACAGGCTTTGCCAGCGTGAGCCTTCCGGTGTGGCCTGCCAACCCCGGAGACAGGGCTGGCTACAAGCTGGCTTCCACCGCCACATCCCTCTCTGATCCAGCAGGTGCCAGCGTTCAATCCCTGAGTTCTACGCAATTTCATGGTGCCATAGCCGTTCTGGTGCCTGGAACCGGATTTCAGATCATCGAAGAGGTAGGGGACTGGTGGCACATCAATTTTATTGACCCCAACTCTCTGTATGGTGAGACCCTCACCACCGGCTGGATCGAGCACCGGTACTGCTTCATCAACCTGCCGGATGTGATCCCCTCCATTCTCTATAACGACACCAACTGCTCCGGCTCCGTCTTCACCTCCTGCGGCAAGGACATCCCCAACGTAACCGGTAAGATCTTCTATAGCACTTACGCATTCAATGTCCGTCTCAACCGGAATGAGTACATCATGCCCATGCTCTATGTGGCCGCCAGGGATGTTTGTGCCGCCCAGCACAAGGTCCTGGCTGAGGGAAACTGCCTGGAGATCTATCAGGCGTTCCGCCCGCTGGATACGCAGAAGTCTGTAGCTGCCGCCGTGGCGGAGATGGCCAAGGTGGACCCGGATGTTAAGGCCGGTGTCTCCACCGCGCCTTGGGACATCAGCTGGTTTGTCTCCGGCGAACCATCCCAGCATCAGGTAGGCTTTGCGGTGGATGTCTCCCTTGTACGGATGAAGGCCGGCGAAATCAAGCAGGTGTCCAACTATAAGTACTTCCGCTGCACAGCCTTTGACCGGTACACCATGCCCACCCCGATGCACGAGCTGAGCCTGGCCGCCGCCTCTCAGGTGAGTCCCGGAAATGCCACTCTGTCTAAAAGTATGCAAAATAGTCCATGCGCTCAGGGCCTTCGGAGATACTTCACCACCTCCGGTTTCACGCCGCTGGCCTCCTCCTGGTGGCAGTTCAACAACACTGCTGCCCAAAGAGCTACCACGGCCTGTCCCAGCAAAGGGGATTACTTCACAGAACTGCTATACAGTACATCGCCAGACTTCGATCCCCTCTCCGGCGACTGACTCATGTCAAGATCGCCGTACCGGTTTGAACTGACCTAAATAGAAAAGGAGAACCTGAAAATGAAACGGTTGCTAGCCCTTGCGGCATGCCTCGTGCTTGCCTTTTCCCTGAGCGCCTGCGGCGGTGGAAATGACACCCCTGCCACCAATCCCCCGGCAACAAACCCGCCAGCAACAAACGAGCCGGAAACAAACCCGCCGGCCACCTCTGAACCCGATCCCACCGATCCTCCTGCAGATTCAACCGATCCTCCCGCTGAGTCTACGGATCCCCCGGCAGCGTCCGGTGGCAACGCTACAGCAGAGAATCTCCGTGATGTGGCCATAAGCCTCATCGACCACGATGTGAATGAGCTCTACGATGCCATCGGTGAGCCCATCTCATCCGATTACGCCCCCGGCTGCCTGGAGCCCAACTCCGAGGACGGCGAGCTCGTCTACGATGGCTTTGTAGTGTACACCGTACGCACCGAAGAGCGGGAGTACGTGTACGATGTAGAATAGATCGGAGCAAAAATACCACTGTCCCAATCCCTCGAAATGCGAAAACCTCCTGCCAAGTGCAGGAGGTTTTTTTGATTATTTTCGTTCAACAGCTTCACACATATGGTGTTGTGCCTCTTGGTCTTGCTGCAAACAACTGCATGGTCTCTCACGAGGCAGAGCATAGCACGCTGGACCGTGTGAAACAACTGTTCATTTCAATCCACCTATAATTTTTCTCTCGATTCTTTAATCTATTTTACTATCAAGACAGATCAAACCACTGAGGCACCCAAAAAAACCTTAAAAAACATCCAAAAACAGGCTCTCCATGCAGAAGCCCTACCCTTCAGAAGTTTGAACCCCCTTGTACTGCAAGCATTTCCCGCGGCAGTGCATATTGAGCAGTACAGCGCCTCCCACTACTAAACTCTGAAATGACAGAGCTCTTTTACACCCGCCAAACCATCTCTGTTGACACGAGGAATTTCATATGTTATTATAGTGTAAATGTTATCCACGACCCCCATGATCATCAGAAAAATGTAATACAAAATGTGTGATTTTCCGCGCAAAAGACAGAAGGAGGCAATCAAACATGGTAAACAGCCAACACTGGCTGCCACTACGTTTGGGGCTCAGCCAAAGGCGAATCAATCCGCCGAACATCAGGAGGTGTAGTAGATGATTGATCCCAGATTGAAGGAGCTGTCCAGTCATGTCACCCCCTTTGCCTTCGTGCGATACCTGCAGGCAAACGGCTGGGTGGCCCTGGACCAAAAGCGTGAGGGCATCGCTGTCTGTAAGTATAACAACGGGGAGCAGTTCGAACAGGTTTCAATCCCGCTCGATTCAACCTTGCATGATTACGCTCTTGCCATGTATCTGGCTGTCCGGGACGTTGCAGACCTCGAGGGTAGGCCCATTGAGCATGTAGTCCGGACCTTGCTCAACCCCAACGCAGACATCCTAATCATCCGAATTGATGCTCCATGCATCGAACTCGGCAGTATTCCGTTTGATACCGGCGTTTCACTCTACGCAAGTTCCAGAAGCCTGATTACGTCAAGTGCGCAAGATGTACTGCACCTCGGGAATGGTCTCGAAGACTGCACTGAGGATGCTGTGCAGCTATTCGTCCGCCAATGCCGCTTCGGTCAGACCGAGCACAGCGGCGGCTATATCGTCCCTCTACTGTGTCTGTTCCTGGACACAGACGGCACTCCCTTTGAACACTCTGCAATCTTCAATGCTGATACATGCGCCACATCGCTCACCAGGCAGGCAACCCGGCACATTCTCGAGGGCATCCACTCCCTCAAAACCGCCATCGACACAGGTGCCGACTTGTCCATCCCGGTGAGCGCAGACGTCTGCGATAGCGTTGCCAGCCTCTGCACTCTTTGTCCCGAAGCCAAGGTAGAAATCCGCGTGGAGTGGTCCCCTGCAGTCCGAGACAATATCCCTGCCATCTCCAGCGTTATCCTCTCCAGTGCCTATGCTGCTCCTCTGAGAGCCATTTCCGGCATGTTCAAGGCTAACGGATAAACTGTTAGCCCTGAGCATCAATTCCCTTACAGGAGAGCAGCCAGGCACGGGTGCATGTTTCACCTCGTGCCTAACCGCTTTCGACTGTTCGGATGGTTTCGAATTGTCCAATGCTGATTAGACATTTTTCGTCTTGCGCTTATGAACCCATCGGCTGAACCAGCAGAAAATCTCCATGACGTGGCCATGCGCCTCATCGGCCACGATGTGAGCGAGCTCTATGATTCCATTGGCGAGACCAGCGTTCTGAAAGCACTCGTGTGACAGGCCGAATGTTACATTCCGAAACGACAAAGACAAACTGCCCCAAGTGGCCTTGCCGTCTTCACCCGGTCTCTCCTTGATTTTTGGAAAAGAAGTACTTGACTTCTGCAGTTTGATGGTTTACTATTGGCTTGCGCGGTGCAGATGGATTGAGCGAAAAGAGTAGTTCTGGCAGTCTGATAACCCGAAGCTGTGTTGAAATCCCTGGTAGGTTATCAGGCTGATCTGCAAAATACAGCTCGTCTGTCTTAGGATTTATACGATGAAACAGTATAGTTTTTGGTTGTTCCGCACACCATTTGCACTGTAGCGGCAGTTCTCTTGTATAAAATTGCCGTTGTTCCCCGCGTAAGCGGGGTGGATTGAAATGTTATGGATTACTGTGGGTCACAGGTCCTCGCTTAGTTGTTCCCCGCGTAAGCGGGGTGGATTGAAATCGCTTGTGCTGCCTGTTCCGCTGGTGCTGCCCCGGTTGTTCCCCGCGTAAGCGGGGTAGATTGAAATAACAAGCGCCTCCAGAGCCGGCGGGACATGCTGCAGTTGTTCCCCGCGTAAGCGGGGTGGATTGAAATTGAATGAAGTCCGTGATGGAGGCGATCACCTCTGGGTTGTTCCCCGCGTATGCGGGGTGGATTGAAATTTTGCATTGTCATAGAGATCCACAGCAGTATCGAAGTTGTTCCCCGCGTAAGCGGGGCGGATTGGACAAGTGGACAGCACAAATCAACAGGTGCGGATCCCCTTTGGGATCCGCACCTGTTGATTTTTCGCTATGGACTATTGGGGGACTGGGTAGTGCTCACTGCGCCAGGTAGGTGCAGAAGTTCCGCAGCAGAGCTGTAATCTCAGCACGCGTGGCAGTTCCGCTGGGATTCAGCTTGCCATCTGCGCCCTTAATGAGCCCGTTGGAGACAGCCCATTCCATGGCGTTTTCGGCCCAGCCGCTGATGGAGTCTGCGTCAGAGAAACCATCAAAGTCCGAGGTGGCCTTGGTGTCCAAGCCCTTGAAGTTGGCGTAGTTGAAGAGGATGCACGCCATCTGCTCGCGAGTGATGTTGTCGTTGGCGCCGAAGGTACCGTCACCGTAGCCGGCAACCACGCCGTTGGTGGCCGCCCAGGTCACAGCATTGGTGTACCAATCCTTGGCGGTGGTGTCCGGGAAGACCGGTTCGCCTGCCTCGGGGTTGTGCTCCAGGTTGTACAGGAGGGCTGCAATGGCGCCGCGGGTGGCGTAGTCATTCGGTCTGAAGTTGCCGTTCTCATCGCCGTTCATCAGCTCATGGCTGGAGGCGAAATCCACATGCTCGGCGTACCAGGCGTTGGCGGGCACATCGGCGAAGTCCTTGTGGTTGTCCATGATAAGCAGCTGGACGCTGCCGTCCACAGAGGCGATCACCTTTTTGTTCTCCACGTCCGACAGTGCGGTTCGGATCACTTCCCGGGTGCCGTCTTTCTTCAACAGAACTACCACAGTGCTGGGCTTGCAGTTGGTAACGGGGATCTCCAGACGGAGCTCGCCGGTTACTTTCTCTACTGCCTTGCCGTCCACGGCCACTTCCAGGGACAGTTTGTTGTCATTGCGCTCCACCGAGATGGTGAGGGTGCGGCTGGGTCTCAGGTTGTCCAGGACGTGGTTGGGCACGGTCACAGAGGCGGCAGCGGTCTCAATCCGCAGGTCAGCCGCGGTCTTGGAGGCGATGGCCAGGACGGTCTTTCCGGGGAGGGATACCTCTACCCGGGCGGCGTCCTTGGATACCACCGGTGCCACCACTACTGTCTTGCTCTCGTTCTTCAGAGCAGCTGCCACGATCTCATCGCCAGTCTCCTCGCTGATGGTCACAGTGGCAACGCCCTTTGCGATCACGGCTGTGGGCTTGACCACGGTCTCCCTCACGGGGTTGCCGTTCACCACTTTCTCATTGGTCGTGACCTCCACCTTGGCAGAGGGCGCCGGCGTAGAGGGTACGGGTTCAACGGGGATCGGTGTGGGTGCGGTGCTGGGTGTAGGTGCAGCACTGGGTACGGTGCCAGGTACGGTGCCGGGCACTGTGCTGGGTACAGGCTCTGTAGTGGGCTCAGTGCTGCCGGACACCACCCACGGGGTGATGACACCTGTGATGATCTCATAGTTCTCGGTGTCGTTGGGCGTGAAGACCCACTCATAGGCGGTGTTGGGGGTTACGATGGTCTGGTCTGAGAGAGCCCAGCTCAGGGTGCCGGCCACGGGGTTGCCGTTGCCATCAGTGAAGGTTCCGCTCTGGGTGAGGTGGGCATCTGCCAGGGTGTGCCCGCCGCGGGTGATGGGTGTGTAGTCAGGGCGGCCGGACGGGGTCGCCTTCCGGATGGTGATGGTGACGATGTTGCTGTCAGAGGCCGCATAGCCGGGAGATGCCTCCTGATGTGCGCTCACGGTGATGGTGCCCGCATGGGTGGCGGTGAGCAGATTGCCGTTCATGGTGGCGCTGCCGTTGCCGGACGCAGAGGTCACGGTGTAGGTGATGACGCCTGTACCGCCGCCGCCCTGGACATGGATCTGCGTGCTCTCGCCGTAGGTCATGGAGGTGGCGCAGACGATCTCCAGCGGGGAGGTAGTGCCTTCCACGGTATAGACCTCAGACCCGGATTTAGTTGTACTGACGTAGTTCGTTTCATCGCCACTGGGCGTGAACACCCAGTACAGGGTCACCGCGCCGCCGGTGTGGAAGTGGCCAAACGCGGGCTCCAGATGGTCCGGATCCAGATACCAGTTCAAGGTGCCGGTCACGGTCTCGTCGGTGATACCAGTTGCCTCCAGTGTTCGATCCGGCGGGTACGGGTCTCCCACAGAGACGGTCTTGCCCTTTTCGGGGTTGGTGAAGGAATACGGTGCAGGGGCGATCACAAACTGCCTGTGGTCCTCATAGGGATTGTCCTCACCCTCGAACTCAGAGGCGGATCCGTCCCGGGGAATGGCCTGGACCTTGACCCAGTACTCGCCAGCATCCTTGGGAGCGCCATAGGGGAGTTCCTCGCCGATGTGGCCGTCTATGCTGGTCTCATGCCATGTTACGATGATATCCACATCATTGCCTGTGCTGTACACGCCGCCCAAGGAGAAATCTCCTGTGGAATCTTTCGTGCAGGACACGGCAGCGCCGTCATAGACAAGATTCTCGTTCTCGGCGTCCAGGTAGATGTATTTCAGGGCGCCGCAGCGGGTGCACACGCCGTCATCGAAATCGTGGTTCAACGCTGGCAGGATCTCTTTGCTGAAAGTAGTGCCGCAGTCCGTGCAGTGGTCCCACACGTATCCGGTGTGATAGCAGTCCGCGGGCACCTTCTCCGTTTTTCTGCCTGCGTGGGGGCACATCTCCTGCTGGGTCTTGAAGACCGTTGCGGCCTCAAGGTTTGCATCGTGCTGCACGAGATCGTAGGTCAGACTCACATGGTCCACTTTGTCGGCGGTGGCGTAGATCCGTCCGCCGGTGCCCTCGCACTCATAGAGGGGCATGACGCCAGAGACCACCTTGGTGTGGGTCTGTTCACCGGGGGTGGAGCTGCTGCCCAGGGCGCCGGAATGGGCTACCACGTAGATGTCCAGCTGCATGCCGCCGCCTTCGATGGTCGTGAGCGTGTGGGCGCGGTACACATTGTTTGACGATGCGTCATCCCAAAGGAACTGGAGGTCCTTGGGGAGGGTGCCGGTGAGCTGTACCGCCACATGGACGGCGATGGGCTCATCGCTGGCAAAGAGGGCCACGGTGGCGAGGTTGGTGTCGTGGTCGTAGGTGAAGGTTACAGGTTGCTCGTATGCGGAGATCCGCATCAAGTCGTTCATGATGTAGGCGGCGCTATTCGCCTCGTAGACGGAGGAGACCAGCGGCACAGCCTCATCGGCGATGCTTGCGGTGTGGGCGCCGGGCACGGTGGCCGGCAGGTTCTCACCCTTGATCTCCACTACGGGAAGCTCGCCTGTGGGGAGGGTGTATGTGAGAGAGGTACTGGTGAGACGCTCATCGGTCATATTATTGGCGTCCATCACCCGGTAGAGCTCGGCTTTCACAGCCGTGAGGCCCTCCGGGATTGCCTTCAGCGTCTGTTTGGTATCCGGGTCCACCAGCCAGTACAGGTAGCTGCCATCGCTGGTGTTGCCCAGATAGCCCTCTTTGGTGGTCTCGGCCAGGATGACCTGGTCACCGCTGAGAATATTGCCGTTCTGGTCCTTCAGGAGCACCACGCTGTATGCGGGGTCGCCCTTGTAGGTGCCGTAGAAGACGATGGTGCCGGCGGGGACGGGATCGCTATCCTTGTCATAGGTATAGTCCTCTTTCAACTTGCCGAAGCCGCCTTCGACCAGCTCCACGTTGTCGCTGGTGGGACCAAGGATGTCAATCTCCGCCAGGGAGATGGTCATCTGGTTCACAGCGGTGAGCTTCACCATGGAGGCGTCATAGACGTACATGTAGGGATCGGGTGTGCCGTCTGCTTGCATCTTATTAAAGTACAGACGCTGTTCTCCATACTTGCCTTCCAGGGTATCGCTTTTTACGGTCTCCCAGTTGGTGCCGTCTTTGCTCACGGCGATGGTGTAGTTCTTGATGCCAGCGGAGCCGCCGGGTGTCACCTTGAGGGCTGCCACCTGCTGCACGCCGCCCAGGTTGATGATGATCTCGGCGCTCTTGGCGTTGGTGTTCACCGGCTTTCCGGTGGACACATTCGTCTGCTGGGTGATCACATTGCCAGTGTACACGGTCTCGCTCTTGTTGTCTAACAGGAGAGTTGCGCCGGAGATGTACTCATCTTCCACGTAGTATCCCTCGCCGGCCTTGTGGTACTCGTCTGCATCGCTGCGCATGTTGGTCTCGATGGTCCAGTTGTCCTTGGCTAGGGCGTTCTCGAAGCTCACCTTCACCTCGTCCAAGAGCAGAGGCTTGGTCTCATTCAGCAGCTTATCTACGCCGATGATCTTGTACACAAAGGCCTGGTTGTTCTCGGTGGCCACGATGTCTGTGTACTTGGTCTCAGAGGCCAGCACGAAGGCAACCAGCTTGTCGTTGCGGTAGATCTCATAGCCCAGCATGGCACCCGAATTGGTGTTGGTGTTGCCGAGGGTGATCTCCACCCGATTGGTGTCTGTAATGCGTCTGTCCTGAGCGTTAGTGATCTTTGCATCTACGACAGTGCCAGCAGACATGCCGGTACCACCGTTCATAGCATAGAGACGGGAGTCGTCATCGATAAACTGGATGCTGCGCTTCTCCTTGTCGAACTGGGAGGCATAGGCCACGGTCTCCTCGTTCGGGGTAAAGCCCCAAGCACGGAAGAAGTCCAGCAGATCCTTCATGGCGGCGACACAGCAGACCCGCATGAACTTCTGATCTGCATCACCTGTCAGGGAGAGCTTGATACCCGCTTGACCAAAGGCATCCTCATAGGCCTTGTCTGCCTTCTCTGGGTTGCGGAAGTAGGAGTCCACTCTGGCATAGAAGAGGTTTTTCAACTGCTCTTCGGCGGTGTCGTAGAACTTGTAGCTGTAGCCCTTGTCATAGGCCAGGTGGAGCTGCCAGTACATGCCCAGCTGCACACCCAGGTCTCCGGTGTGGCCGGTGTTGCCCGCCACGACAGCTTTGTAGACCTTCTCATAGGTGTACGGGCCGTCCTCACCCACAGCAGTGGCAGCCCGGAAGGTCTTGTTGGTCTCATCGGTCTGGGCCAACTGGGCAAAGATGTTGTTGGTGACCTCTACCCGCTGATAGGCGGCCGCGTTGATGCAGTGGCCGATCTCGTGGGCCACGCCCCAGCCGCTGTATCCGCCGCCGGTTTTTCTGCCCTGGTCGTCCGTGGTGATGGGTGTGGTCTCCACCAGGCCCGGTACGCTGCCCCACTCGATGCCGATGTGCTTGCCGCCGGCATACATAAAGGCGCCGGTGAACATCTGGTGATAGCGGATATTCAGGCGGGTTCTGGGATAGCGGTCCGTGTCGGAAGCAAGCTCGTTTAGGCCTTTAAACTGGTAGAAGAGCTTCACTTCCTGCTCGGTGGCGGCGATGGCATCGGCGAGGGCCTGCACCCGGCCTTCATGGCTGCTGCCGCCCTTGGCGTTGAGGCCGGCCAGCACCTGGGATGCCGGGAAGCTGAAGAACATGTTCTCCATGACGATCTCAGTGGAGTTGAAGAAGCAGTTCGTCTCATCGTACGCGTAGTTCACGTAGGCGCTGCCGCCGCTGTGATGCTGGTTGTGGAGTTCCTGGATGGTGGGCACATACTGCTCCAGGGCAGTGACATAGGCGTCAATGGCCTGGGTACGGGCGGTATCGGTGAGGCCGTCCACGTTCAGCATGGGAATGGGATAGGCGCCCTTCACCCGGATGGTGTAAGTCTTCGCATTGGCGTTGCCGTTGTAGTAGATGTACAGGGCGCCGCCCTTCTCCTTTTCAGTGGTGGTGAGGCTGGGGATCTGAATCTCGTTGCGGCCCACCTTCAGGTTGGTGACCTCTTTCGCCCAGGAGCTCACCTCGGGGTGGTACTGGGTCACCACAAACTTCAGGCTGGCCATGGCGCCCAGGGACTCGGTGCTGCTGGAGACATACACCACAACGGTTTCTCCGGCGGCGGCCACATAGCCCAAGGGCTGGTTGTCCGAGAGGGACTGGGCAAAGCCGAGGTGGCCATCGTGCCTGGCGGTGACAGAGGAATCCAGGGTGATGGGGTTGTCCTGCACGGCATCCCGGAACAGGTTTTCTGCATAGTCCAGCAGCTGCTTGATCACGTCATAGCGGGGATTGGTCTCGCCGGTCTCCGGATCAGGGGTGTCCAGTCTGGTGTAGAGGGCCTGGATGTCGTCTTCTGTCACGGTGTCCTTCAGTGTCAGCTCAGACTCATCGGTAAAGAGGTTGTGCACATCGTCCATCAGGGGGTCGTACTTGTAGATGCCGAGCTCCGCGATGGTGAGGGGAGCACAGCCGCCCCAGGTGCCGGTGGTATGGACCTCGATGTAGTCCGTGGTGATGGGCTTGTCGAAGATGACCTCCAGGTACTTGCGGTTCTGACTGTCATACTTGGTGTAGACAGAGGTGCCCAGCCGCTGCTCTCTGGGGGTGATGGTTCCGTCCTCAGTCTTGTAGGCGATGAGGACCTGATTGATGTACACCGGGTAGGTCTCACAGGGGGCGATGCGCAGGGAGCCGATGGTGTACTTCTGGTCCAATGTGACTACGGGTCCGCGGAAGCCCCCATAGACAACGCCGGCGTCCCAGTCGTTGATGCTGAGGTAGGTGTTGGGATCGCTGTCCGCGATCACCTTCCAGTCCTCCGTGGTACCCAGCGCACCGTTGACCGTGGCATTGTTCTTTAGATACAGAGTTGTTCTGTCTCCGTTCGTAGTGCCTTTGATGGTGATGTGATCCGAGGAGAGCTTCGTCCGATCTTCGGTCCGGTTGATGAGGCCGAACATGGGCAGCTTGACACCCTCAGCAGTGAGCGCACTGCCCACCACGGTCTGGGAGTTGCCGCTATTGCCGTTGCGGTTTCCGCCCACCACATAGACCTCATACTCGGTGCCAGCGATCAGGCCGCTGATGAGATACTCGTTCTTGGTAAGGTGCTTCACCTCGGTGTAGGCACCGGTGCTACCCTTCTCGCGGTAGTAGAGGTCCCACCACTCGGTGTCATAGAGGGCACGCCAGGAGATCTTGAGACCGTTCACCGCACCCTGGGCATTCATATACTCCGGCGTGGGCGGCTTGGACGTACAGGTGATCACGTAGTTCACCGGAGTGGACCAGTCGCTTCGCCAGCTGCCGCTCACAGAGCGCACCTTCAACGCATAGGACTGGAAGGCGTCCACATCACCGTTGAAGGAGTCCGACATGAAGGTATAGGTGGTACCGTCTGCTGCGGCCACAGAGCGCACCACGTTCAGGCCAGGGCCGGAGATGGAGACCTCATACCCGGTGACGTTGGTCTGCTGGTTCCAGGAGAAGGTGAGCTGCTTGTACTCGCCCTCGGTGTTGTGGACGCTACTCGGGTCGATGGTGGGGATGGAGAGGTCCGGCTCAGCGATCCGCTCCGCAAAGTCTCCGAGGAACTGTACGCTGGCGATCTCCGCCAGTTTGGTGCCGTTTTGGGTTCCCGTGACACGGATACTGACCTTCTTGATGGCCACTTTCTTGCCCAGGTTGATGACCACGGTGCCGTCTTTCTCGATGGTGACCTCTTGGGCGTTCACGGTCTCGCTGGTTGCCTGCGGCTTGGCGATGGCCATGGTGTGATAAATGGCTTTCGCGGTGCTCTCTCCATCGTTCACCACAGCATGATAAACCACTTCCTTGCCGTTATCCTCTGCAGTGACATTCACAACGCCGGACGTCATGGCGTTCTCAACGTTAGTAGGCGGCGCGATGGTGATAGCCTCCGCCTTTACTTCGGTGGCAGATCCGCTGGTGTCACTGGCACCGGGGATCTCAGCGGTGATCTCCACCGGGTTAGACTTGCTGATTGGCTCGTCCTTTGTAGGCGTCAGTGTAACTGCTTCCTTCGTATCATGCGCGAAGATGACCGCGGCAACAGACTTACCTTCAGGCGCCTTAATTTTTGTATTCTCGCCCTCCTGGACCGTTGCCTTCTGCAGCATCAGCGTTGAGGCGGTGTGCACCAGTATGGCCTGCTCGTTGCCGTTGCGGTTGCGCACCACATAGGCCAGGTCCACCAGGTCCACGTCGCCATCGCCATCCATGTCGTAGATGGAGTCGGTCTTGCCGATGTTGGCCCGCACCACATCTGCATCTGCGTCATCGATTTGATGATCGCCGTTAAAATCGCCGAGACTGATCACGCCGAAGCGCTGGTTCTCCGCACGGCCTTCGTTCACCTGGTCATCGTTATACAGCTTGATCGAGATGCGATCGTTCTGACTGACAATGCTCTGCTTATACGTAAGGTAGTGATTGCCGGTAACAGTGAGGGTGTAGGTACCCTCCAGGATCCCCGAATACGTGCCGGCAAAACCGTTTTCTCCCTTTAGCTGCGCCAACGGCACCGTATAGCTCTTGCCGTTGTCAGTGTCAGTAAGGGTTGCTTTGAAGTTCGGGTCCTTGTCTGTGATCTTCTGACGGATCTCCAGTTCGAACTCGCCAAGCGCATTGGGATCCGCATCAGCGTACTCCGGGGATGCCGATGCCACATACACTCCAGATACCAGGAGTGAGAGCATCATGGCCAGTGCCATGATCCCGGAGAGGACACGCTTGCCATTCTTTTTAATCCGCATACCATGCCTTCCTTTCATAATGTGGGGCTCTTTGTACCGCCTCGTCCCTTTGGGCCAGGCGTTCCCTTTGAATCCACCAACATCCGGCAAGAGAGCCTCCAGAGCCGATGGAGAAAATACGCTGCATTATATCACGACTACGTGGAAATCGTCTATACTTCTTGAAACTATTTTTCAACGAATTTTCCTCTTTTTTCACTCCCCCATTGTTGGAAAGCCAGAAATTGGGATATCGTTGCGTTAGGGTGCAGGAACGGATTTCAGTAAATGGTTAGTCTTTCCACATGCCGTGCCAGTTTCAAAACTCATCCATTCCGCAGTCGCTATTTTCGTTCCAAATTATTCGTAATGCTAGCGTGTGGCTAGAGATCGTCAAGGACCGCATGCGCGCTTTCTTTCTGACCCCTGTTGACATCTTCCATTTTTTAGTTTATCATATTGGACAAAGGGCGGTGAAAATGGCATGTCTCGACCACGGGTTATCGTCCGACCGGCCGTCTTCCCCCCATAATTATCGGAAAAGAAGCTCTTGACTTCCTCGGTCTGATGGTTTATTATCCATTTGTGCGTTGTAGATGGACTAGCATCAGCCTAATCACAGTATGCATGTTGTTCAAACCCTGGCCTGTGCACCCACTTTCGCAGCAATATTATTCTCTTGTAAGAGGCTGCATTGAAAAGCTGCACAAAACATACCTAGCAGTGCCAAAAGAGTCGTTCTGGCAGTCTGATAACCAGAAGCTGCGTCGAAATCCCCGGTGGGTTATCAGGCCGATTATGCAATATACGGCTCGGCTGTCTCGATATTTATGCAGTGAGGCAGTGTAGTCCTTGATTGTTTTGCACGCTCTCTGCACTGCTGTGGCAATCGTTTTTGTATATGATTGCCGTTACTCCCCGCGTTAGCGGGGTGGATTGAAATCCCTTTACAAACCAGACGTCTCCCCAGTCCCCATACGTTATTCCCCGCGTTAGCGGGGTGGATTGAAATCTCAGGAGGTCCAGCGCCTTGTCGTAGTCCCCGAGTTATTCCCCGCGTTAGCGGGGTGGATTGAAATAAGGGCTTAAACGAGAGTGCTACCGACACGGACCGTTATTCTCCGCGTAAGCGGGGTGGATTGAAATCGCGCTAGCGGGGGTATTGAACAACTGAACAGCACAAATCAGCAGGTGGGGCCCCTTAAGGGATCCCCACCTGCTGATTTTCACTTGGGGTCACAAGACCTTGTTTACTGCGCCACAAATCCCCGCTGGCCTTCCCACTTTCCAAAGCAGGTTTGACTCTGCTGTTTTGCTCTCAGCTCTCCGTCTCTCCGCCAATCTCCTCCCACAGGGCCACCAGCTCCGCGCAGTCTGCGCTGTGTACCGCCTTAGACACGGCTTCCGCAGCCGAGCTGCCGAGGTCATCAAATGCGGTGTGCCGCTTCCCGCCCCGGACAAAGCGGAGGTTGTCCGCCGAGTAGTCCGGGCACGCATCAAAAGCGGCAGACAGCATCTTTGCCTGCAGAAGGGATGCCCGTGCCTCCTCCAGCCTCCCCAAGTTGATCTGCGCATGGGCCAGGCAGACATAGAAGTCCGCACAGGGCTTGTCCAGGAGGTTGCTCTTGCCGTCCTGCTTGAGCCCCGCAAAATACGACAGCGCCAGCTGCAGGATCGCCTCAGACAAGGTGTAGTCCTCCAGCTTGAAATAGACGTTTGTGAGGCCCATCACGGTCCGGACCAGCATCACGGAGAGCGTAACCAGCGCCGAGGACAGGTAGCCCTCTGCCTCGTCCGGTCTGTCGCAAAGGCAGACCAAGCTCTGCCCGATGGTGTCTGCAAAGATGTTCCGCGGGTTGTTCATCTTCAGAAGGTCCAACGCCTTGTCGTAGTCCCCGAGGCCGAAATACGCCCCTGCCAGGTCATAGGTGAGAGAGAGCTCCCCGATCTCCGGGTCTGTGTTCTGCCCCAACAGCATCATAGCCCGCTGGATGAGCTCCACAGACCGGCGGTACAGCGCCTTGTCATCGCCCATAACTCCGAACAGGTAGTACAGCATGGCCCCTTGGTACACTACATCAAAGCAGTTGGGATACCGCAGCAGTGCCTTCTCCGCCTCCGCAAGTCCCTCCCGGTTCTTTTCCCGGAGATAGGTCTTGAGCCGTGCGGCTGTTTCCGCCGGCTTGTTGCCTTTCGCCTCATAGCCCAGGAGCACATCTACCGAGGTGTCAAAGAGGTCCGCCAGCTCCACCAGTAGGCTCAGGTCCGGAGCGGATAGGCTCGCCTCCCATTTGTACACCGCACCCACGGTTACCCCGAGGGCGTCCGCCAGCTGCTGCTGAGTCAGGGAGCGGGCCCGGCGGTGGGCGCGGATGTTGTCTGCAAGGTGCATGACCATGTCAGTTTATCCTTCTTTCATCAATTGATCAACTTGATTAGATCCGGATCTGCTCTAAGTATACCCAACCAGAGCGCTCTTTGGAACACACTATTCGTATAATTTGGAGGGAGATTATTATACCAACGGTATGGGTATGAGGTGATACAAGACAAAAACCCGGAGCTCCTTTGTGTATCAGGAGTTCCGGGCTTTCTGTCCGATATTCGATTGTCCTCTATCCCTCAGGTTCTCACCTTGCTGGGTGTCAGCGGCGCGGGGACTCCAGTTCCTCTCGGCGTGCTCCCCTGCTCGTTCCAATACCCGGTGCGGTAGAAGAAGACAGAGCAGGCGGTGGCAATGGTCCAGCCGATGGGCCAGGCGCACCAGATTCCGGTGGAACCAAGGGGTGTCTTGGAGAGCACCAGCGCCAGGACCACCCGGAGGATCAGGTCTGTAAAGGTTGTGGCCATGAACTTCTTCATCTGCCCGGCGCCCCGGAGGATGCCGTCTGCCACCAGTTTGGTGGAGACAATGAAGTAGATGGGGGAGAGAATCCGCAGGAAGATGCTGCCCACAGAGACTGCCGTGGCGGTGGGTTCATCTAAGAACAGATGGAGGAGATACTGCCCTGCGAAGAAGTACAGCAGCACCAGCGGCACGCAGAGCAGCCACACCAGTTTTACACCGGCGCGGAAGCCCTCCTTGATTCGAGACAACTTTTGGGCTCCGATGTTCTGAGCGGTGTAGTTGGAGATGCCATTGCCAAGGGTTGTAAAGGAGGTGATGACAAGGTTGTTCAACTTCACAGCAGCAGAGTATCCCGCCATGACTCCTGTTCCGAAGCCGTTGATCAGGCTCTGGATGATAATGTTGCCCATGGAGATGAAGCTCTGCTGCAGGATGCTGGGCACGGCGATGACGGCCAGCTTCCGGAAGACCGCAAAAGAGAACCACTGGAACTTCCCCGGCGCTTGGATCATCTTCATGCGCGAGAACACCACCGCCATGGCTAGCACACAGCTGATCCCCTGGCAGAGGAAGGTGGCCCAGGCGACGCCGCTCACACCCATGTGAAAGGCGGTTACAAAGAGAATGTCCACACCGATGTTGGCAGTGGAGGAGGCCGCCAGGAAGATGAACGGCGTGCGGGAATCTCCCAGGGCGGAGAAGATCCCGGTGGCGATGTTGTAGAAGAAGACGAAGGGCAGGCCCATGACGTAGATGTCCAGGTATAGTTTGGAGTCCGCAAACGCCTCAGCCGGGGTGTTGATCATGCGGAGCAGCGCATCACTGCCCACAACACCAACCGCCATCAGGGCCACACAGATCACCGCACTGGAGATGCACGCGGTAGACACGGCGGTCTTCATCCGTCCATAGTCCTTCGCACCGAAGAACTGGGACACCACCACGGAGCAGCCGATGTTGCATCCAAAGGCGATGGCGATGAAAATGAGAGTCACTTCGTAGCTGTTGCCCACAGAGGCCAGGGCAGTCTCACCGATAAACTTGCCCGCCACCAGGCTGTCTGCAATGTTGTACAGCTGCTGAAAGATAATGCTTCCAAACAGGGGGACGCAGAACCGCCACAGGACGGTCTCCGGTCTTCCCACCGTTAAATCCTTGTTCACGGGGATACAGGCTCCTTTCCGGCTGGAATCCTCTTGACTCCAGACCAGGCACGGATTATAATCCCGGCATAGCTATATGTAAAATACCAATTGTGATGTTTTGGTATATCAGATTGATATGGAGGAACCCATGAATCTCTCTTACGACAGCTACCGCATTTTCTACCACGTCGCCAAACACAGGGGCTTTTCCCAGGCGGCACTGGTGCTGGGCAGCAATCAGCCCAACCTCACAAGAGCCATCAAGAACCTGGAGCAGGCCTTGGGCTGCAAGCTGTTTGTCCGATCCAACCGCGGCGTTCAGCTCACCCCGGAGGGAGAGAAACTATATGCCCACATCTCCCTGGCCTTCCAGCACATCCAGGCCGGGGAGGACGAGTTGGCCGCCAACCAGAGCCTGGAGAGCGGTGTGGTGACCATCGCAGCCAGTGAGATCGCCCTCCACTACTGTCTTCTCCCCGTTCTGAAGGCATACCGCACCAAGTATCCCGGCGTGCGGATTCGGGTGTTCAACGGCACCTGCCCCTATGCGGTGGAGATGCTGAAAAGCGGCCTGGCGGACTGCGCCGTGGTAACCGCCTCCCACGATCTCCCCAAGGGAATGCGGTACCGCAGGATCGCCGATGTCCAGGAAGTTCCGGTGGCTGGGGACTCCTTCGACTTCCTCCAGGACCAGCCCCTCACCCTGAAGGAACTCACCCGCTATCCCCTGGTTGGCCTGGCCCCCAATACCTCCACTTCCCTCTTCTACAGCCGTCTCTTCGAGGCCCAGGGTCTCCTGTACCAGCCGGATGTGGAGGCAGCAACGGCGGACATGATCCTGCCCATGATTAAGAGCGGCCTGGGAATCGGCTTTGTCCCCACGGCCTTTGCCGAGGACGACATCCGGACCGGCAATGTGTTTGTCCTTCAACTGGACCAGACCATTCCCACCCGGTCTGTGTACTTCCTGAAGCAGGCAGACCAGCCGCTGAGCCTGGCTGCAAAGGCACTGGAGGCCATGATCGGGAGCGTCCAATAGTGTGCCAGAGAGCCCGGAGGTCCTTGCTGTGCAAGGACCTCCGGGCTCTCTTCATCCGTCCGATGTTCTATTCTCTTCCCAGACCACCATACCGCCTTGCCAGTTCCGTGAGGGAGTCCACAATCTCATCCGGCTCGTAAGACCGCCGGTCCGGCGTCCACAGCCCACCGAATCCCTGCCGGATCCAGCTGGTGTACATGCCCATGGCCTTCGCCGGGGCGATGTCGTTGTCCAGCCGGTCCCCGATCATGGCCGCCTCCTCGGGACGGCAGCCCGCCCGGTCCAGAGCGATCTGGAAGATGCGGGGATCTGGCTTGGCCACGCCCTCCTCCCCGGAGGAGATCAGCAGATCGATATGCTGGGCGATCCCCATCTGCTGCAGCCGCTCCCCGGCGCCGCTCTTCTGGTTGGCGATGATCCCGATGGAGTAGTCCTGGTGCAGGAGAGACAGGACCTTCACAGCATCCGGATACAGCCGCTCGTCCTCGAAGTACCAGGTGAGCTTGGGCAACCCCAGCTGCCGCACCAGCTTCTTCTCCCCCAGCAGATTGCGCCGGTACAGAGAGACCTCTGCATTATAGATCTCCTGTACCGTGCGCCCAGACGCCCGGGCCATATCCTCCATCCGGTGGCGGTACACCTGTGTCTCATCGATGAGGGTGGACCCCAAATCGAAAAAGAGCCACTTCAAGCCTACCATGCCGCCTCCGCCTCCAGCACCTCTGGCAGCCGCGGGATGGAGGGAGATGCCCCCGGCCGGGACACGGAGATCCCGCTGGCCACGGCGGCCGTCCGGAGGGCAGCCCCGCTGTCTCCGGTCTCATACAGGCGGGAGAGGAAGTACCCGGTGAAGGTATCCCCCGCCGCTGTGGTGTCCACTGCCTGCACTCGGTATGCATCCGTCTTGCGGATGCTGCCATCTGTATCCAGGTACAGAGCGCCCCGCTCTCCCAGGGTGAGCACAACCTTGAGGTGGGGATACCGTTGGTGGAGGGTGGGGAGAATGTCCTCCTCCCGCGCACACCCGCTGATGGTGCCGCCCTCCCCCTCATTGATAAGGAGGTAGTCCACCAAGGCGAGGTCGTAGGAGATGGCGCGGGTGTCGCACGGAGAGGGATTCAGTGCCACGATCATACCGCGGGACTTGGCCTGCCGGATGATCTCCGCCACACAGCTGATCTCATTCTGCAGCACCACCATGTCCCCGGGGCCGAAGTCCAACAGGGTGCGCTCCACATCCTCCACTGTGATGGCGCCGTTGGCTCCCGCCAGAATCAAGATGGAATTTCTCCCCTCGGCATCCACCTGGATCACCGCGTGTCCGGTGGCCCCTGGCAGCCGGAGGAGGTGCTTCGTGTCGATCCCCTCTGCAATGAGCGCATCCGCCAGCATGTCTCCGTCCTCTCCCACGGCGCCGGCAAAGGAGACCTCTGCCCCCGCCCGAGCCAGTGCCACCGCCTGGTTGAAGCCTTTACCTCCGCAATAGAGGTTCATCTGGGTAGCAGCCAGGGTCTCCCCCGGCTGGACCAAATGGAGCACTGTGTATGTGCGGTCTATGTTCAGAGAACCAAACACCAGGAATTTCATAGCTCCTCCTCTCCAGGCCATACAGCCCGTATCTGTCTAAAACGATACCCCGGGTGAATTGGCAGCCTGCCAATCCCCCGGATTTCGTCATAATTCGTGGTTAACTATATTGCAGTTCGTTGTATTCGGACATTTTAATACAGTTTGGAAAGGGCATTTTGCCGTTTGGAGTAGAACCTGGGGGAATCCAGTCGTCCAAAAGTCGAGGGGCTCCGGCAGCATGGTCCCAGTTTCTGCGCTCCACCCCGTCCAGGCAGCCCTGAAATGCCACAGGAGAGCGCCTCCATCACCAACAGCACTCTGCCGATATCTTAGTCGCCTATTCCTGCACCCGGTCAGCAGATGAGCCCTCTGTTCCGCATGGTCAGGCGGGAAGTAGTCTTTTCTTGCGATGCACCGGCAGACAAGTATTTCTCCTTCACAGACCATTTGTCCTTTTCGAACACGTTCCAGCCCTCGCCGGCACCGGCAGCACAGTCCAATCTGCTCTTCCCTGCCCTGCTGCGTCTCGGGAGCAGTCATGTCCGTGCGCATCCAGCCAATTTATTTCTCATGGTCCAGGCACCGGCTGGCCTGCAAGATGAGGATGCCGCAAGTTCTCTCCTCCATCCCCAAGTACAGGGCATCCATGCACCGGACTCCCTGGCTTGTCATCGGTCTGTAACAGCGGCTTTCCAGTTCGTTCTCTCCAGCCGGCCAGCCAAAGCGCTTCACCGCACCAAGGCACAGCCGGCCGTCCGCACCCGCACCTGCACCGTCTCTTTAGGCCAGAACCAGAATACACCAAAAGCCCGGCGCTGTCCAGGGGAAAACAGGCAGCCCGCAAGCCATCTCCTTCATCCGGGTCCAGGAAATTCCCCTTGCTCTTGACCTCAGCATGCGGTACTCTTTCCCCATGGAGTGTCTCTCCTGGGAGAACACCCACCGTTCCAAAATCTTTTTTGCCCCATCGCAAATATCCCGCCCTTTTTCCTGACTATACCTATAGAAAGGCCTTTCAAGCACATTCCAACGGAAGGGGGTACACCATGGAGGACAACCGCATCATAGACCTGTTCTGGGCCCGGGACGAGGAGGCGGTCTCCGCTGTCTCGGCCAAGTACGGCCCATACTGCCGCACCATCGCCCGCAACCTGTTGGGCAACGCCGAGGACACCGAGGAGTGTCTCAACGACACCTGGCACCAGGCCTGGCAGCGGATCCCGCCACAGCGGCCCCAGCACCTGAAGCCCTGGCTGGGGAAGGTGGTCCGGGGGATCGCTATCAACCGGTGGAACCACAACCACGCGGAGAAGCGGGGCGCCGGACTGGACCTGCTGCTCAGCGAACTGGAGGACTGCATCCCCGGGGGCGCGGAGCCGGAGAAGGCTGTGGAAGACGCCGAACTGGGTGCCGCCATCAGCCGATGGCTCCGGACCATGCCCCAGGAGGATCGGGTTCTCTTTGTCCGCCGGTACTGGCACGGGGTTGCCCTGAACACCCTGGCGGAAGAGGCCGGTATCCCCTCCAACAAACTGGCCCAGCGGATGTTCCGGCTGCGCCGCAGCCTGCGCACCGCACTGGAAAAGGAGGATATCCGAATATGAACCACAAAGCGGAGACGCTATACCGAGGGATCACCCTCATTGACGATGATATACTGCAAGAGGTAGAGGAGCAGTCTCTCTCCAGCAAAGCCCGCAGTAAGAAGCGCACTCCCATCGCCCGCTATGCCGCCTTGGCCGCCTGTCTGGTGCTGGTACTGGGCGCGGCACTGCTGCTGCACTACCATCAGCCGGGGGCATCGAGCCTCGTGGCGGAGAACAATCAGCCGGATTCGATTTCCTGCTACCCGGCGCAAGACCCCAAAGAGCAGGCCTCCGGCACCCAGACGGAGGGGGTGACGATCCCCAACATGGAGGTTTCCCTGGACGCCAATGCCAGCGCCTGCATGATCCCCTTCTTCATCTATCAGGGGAAGCAGTTCATCTGGCTGGCTGAGGTGGAGGATCCCTCCGTGCTAGGCGATCACCTGGGCACGGTTACCGGCCCCATAGACGTATGGACCCCAGCAGAGGGGTACGTGGACTTTGCCGGCAGCATTCAGGGCGAGATCTACAGCGTTCAGGGATCCGATCCCGGATTTCTGGTCTGCCTGGAGGAGTCCAACGGCAATCTGGCATACTTCGCCAACTCCGTTGGGATCACCCTTGTTACGGGCTCCGATCTCTTCCGAGACCGCTTCCCCGTCCAGGAGCACTACCTGTCTCTGGAGTATCAGGCCTGGGACGACTGGTATTACAGCCAGGGCAACATCCGCAGTTTAAGCCCAAGCCAAGAAGACACGGCCCAGGACTTTCTGGAACTGCTGCAGGGCGGCACCTTCGTCCTCCGCACCGGGTTGGAAGAGCTCACAGACCTGATCCACGTCTACGTCCATCTGGACAGCGGCCTCACCCTGCACTTCTTCCTTCATGAGAACGACACAGACGGCTATATCTACCTGGACAACTTCTGGTCCACCTACCTGATCGTGGACAAAGCGGCCCTGGAGGACTTTGTCTCAAGCCTGGATTTCTGAAGATTCCCAAAAGCGCACCCCCTAGACACACAGCCGCCTCCCTACTGCACCGCAGCAGGGAGGCCGATGTTGTCTATTCAGGTTCCGTGGGCCGGGGTGTACGTCACGATGGCATGGGGACTGTCTTCCAAGGCAACGTTCTCGATGTGCAGTCCCGTGCCAACCACAGTGGCGGTATAGAGGACATCCTCCTGCAGCGGGTCTCCCCCATCTGAGCGGAGATAGATGGTGCCGAAACAGTACTTGCCATCCCTCCCGGGACAGGAGAAGGAGATGGCGGCATGGGAGGCGTAGGTCCCATCTGCATTATGGGGGTCCCACCAGATCAGGTGATCGGCGGGGAAGTCCAAAGCCATGTCCGCAGGCGCTTCCTGATCTTCGGAGGCGCTATCGAAATCGATGAGCTGGCCATCGCTGCAGGTTGCAAAGACGGGCACTCCTTCTTCAAACTGGAAGGAGAATGCCGGACGGACGGCGCTTGTAGCCTGTTGGGGACACAGCCACACAGCAGTTCCCATGGTCTCCTCGTAGACCAGGCTATAGATGGACCAGATTTCCATG
>CANRFN010000013.1 GCA_947629915.1 uncultured Oscillospiraceae bacterium | reverse complement strand
CAAGTTGAATTGTCGATTAACTGCGCAATCAAATGCTGCTTAATGTCGGGTTTGGACTATCAACAGCACTGCCTCAAAAGTTTCGGAGTTGGACGACATCATTCACCACGGGAAAGAGAACTACGATTACCAGGTGACCAAGACGCCGCTGCATCTGATTCGAGAACTGGAGATCATGGATGATGTGCTGCGGAAAGCCCTTGATAAACTGGAGAGCGGGAAGAACCGTAGAATCCTGATCAGTGCAGACCACGGCGCCACACGTATGGCGGTGATCAATGAGAAAGTGATCAACATCGATGTGAACTCCAAGGGAACCCATTGCGGCCGCGTCTGTGCTTATTCGGATGACGTGAAGACGATAGAGGCGGCAATCCCGGAGGGGGAGTACTATATTCTGGCCAGCTACGACCGCTTCAGGGGCGGGCGTGCGGCCGATGTAGAGGCCCACGGCGGTGCAACCCCAGAGGAGACCATCGTTCCGGTGATCTGCCTCACCCTGCCGGGAAAGCAGATCCATGTGACCGTGAAGCCGTACCGGATCCCGCGATCCTATAAGGAACCTGGTGTACTGAAGCTCTTCTCGGATGGGGTGCTTCACGAGCCCGTGCTGTATGTCCAGGGAACGCCCTTTACCGCAGAGCGGTCCATAGATGGCCAAAACTTTGCCTTTCCGCTCAAGGGTCTGGGATCGGGCAAGTACACGGCCGAGCTGTGGGCAGACGGCATGGTGGTGGCTGAGGATCTGCACTTTGAGCTGGTGAGCAGAGCGGGCAGCAGCACCAACAAGGGCGGAATTCTGTGAGGAGAGACGACATGGAAGAAAAGCTTCGTGAGATATTTGAAGACATGGCCGTGTACAAGGATCTCAAGTCCAGTGCCTTTGTGAAGACCTTGGGACTCCCTGCGTTCCTCCGGGACTGGCTGCTGCGGAAGTTCGAGGATGAAACCGGCGCCTTTGACGTTGACGAGGTGCGGGAGTTCGCCGAGACCTACCTGCCGAAGCGGGAAGACTGGACCCAGATCAAGGACAGGGTCATGTTCGAGAATGAGCGGGTCACCATCCTGACCAAGATCTCCGTGAACATCGATGTGAAGACCAAGGAGATCACCTTTGACCTCCCCATGTTCGGCCTCAGCACGAAGGACACCGTGATCGAAGCGGATGTCTGGAACCGGGTGAAGGGCGAGCTCATCAACAGCCAGGAGACATGGGGCCTGGTAGAGTTGGGCTACCGGGCGCCCATCCAGGAGATCCACCAGAAGGGCAAGATCCGCCTGACCAACTTCACCAACTTCTGCCCCTACACCGTGGACTTGGACTTCTACAAGGATGCCCGGGCGGAGTTCAGCACGGAGGAGTGGATCGACCTGCTCTTAGGGGCGATAGACTACAACGCCGAAGGATACCGGGACAACGGGGAGAAGATCGCCACCCTGACCCGCCTGCTGCCGTTTCTGGAGAAGCGGCTGAACCTCATTGAGCTGGCGCCCAAGGGGACCGGCAAGTCCTACATCTTTGGGTCGATCAGCCGCTACGGCTGGCTCTCTAACGGCGGCACCATGTCCCGGTCTAAGATGTTCTACGACATGAGCAAGCGGATGCCCGGTCTGGTATCCACCAACGACTACGTGGCAATCGATGAGATTCAGGCCACGGAGTTTCCCAACCCGTCCGAGATGCGCTCGTCTCTCCAGGGATACCTGGACAACAACGGCGTGTTCACGGTGGGCACCTACAGCGGCACCGGCGAGGCCGGCCTGATTCTCCTGGGCAATATCGACCAGGATCTGATGGATGACTACAAGTTCATGCTGGGGGATCTCCCAGGGATCTTCCGGGTAGATGGAGCGCTGTTAGACCGCTTCCACGGCTTCATTCGGGGGTGGGATATCCCCCAGGTGAACAATGGCATGAAGATCTGCGGCTGGGCGCTGAACTCCGAGTACTTTACCACCATCATGCACATGATGCGGGATGATATCAGCTATCGGGCGATTGTGGACCAGCTGGTGGACGTCCCGGACCACGCCTATGTCCGGGACACTGAGGCGGTCTTGCGGGTGTCCACGGCATACCTGAAGCTGCTCTTTCCCAATGCGCGGTCCCCAGAGGACTTGAACTTGCGGGAGTTCCGGCGCTACTGCCTGGATCCCGCCATCAAGATGCGGCGGATCATCCGGCGGCAGATCAGCATGTTCGATGCCTCGTACAACACCGAGATGGCCAACTACGCGGTGCGGGGACTCGGCCGATGAGACGGTACACCTGTGTGTCCTGCGGCTGCGCCATCACCGAGAAGGACACCATCGGGATCAACAAGAAGCTGCTGGGGAAGCAGACCAAGTCGTTCTACTGCATGGAGTGTTTCGCAGACTATCTGGGGGTCTCAGTGGAGGAGCTGCAGGATAAAATCGCAGAATTCCGAGAGGAGGGCTGCACGCTGTTTTCGTAGGAGAACGGACGGCTACTGAGATGATTAACGCAGACCACGCCGCGACTACGCGACTTTCAGACCATGCCCTGCAGGCCATGCTCCCGTGGCTCCAGGAGGACTACGGCAATCCCTCTCAAATCTACTCCTTTGCCCGAAAACCGCGGAAGGCGATCACCGCCGCCAGGGAGACGATTGCCCAGTGTATCAATGCCAAGCCGGAGGAGATATTCTTCACATCCGGCGGTACGGAGAGCGACAACTGGGCCATCAAGGGGTACACCGCCACCCAAAAGGCATCCAAAGCGCTGCTTGCATCGGCTATAGAGCACCACGCAGTGCTGCACGCATGCCAGGCCGTTCAGAGGTTTCGGCATGTGTTCTACCTGTCCCCGGATTCGCAAGGGGTCATCCCGCCAGCTGTTTTGAACGCTGCGATGTTCGAAGACGTGGGGATGGTCTCGGTGATGCTGGCGAACAACGAGTTGGGTACCATCCAGCCGATTCGGGCACTGGCTGATATCGCACATCGCTCCGGAGCGGTATTTCACACAGATGCGGTCCAGGCGGTGGGCCATATCCCTGTGGACGTGGAGAGTCTTGGTGTAGACCTGCTCTCAGCATCGGCGCACAAGTTTAACGGCCCCAAGGGGGTGGGCTTTCTCTATATCCGAAGCGGCACCCCGATCGCCCGGCACGAAGACGGCGGCAGCCAGGAAAGCGGCATGCGAGCTGGCACGGAAAACGTGGCTGGCATCGTGGGTATGGCCACAGCTCTGGCAGATCACTGCAGACTGCTGAAAGAAGAGCAGATGATTCTTCGAAACCTGACCGCTCTCTTGCTGGACTCTATAAAGGACATCCAGTTCATCCAGCACGGAAGAGATGCTGCGTGCCTGCCTGGTGTCTTGAGTTTGTCCTTTCCCGGATTTGAGGGGGAGGCGATCCTGCACTGCCTGGATCTGATGGGCATTTTGGTATCTACCGGTTCCGCCTGTGACAGCCGGCGCACCGTGCGTTCCCATGTGCTAAAGGCAATTGGGTGTACAGACGAGGATGCAGATGGCACCATCCGGATCTCCCTGGGACTGGACAATTCTCCGGAGGATATTCGGGCGATATCGAACGCGCTGCACCGGATTATTCTGCGCAAGCTGTGACGATGCAGGATGAATAAATTATTCGGCATAAAGATTTTGCAAGCAAGCAGCCCGCCGGCACATGCCGGCGGGCTGCTTGCTTACACATGGAGCGTGATATTTGAGAACGGGGTATAACATCCCGGCTGCGAAACGAGGCCTTGCCGGCTGCGGAGAGCACTACCTCCTCGCAGCCTGTGTCACGGCGGCGCCTCTTGGCCTATTTGCCTCCCAGGCCAATCCTGCCCCAGAAAGGGCAGGACTGCGGGTTGAAACAGGGAACGCTGCGGTCAGATGAGGATCCCCTCGCAGTGGTCCACCTCGTGCTGGATGATCTGGGCGGTGTAGCCGGACCAGGTCTTCACCCGGGTCTGGAAGGTCTCCGTCTGATACTGCACCTTGACCTTCTTGTACCGCACGGTGGGGCGGGTGCCGAGCAGGGAGAGACAGCCCTCTTCCGTCTTGTACGATCCCTCTTTTTTCAGGATCACCGGGTTGTACAGCACTTTGGGGGTGCCATCGTCATCCACGAAGATGATGATCCGCTTGTTGAAGCCGATCATGTTGGCCGCCATGCCCACGCAGGTCGCCCGGCAGGCCTGCAGGGTGTCCTGCAGGTCCTGCCCGATGGCCAGATCTGCCGGAGTGGCAGGTTCCGCCTTCTGGGCGAGAAAGGCGGTGTCTCGGTTCAGGGGGCGGATCATGCCTGTTCCCGGAGCCAGGCCAGGATCTCCTCCGCGTTGGTGTCCGGCTTCACCTTGGGCATCACCTTCTCGATATTTCCATCCTTGCCGATGATGTAGGTGGAGCGGACCACGCCCATGGAGACCTTGCCGTAGTTCTTCTTCTCCTGCCAGACGCCATATCCCTCGATGGCTACCCGGTCCGGATCGGAGAGAAGGATGAAGGGCAGATTGTACTTCTCCGCAAACCTCTGGTGAGAGGCTACGGAGTCCTTGCTGATGCCGATCACAACGATATCCTGGGACTTGAAGGCCTCATAGGCCCCGGCGAAGGCGCAGGCCTGGCGGGTGCAGCCGGGGGTGTTGTCTTTGGGGTAGAAGTAGAGGACGATGCGCTTGCCGGCAAAGTCGTGGAGAGAGACGGGGTTGCCGTCCTTGTCTGCCAGGGTGAAATCCGGGGCTTTGGTGCCGATTTCCAGCATGATTGGTTTCCTCCTTGTGGGTTTCTTTTGTGTCTTCAGGGTTGGAGCTCGGAGACAAACATGGTGCGGAAGAGCTGCTTGCCGCCCTCGGTGCGGAAGATCTTGCGGTACACGCTGGCCTGCTCCTCCGGCCCGGTGTGGTTCTCCTGGAGGTTTACCAGGAAGTCCGCCTCCACCAGGATCTGATAGTCCAGCCCGTCTATGGCGGTGTATGTGTGATGGTGGCCCACCAGCCAGGCGATGCGCTCCACCTGGGCGGGGTCCCAGCCCAGGCTTTGGAGCAGTGCCCGTGCCAGGGGCGGCCCCTCCAGTTCCTGCAGATTGCCGGCGCTGGAGCCGTACTTCTGCTCCGCCGGGTGGATGCCGATGTCGTGGACGATGGCGGCGGCCTCCAGGGTCTCCTGCAGGGGGTCCGGGAGGTGCTCCATCCGGCCGATGAGCCCGGCGTAGGCGTGGACCTTCACGAAGTGCTGGATCCGGAGGGCGTCCGGCTTCTCGTGCTCCATCATGGCGGTGAGAAGAGTGTCGATTCGAGACAGCATCGCCCTATTCCTCCTCCGCTTCCATGAGATCCATGATGTCCTCTACCAGGTCCTCCATGTTCTCCCGCAGGTTGGCCCAGTCCTCATAGTTCTCCTCGTCCGGCGCCGGCTCGTCTTCGTCCAGTACCTCGATCCGACCCTGTGCCGCCTCCATGGCCAGCTGCAGATTGGGGTAATCCAGGCCCTCCAGAATGGGCCAGGTCTCTCTCAAAAAGGCTTCACACGCTTCCATGGGAATCATCGCCTCCAACGGTATTCCTTAATATACGCGCAGTTCTGCGCTGCAAGCCATTGTACCAGACGGGATATGGCTTGGCAAGAGACAAGAGAAATTCGGGTATGGAAGGGGGAGGTGCGCCGGCTGCCGTTTCGGGGAACTTGCAGCTTGCAATGGGGCGGGAAGTGCGGTATATTGGGGGAGCATTCGGAGGAATGCCGGAAAACAGGAAATGGTGGTGTCTCGATGACCGTTACGGAGGTAGTGGCCGCGCTGATCTGGGAAGGGGATCGCTTCATGATCTGCCAGCGGCCGGCCCACAAGACCAGGGGACTGCTGTGGGAGTTTGTGGGCGGAAAAGTGGAGCCCGGGGAGACGAAGGAGCAGGCCCTGATCCGGGAGTGCCGGGAGGAGCTTGCCGTGACCGTATCTGTGGGGGACGTCTTCATGGATGTGGTCCACGAGTACCCAGACCTGCTGGTACACCTCACCCTCTTCCACGCGTCCATCGCGGTGGGGGAGCCCCAGAAGATAGAGCACAACGACATCCGCTGGATCACCACGGCGGAGATTCCCAACTATCCCTTCTGCCCGGCAGATGAGGAGATCCTCTGCCGGCTGAGAAGCTTTTCCAAGGAGGCAAAACATATGCGCGTCAACTTTGGCCCAAAGCCCATCTGCTATCCCCAGCCGGTGTTCATCCTGGCGGCCTACGATGAAAAGGGTGTCCCCAACGCCATGAACGCGGCCTGGGGCGGCATCAGCGATGATGAGGAGATCTCCTTCTGCATCAGCGCCGGCCACAAGACCACCAAGGACATTCTGGTCCGTAAGGCCTTCACCGTCTCCATGGCGGATGTGGCCCACCTCATCCCCTGCGACTACGTGGGGATCGTCTCCGGCAACGAGGTGCCGGACAAGTTGGAGAAGTGCGGCTTCCACACCGAGCCCAGCGCCTTTGTGGATGCCCCGCTGATCCAGGAACTGCCTATGGCCCTGGAGTGCAAACTCAAGTCCTATGATCCCGCGTCCTGCCGCCTGGTTGGGGAGATCGTGAACGTCTGCGCGGACGAGTTCGTCCTCACCGATGGCAAGATCGACCCCGCCAAGCTCCGCCCCATCACCTTCGACCCCGTGAACAACGCCTATCTGGTGCTGGGGGAGAAGGTGGGCAACGCCTTCCAGGACGGGCTGGAGCTGCAGTGACGGAACTGCTTGAGAGCGGGGAAGAAGAGGACAGCCCATGAAGACCATCGTGTACAAAAAGCTGGTCCGGGACAAGATCCCGGAGATCATCGAGGCCAGCGGGAAGACCTGCTCCGTCCGGACCCTCTCCCCAGAGGCGTATCAGCAGGCAGTGGACGCCAAACTGGACGAGGAGCTGGCGGAGTACCACAAGGAGCAGAATCTGGAGGAGCTGGCGGATCTCCTGGAGGTACTGCTGGCGGCGGCAGCTGCCCGGGGGTGCACAGCTGAACAGCTGGAGCGCATCCGGGCGGAGAAGGCGGCCAAACGGGGCGGCTTCCAGAAGCGGCTGTACCTGCTGGAAGTGCAGGAGCCCTGAGAAGTGCCATGGCGGGAAAGACCATCGAGATCCGGGGCGCCAACGCCTTCGAGACCTTTACCAAGACCCGGGTGGGGTGCCGCGGCATCGTGGTTCGAGAGGGCCGGATGCTCATCTCCCACGAGGTGCATGCAGACTGCTGCCTGATCCCGGGCGGCGGGCTGGAGGACGGGGAGACCCTGGAGGCCTGCTGTATCCGGGAGGTGCGGGAGGAGACCGGATATCTGGTGGAGCCGGTCTCCTGTTTTCTCACCATGGTCGAGTACTACGAGGAGTACCGATACATCAGCCACTATTTCCTCTGCGATGTGGTGGGCAAGGCGGAACAGGCGCTCACTGCCCTCGAGCGGGAGCGTGGCCTGGTGCCGGAGTGGATTCCGGTGGAGGAGATGCTGGCCCTGTTTGGCCGGCATGCGGAGTACGCCGCCACCGATGAGGAGAAGAGAGGTGCCTATCTTCGGGAGTACACCGCGCTCTCGGAGTATTGCAGCTTGATTGCAAACCAGTAGCTTGGCTGGCATTTTGTGTGAAGGGAGGAGCAGAGGATGCAGAAGCTGCGCTCGGCCTCCGGAAGTCCGGCGGAAGACCTGTTCATCAGCGTCTTCTGCGAGACCTTCGGCGCGGAGAAGGCGGGGTATCTCTACACCCAGTACCCCTTCTTCGACATCTATCAGAACAGCCGGTATGCGGACTTCCTTTTGGAGGACGGCACCCGCCGGATCGCCATCGAGGTGGACGATGAGGGCTCCCACAACAAGGACGTGGTGTCCCACGAGAAGTTCCGGGACGACCTTCTGAAACAGAACAGCATGGTCCACCTGGGCTGGGACGTGTACCGCTGGCCGGTGCGGCAGCTCCAGCAGGACCGGGAGTCTGTAAAGGACGAGCTGCGGGTGTTTCTCGGCAACTATCCCCGCTTCCGGGCCCTGGAGGACTACCTCCCCGCCCAGAAGGGCAAGACCATCCGGGGGGCGGACCTGGAGCTGAAGGAACACCAGAGGGCAGCATTGCAGGCGCTGGCGGACATGCGGCAGCGACACGAGACCATCGCCCTGCTGTATCACGCCACCGGCACCGGCAAGACCGTTACCGCAGTGTCCGATGCCAAGCGCTGCGGCGGTACGGTGCTGTTTGTGGCCCACACCCAGGAGCTGGTGGAGCAGGCCGCCCGCACCTTCCGGGAGCTCTGGCCGGAGGTTACCGTGGGGGTGTACATGGACAGCGTCAAGGAGCCGGACGCCCATGTGGTGTGCGGCAGCGTCCAGAGCGTGGCCCTGCACCTGGAGGACTTTCCGGAGGACCGGTTCTCGTACCTCATCGTGGACGAGGCCCATCACGCCACGGCGGACACCTATCAGAAGGTGCTGCACTGGTTCAAGCCGGCCTTCACCTTGGGCCTCACCGCCACCCCGGAGCGCATGGACGACAAGGACATCCTGGAGATCTTCCGCAACACCGCCCACCGCCTGGACATCCAGACCGCGGTGGAGCTGGGGGAGCTGGTGCCGGTGCGGGGGATCCGCATCCACACCAATGTGGATCTCACCAAGGTCCGGTTCAATGGCGTCCAGTACAACGTCCGGGAGCTGGAGAACAAGATCTACGTGCCGGAGCGAAACCGGCTCATCGTGCGCACCTGGATGGAGTATGTGAAGGGGAAGCCCACCGTGGTGTTCTGCGCCTCGGTGAAGCACGCGGAAGAGGTGGCAGAGCTCTTCCGGGAGGAGGGCATTGCCGCAGCCGCGGTGCGGGGCAGCATGAAGCGGTCTGAGCGGCAGGAGTTCACAGACCGGTTTGCCGCGGGGAAGATCCAGGTGCTCTGTGCCTGCGACCTTCTCAACGAGGGCTGGGACTGCCCCTCCATCGAGGTGCTGTTCATGGCCCGGCCCACCATGTCCAAGGTGCTGTACACCCAGCAGCTGGGCCGGGGCATGCGGCTGAGCCCGGGAAAGGAGTGCCTCACCGTCTTTGACTTCGTGGACAACGCCAGCCTGTACAACCAGCCCTTTTCCCTGCACCGCCTTTTCCAGGTGAGGGACTACCGGCCCGGAAAGCTGGTGGCGGCCCCCAGCCGGATGCGGGCGGCGGAGGACGCCCTGTACCGGAAGGGGGAGAAGCCGCCCTTCCTGCTGGACTGGCCCATCGATGCCCTGGACTACGAGCTGGTGAACCTCTTCAACTGGCAGGAGGAGGCCGCCGGCATGGTCTCCCAGATGGAGTTCGTCCGGCGGGTGAACGTGCAGAGCGAGACCATCGAGCGGTACCTCCGGGAGGGGAAGATGAAGGCGGACCTGGAGGTGCCCATGAGCGAGAACCGCACCTTCCGCTACTTCAAAGAGGAGAGCCTGCACCGGTATGCCCAGCAGTTCGGCTGGACCCTCATCCACAACAAGAACCGCAAGGACGTCTTTCTGGACATGGTGCGCAAGATGGACATGAGCTACTCGTACAAGCCGGTGCTGCTGAAAGCCATCCTGGGCTACGCAGACGACAGCGGCCTGGTGCGCCTGGACGACATCGTCCGGTACTTCCAGGACTTCTATCAGGAGCGCCGGGCCGCCGGCCTCCTGGTGGAGAAGCCGGCGTCCCTCTACGCCCGGGGCAACTGCACGGACAAAGAGGTGCTGCGCAACATCCTGGCCAACCCCTTCAAGCGCTTTGAGGACATGAACATGATGCGCCACGCCAAGACCCTGGAGATGATCCAGGTGGACGAGTACGTGTGGAAGTACCTCACCGAGGACGAGAAGATCGAGATCGAGCGCATCTGCGATGAGAAGCTGGCGGCGTACTACCGGCGGATCGGCAAATCAGACGGAGCCCAATGAGAATCCTGGAAGACAATCGCAAATCCCTCTCCCGCGCTGGGAGAGGGATTTTTTGTTGCCCCTTTACAAGGTACCGTCCCCTTGGAGGCAAATGAGATGTGCAAAAAATAGGAAAGAGATGCAGATTCGCAGTTGAACCTTTTGCCGGTTTGGGTTATGATACACTCTGGCGTGTTATGGCTGGAGAGCCAGCGTCGAAATTGATCTAAAGGAGCAATTAGCATGACAGGATTGATCGCAAAAAAGCTCATGCGCCTTCCCATCGGCACCGGAATCGAGGTCTCCTATGAGCCCCAGACCGGGGAGACCAGACGGATCGGAGGGGTGATCACAGACAGCGATTTCACCTCCAGTCTGGAGATCACAGCGGCAGACGGAGAGAATTTGCTGCTGGAGTTCGACCTTGTGAAGAGCGTATCCATAACGGCATATCTGGAGGACACCTTGAAAACCCTCCCGGTGGGGACCAAAATCCGGTTCTCCCACGGCGATGCGGAAAAACGGGAGCCAGATACCGCAGGCGTTGTGTCCGATAACGATGGGGAGAGCGCCCTGGAGATCCAGCTCGGCAAGGGGAGAGAGCTGGTGCTGGACTACGGCGAGGTGCGAAGTCTCGTCACCGAGTCCCCCGTTGCATCGGCCCCCAAGACCCAGCCGGCCCCTGTGCCGGAGCCCATCCGGAGGGCCCAGGACGAGGTGCGCCCCCAGCCGGCTGTTGTTGCCCCCCAGCCGGAACTCAAGCCGAAGAAAGCGAAAGAGCCGCCAGTGGTGATCGGCATGACCAAGCTCTGCTCCTCCGAGCCGGAGGACAGGAGCAAGCTCACAGACCGGGACATGAAAACCGTCTTTGACGGCCTCCCCAAGGCGGACCGGACCCGCCTCAACGGTGCCTGGGACAGCTATATGCACGGCATCAAGGTGACAGACCCCAGCAAGATCCGGACCGCAGCGAAAAACGCCAAAAAGATCTACGACCAGGAAAAGGCCCAGGGAAAGCCCTGGAGCGCAGACGCCTCCAAACTGGTGGGCGCCATGCTCCGCCGTGTGGGCCAGAACGATGCAGACCTCTTCCTGGAGGGCCGCTGGTATGAGATCGCGGGCTGCGTGGCCAACGCGGAGAAGAACGATACCCTGGGCGCCGCCTGTGCCGTGCTGGCCATGCTCCAGCAGGACGAGGCCCGCTGGGACAACCAGCTGCGGCTTCTGGCGGTGTGCTGCGCCAAGGCGGACGACTTCTCCGGCCTCCGCATCCTCTACAGCCGGCTCACCCCGGCGTTCCGGCCCCGGCTGGCCCCGCTGGTGCGGGAGGCCATCCTGCGCAAAGGGGCCGCCGCCGCGGCGGAGACGCCGCTGCCGGAGGCCCTGGACGTGCTGGACGGGCTCTACCCCAACACCACCGTGACCCACCAGGTGCTGGAGTACCTGGACGCCCAGCCGGAGCCCGCCCAACCGGCAGCTGCCCCGGAGGAGGTCCCCGCGGAGGCCGCCCCGGCGCCAGAGGTCCAGGCCCCGGCGCCGGACCCGGTGCTTCTCGGGTACATCAGCAAACTGCAGTGGGTGAGCACCTCCGGCAAGATCACCGGGGAGGACGGCACCCAGTACAACTTCACCTACAGCGACATCGTGGACGGGGTGCTGAAAAAGACCATCCAGGCGTGCCTGAACGCCAACCTGAACGGCCGCACCTACTACGTCCACTTCACCGCCTCCAACGGGGCCGCCAGGGACATCGTGCCCGCAGACTCCCCCCTGAAGGCGGCCAAGCAGCTGCCGGTGTCCGCGGACGACCCGGACAGCTACCGCAAGGCCTTTGACCTCTGCCGCTTCCCGGCGGTGACGCCGGAGGCCGGCAAGGCGGTGGCCTGTATGGCGGAGCTGGCCCGGGCGCTCCACACCAACGGGGGAGACGCCTCCCTCGCCCAGGAGACGGTTCAAGCCTTCGACCAGCTCACCGTCCTGTACTCCGAGGACGCCCAGGACCAGATCCACCTGGCCCACTGCTTTGCCGCCACCGGGAACACCGGCAAGGCGCTGGAGTACCTGGACAAGGCCGGTCCGAAGCGGAAGGGCACCCCCAGGTTCCGCACCACCCTCTTGATGAAGGAGCTCATGGCGCTGTCTGCCGTCCCGGAGAAGGACAAGACCGTATACAAGCGGATCATCAAGACCGCAGACCAGTGGGAGGAGATCTACCGCAAGGAGATGGAGCGGGACGGCGGCATGGGCTTTCTGTTCCGCCAGTACGTCCTGCCCCCGCGGATCACCGCCAAGTGCTGCCTGAACCAGCTGGCCGCCGCCGAGGCGGACTTCGAGCAGCTGGGAGACGGCCAGCGGATGGACCTGGCAGATCTCATGGAGGAGACCCGGGCCCGCCTGGCGCCGAAAGAGGCGGCTCCGGAGGAGCTGGAAGACACCTGGGTGCCGGAGCCGGACCTCTACGGGGACCCGGAGGGCGAGGACCAGGACCTGGAGGAAGACCAGGAGGATCTGGAGGACACCCCGGAGGAGGAGACCGTAGAGGCGGAGCCCTATGTGGACCGGGAGGGCTGGAAGGCGCTGGGCCTCACCGAGGAACAGGTGTCCTGGTATGCCATGGACCTCACCGCCGCCGGCAAGATCCCCCAGGCCACCGCATACCTGAAGGCCGCCTCCAACCTGAACCCCAGGTTTCAGCCCCTCTACCAGCTCATCGCCATGGCCGCAAAAGACCCCCTGCTGGACCCGGACTACAGCACCGATGCCCTGCTGAACACCCTCCCGGGCGGCGAGCCGGACTGGCCCCTGTTCTCCGAGGGCTGCCGCACCGCCGTCTTCCTCCGGGCCTCCTTCCAGGGCCGGATCGGCTTTGACTACGTGGTCCAGGGCCTGCGGCAGGAGCTGTCTATGGTGTACACCATGCCCAGCCTGGGCCAGGTGCTGGCGGACATGGAGGAGTTCCGGGAGGCCGCCGGCAGCCCCCTGGACATCTACGCGGACTACCGCAACCGCAACGCCGGCAAGCTCCAGGGAGAGCTCCAGGCCCTGCAGAAGGAGGCGGACGAGCTCTACACGAAGCTGGTGCTCACCAACCCCCGGGACGCCACCCCGCTGGCCCGGCTGCTGGAGACGAAGCGGCTGCTCTTTGCCAAGGACGGCCGGCTGGCCCAGCTGCTGCTGGCGGTGCGGGACGGGGACCGGGAAACGCTGGCGGAGGCCCGGGAGCGGTTCGCCCAGGACTACCTCAACGGCGGGCAGATCTCCCTCAAGAACGTCACCGAGTCCCGGGTGGATGCCCTCATCGACGAGTACTGGACCGTGGCCGGGGAGAACATGCAGATGAAGAAGGCCAACGCCACCCTGCAGGGCTCCCGCCGGAACAACATGCGCTCCAGCATCAGCTCCGTGCTGTATACCATCTGCCGCTGGTATAACCTCATGGACCAGCAGGCGGACTCAGACTGCACGCAGCAGGGGAGAGAGGTCTATCAGCGGCTGCAGCCCCGGCTGCTGGAGGACCTGGAGCGGGTGGCCGCAGACTGTGCGGACGCCATGGCCATGGCGGAGAACACCGAGGAGCAGGCCGGCTACGCCGTCCTGCAGGCCGCGGCGGAGGAGCTCTCCGCCCGGCTCAACGGCCGCTGGGACCCCACCATGGAGAAGTTCTTCTATGCGGACTTCCTCCGGGGGGATGAGATCCTGCTGGACGAGCACTTCCTGCCGGAGCTGGACAGCACCTTCAGCGCCCTGCCGGCCTTCCACATCCTGGCCCGGATCCGCCGCCACTGCGAGACCCCGGGGCTGGAGGACCAGGACCACCTGAACGAGATCTACGGCAAGGAGAAGACCCGCAACAACTACGGCACCGCCGCCCGGATCCTGGAGTACCGCCGGGCCCAGGGGACGGCGGAGGACCTGGTGCTGCCGGACCGGGCCGAGGAGTACTGGGCCCAGACCGAGGGACAGGCCCGGATGAAGCTGGGCAGCTTCCTGGAGATGTACGCCCTGGCCATGAACTACGGCCAGATCATGCAGTCTGACGACTTCTGCTGCAACCTGGAGAACACGGTGAAGTACTGGTTCCTCCGGGCCCAGCACACCGGCAACTTCGGGTTCTTCCACGAGATCGTGACCCGCGCCGAAAACCAGATCCACACCAGCGCCCAGCAGTATGAGCAGCAGCTGGATGGGGAGCTGGACGCCCTGGTGGCGGGCAACCGGGCCCAGTTCGACGCCCACCCGGACTACGAGGAGGCCATCCGCACCCAGATCCAGCAGCAGAACTTCCTGGTGGCGGAGGACTGGATGCACCGCATTCGGGTGGGGGACTTCTCTATGGAGATCCAGCAGCCCGTGGCCCTGGAGTACCTGGCCCAGTTCTGGAACAGCTTCCCCCGGAACTTTGAGCGGGTCTCGGACAGCGGCCGCCAGGTGAGCACCCTTCTGGCCCGCCGGGGCATCGTCCACAACAAGGACATGAAGGGCGCCCAGCAGCTCATCAACAGCTGGCTGAACAGCGGCACCCCCTCCAGCACCCCCAAGATCCAGCAGCTGCTGGGCCTGCTGGGCTGGAACAACCTCACCGTGGAGCACTTCCGGTTTGAGCCGGATCCCCGGATGGAGGTCTATCGCGTGACCCGGGAGCCCAACCGCATGGGGGTGAGCGCCCCGCTGCACCCCATCGCCGCCTTTGGCTCCGGCCTGGAGCAGGACGGCATGTACGTCTGCTGCCTCTACGGCGTCCACGACTGCGACCGCCTCTTCCGGAAGATCCAGGCCCTGGACGTGCTCAACGGCAACAAGCTGATCCTGGTGGACTGCGCCCTGGGCAACCTGGACCGCCGGGCCCTGGCCATGAAGCTGAAGAAGCGGTCCAACGGCCTGCAGAACGTCTACCTGGTGGTGGACCGGGTGCTGCTGTGCTTCCTGGCGGACAACTACACCGAGAGCACGGTGAACCAGATGCTGATGGCCGCCGGCATGCCCTTCTCGTACTGCCAGCCCTACGTGGCGGAGTCCTCCCACACCATGCCCCCGGAGATCTTCATCGGCCGGCGGGATGAGCTTCTGAAGATCAAGAGCCCCAGCGGCGTGAACCTGATCTACGGCGGCCGGCAGCTGGGCAAGTCCGCCCTCTTCAAAAAGGCCCGGTCCGATCTGGACGGCCGCCAGCAGCAGCGGGCCGTCTTCGTGGACATCAAGGACCTGGACAGCTGCCAGGCTGCGGAGAAGGTGTCCCAGGAGCTCACGGACACCGGCGTGCTCCCCCCGGGCAGCGAGACCGACGACTGGGGCGCCCTCTGCCGCAGCATCAAGCAGCGCCTGCGCAGCACCGAGGACGAGATCAAGTACCTGCTGGTGATGATGGACGAGGCGGACCGCTTTATCGACGACTGCTCCTCCCTGAACTACCGCCCCCTGGTGGAGCTGAAGGACGTGCAGCAGTCCCTCCCCGGCCACTTCAAGTTCGTGATGGCCGGCCTGCACAACATCGTGCGCTTCAACCGGGACGTGGCCCTGGGCCGCAACGGCGTGATCAACCACTTCCCCTCTCTCAAGATCACCCCCTTCCTCACCCCGGACGCCCAGCAGCTGCTCACCGAGCCCCTGAGCTACCTGGGCTTCTCCCTGCCGGACAAGGTGATCATCTCCCAGATCCTGGCTACCACCAACTACTTCCCCGGTCTCATCCAGCTCTACTGCCAGAAGCTCATCGAGTCCATCCGGGGCGGGGACTACGCCGGCTACGACTTCAAGAAGACCCCGCCCTACGTGGTCTCTGTGGCCCACCTGCGGCGTGTCATGATGGACCGGGACTTTGTGGACGAGATCCACAGCAAGTTCGAGATCACCCTGATGCTGGACCAGGATCAGGGCAGCTACTACTACGCCGTGGGCCTGCTGTTCTCCCTGCTGTACAAGTTCGAGCCGGACAAGGCCAAGAGCGGCTACTCCGCCCGGGACGTGCTCCACCACGCCAGAGACCTGGGGGTGGAGACCCTGATGGACCTGGACGAGGAGAAGGTGGAGACCCTGCTCCAGGAGCTCCAGGACCTGAACATCCTCCGGGGTGTGGGCCCGGACACCTATCTCTTCGCCTCCAAGAACTTCCGCTCCCTGCTGGGCAGCGAGGACAAGGTGCTGGAGAAGCTCTCCAAGATCGGGGGGAGCGAGGCATGAATCCCGGTGAAATCTGGTGGGGCCAGATCGGCAACTCCCTGCGGCTTCTGGGCCGCATCGCCGGAGACCTGAACACCGGCGTGTCCGTGGTGCTCCAGGACGCCGGCAGCCTCCCCTGGAAGGAGCAGTTCCACATCGCCGTGGACAGCCGCCGCACCTCCTTCAGCTCAGACCGGCGGCTCCGCCGCCTGCCTTGGCGGGCAGGGGCGGACCCCGGCCAGTTTGTGCTCAAGCAGCTCTGCACCAGAAAGGCCCAGGTGGAGTACTGGCCGGGGCAGACCTACGCCGAGCACATCGCCGCCTGCGCCAACGAGGTGGTCCACGCCTACTACGTCTGGGTGACCGGCATCCACGCCCCGGAGGACCTGGAGCGCTGGAAGCAGTTCATCGCGGACTACGAGCGGGAGAGCGCCGCCCTGGAGACCCGGACGGTGTATGTCCTGGAGTACGATGGGCCCACCCCCGAGGCGGACGGCCTGGACCTCATCCAGTGTACCGTCCATCCCTACGACTGCCGCGTCTTCTGCTTGGAGGCCGCCACCGCCACCCAGAACACCAGCCTCCTGGAGTTCCAGGCGGAGCTGGCCCTGCGCATCGGCGGGGCCCGGCCGGAGTTCTGCGCCGCCCTCATCTCCAGCGGGGAGGCCCTGCTGAAGCGGCCCATCGAGACGGTGCGCACCGTGTGCCGCTCCCTCCGGGACTCCCAGGGACAGCCGTTCCCCGCCCTCACAGACGAGCAGGTGAGCGGCGCCGTCTGGCTGGCCTCCATCGTGCAGCTGTTTCCCGCCATCGAGCAGCGGCGCACCGCCTTCATCCGCAACCACACGGTGGAGCTCAGCGGCCACCTGCCCATCCGCAACTCCAACGGGGACTCTATCGAAGACCCCTGGGAGCTGGATATCGGCCCCCTCTTCTACATCGTGAACGAGTCCGTGGGGGAGTTCTCCCCTGCGGAGGTGGAGGAGATCCGCCTCTTCCGCTCGGTGCGCAACCTCCTCGCCCACAACCGGCTGGTGCCGTACAAGGACATCTGCGCCGTGCTGGGGGCGGTGCAGCGGGGCTGAGCCCAATCAAGACCCCGTGTAAGACAAGAAAAACCGCCTGCCGCAGATCCACTGCGGCAGGCGGTTTGTTGATTGTTGGGGGCGGATCAGTCCTGGGGCCAGTATGCCAGAAGGGCCCGGGCGATTTGCAGGCCTTCCGCGTTGTTGGTATCGCTGGGATAGCCAAAGCGCTGGACGTGCTCGGAGAAGGAGAAGATGCCCCGGCCGCTGGTCTCATAGGCCAGGCAGTCCAGGATCACCCAGCTGCCGTTGAGACGCACCTGGAGCCAGCTGCGGGGGCCGCCGCTGCACGCCTCTTGCACCCGGATGGAGGGGATGCCGGCGGCCAGGAGCAGCTCCGCCAGCATGTCCGTGTAGCTGGCGCTGTCTCCCTCGGTGCCGCCCTCCCAGCTGGCGGTGGCGCCGGGGGCATAGCTGAGCCGCTCACAGACCGCCTCGATGCACCTCTGGAACTTGTCTCGGGCGGTGTTCTCCTGGAGTAGGCTGTCCAGGATGTCGTCGATGGCGCTCTGGGCCGCCCGGTCTCGGTTGGGCGTGGCGATGGAGAAGTAGTCCACGTAGCCGGTGGACTTGCTGCCGCCGGTGCCGATGCAGAAGCCGGTGCAGAGCTGAATGGCCTGGATCACGTTGGCGGTGCCCTCCTGCATCACATCGCAGACGTAGCAGGCGTAGTTGTATTGGGCGTTGAACTGTCCATCGTAGGAGGCGCCCCGGAGGATGAGGTCTGCGTCTGCCGCGGTCTGGGCGGCGCAGTTAAAGGCGTCCTGATTGGTGCGCTGCTGCAGGTCCCGGGGCAGGGAAGACCAGTAGTCTGAGACCCAGTGGTGGGTGGTGGTGGAGAGGGTGGCGTCCTCCTCGCTCACGGTGCCCGCCATGGAGGAGAGCAGGTGGTCCAGCGCCAGGCACACCGCCACCGCCGCCTCTCTCCGGGAGAGGGTCTTGCTGCCCACGAAGCTGTCCAGCTCGTCCCCGGTGAAGACCCCCAGGGAGAACATGCTGGCCACCGCGGTCTGATACTTCTCCGGGACATAGTTCCAGTCCCGGATGGCGTCCCGGGCCCGCTGGAGCTCCGCCTCGTCCGGCATGGGGATGCCCATGTCCACCGAGGCATTATAGAGGATCTGGGCCATCTCGTAGCGGCAGATGATGGTGGCGGTGGATGCGGTGAGGCTCTCCACGCCGGCATAGGCGCCGTGGAGGGACAGCACCGCCACCTCTTTGGCGAAGAGGCCGGTCTCCGGGCGGTTGCTGGTCTCGCCGGGGTAGAAGATGCGGGCCACCAGGGAGGACCACTCGCCCACGGTGAGCACCTGGTCTGGGCTGAATGCCCGGATGCCCTCCGCCTCGTCCACGTAGGTGCCGGACATGAGGCCCTCCGTGTACGCCCGGAGGATGTAGTCCCAGGCCCAATCGGACGGGCCGACATCGGAGAAGGGACTGGTCTCTTCCTCTGCAGCGGCTGCTGCGGTTCGGATGATCTGGCATGGGCCGGCGGCCAGTGCCGCTGCCAGAAGAAGGCAGAGTATGGTACGGAGCGGTTTCATGGAGCACCTCCTGTCTGTGCGATGGTGGGAGGCCTGCGCTGGCGCATGGATAGGTGCGGCTGCGGCCTCGCAAACGGAAAAATTAGCAAGCGAAATGCAATTTGGAATACATCTGGCTTCCAAAAATGACCTTGAAAAAAGAGGAAAACAAGGTTCTTCTTGACGCCCCTATTATAGCAAAGAACCTCTCCTGCCACAAGGCGAAATCGGAAAATGTAATGGAAACGTAACATAGCGGGGACGGGGCGCACAGGGCGAATCAGGCCGCCTTCTCATTGTACCAGCCGCTCCCAGGCGGATTTTGCCGGGTTGTGGGGCGGATTCCGCAAACTGTATGGACTGTCTGACAACATAACGCACCGGAGTGAGGATACCTGTTTCTGTGCAAGAGGTACGGAGGCCGGAAAACAGCGGACGGTGTCCAGGGAAGAAACACAGGGGGCCTGATCTGGAGGGGGACGCAGCGGGGGCGGCTCTCATAGACAGCGTAAGGCAACCTGGAGATGTGGATCTGGAGAGAGACGGCGGCGTCCCTTGTGGGGGCGCCGCCGTTTGGCTGGGGGGTGTGGTTGGGAACGGGGAACTGCGGGTGCGGATGGGCTGGAGCGGCCGGAAAATGCGGGAAAATCGTATGACGGTTTTCCGAGAATTGCAAATAGCATAGCATAAGTATCTTAAAAAGCAAAGCGAGGTTTTCGGTGTTTTGTTCGAAAACGGGGCGCGGGAGGGCGGGGCCTCGGCCGGAAACTGGCACATGGGTTGGAGACCTGTGGACCCGTTCAATCAACTGAAAGGCAAGAAAATTGGGCAATAAGACGATATAAAATGACAAATTCAGGAAAGACAATCGAAAATTCTGGCTGGAAACGGTGAAAAAGGCCTGGCTGGTCTCTTGCAAGCAGAATGTAATATGCTATAATAGTATCATGAAACTGCAATCAAAAGGATGAACACAGAATTCGAACAAATATCGAACAACCTGGGCCCGGAGACCGCTTTCGGGAGACGAGAAAGGCTGATGAGACATGAACGAGCAGAACAGGGACAGCGCCCTGCAGCAGGCCGAGGCGCTGGCGGGGGATATCCTGCAGATGGCCCGCAACAACCTGGTGGTGCACCTGCGCTTTCTGGACGCCGCCCTGAGCCGGCTGCGCCTGGTGAGCGACCCTACAGGCGGGTGGTCTGTGGACGGGGTGCACCTCCGGTACAGCGCCCTGCAGGTGCTCCGGGCGTACCGGGAGGAGCGGGAGAGCATCGCCCGCACCTACCTCCACATGGTGTTCCACTGCGTCTTCCACCACGCCTTCAGCATCCAGCTGGTGGACCGGACCTACTGGGATCTGGCCTGCGACATCGCCGTGGAGTCTGTGATCGCGGACCTGAAGCTCCCCGCCCTCACCACCGCCCGGCAGAGGAGACAGGCGGAGTACCTGGAGACCCTGCAGAAACAGGTGCAGACCGTGACCGCCGAGCGGGTGTACCGCTACCTTCAGGACAGCAAGGCGGGGCCGGACGAGCTGGAGCGGCTCAATGCCCTCTTCCACGCGGACTCCCACGACTGCTGGTACGAGGAATCGGACAGGAAGGGGGACTCGGACCGGGAGAGCCCCGATGACGAGGATGATGCGCCGGACTCCCCCTCTGGAAAGGGCGGCGGCCGCCAGAGAGACAACCGGGAGGGCCGGGACCGGGAGGACGGCAAGGGCGGAACCGGCGGCACCGGGGGAGATGCCCAGGATGGCAAAGGCGGACAGCAGAACCAGAGGCGCGGCGGCGGACAGCGTGCCCGGGGCAGTGCGGACCAGATGCGGATGCAGCGGGCCGGCGCCGGCCGTGCCGATGTGGCGGAGGACTGGAAGGGCGTGGCCCAGCGGATGGAGATGGACCTGCAGACGTTTCAGCAGGGGAATCTGCCGGACAACGTGCTGCAGAACATCAAGGCCGTGACCCGGGAGAAGTACGACTACGCCAGCTTTCTCCGGAAGTTCGCCGTGATGGGCGAGGTGATGCACATCAACGACCAGGAGTTCGACTACATCTTCTACACCTTTGGCCTGCAGCACTATGGCAAGATGCCCCTGATCGAGCCCCTGGAGTACCGGGAGGAGAAGCGGGTCCGGGAGATGGTGATCGCCATCGACACCTCCGGCTCCGTCCAGGGGGAGCTGGTGCAGCAGTTCCTCCAGAAGACGTACAACATCCTGAAGCAGGCGCAGAACTTCTTCAACCGGATCAACATCCACATCATCCAGTGCGATGCGGCCGTCCAGGAGGACCGGAAGATTACCAGCCAGGAGGATCTGGACCTGTACATGAGGGAGATGCAGTTCCACGGCTTCGGCGGCACGGACTTCCGGCCGGTGTTCCGCCTGGTGGAAGAGCACCGCCGCAGCGGGGAGATCCAGAACCTGAAGGGCCTCATCTACTTCACAGACGGCTACGGCACCTTCCCGGAGCGGCCCCCGGACTACCCCGCCGCCTTCGTGTTCGTGGGGGACCAGGACGATGTCCCCGACGTCCCGCCCTGGGCTATCCGGCTGCTGCTGCGGCCGGAGGAGCTCCGGGAGGACTGAGCCCATTCCGCGATCCCGCTATCGATACCTTTCCAAACCGATCACAAAAGGAGCACAAGATATGAACATCCGCGATGCAAAAGAGCAGGTCTGCAACACCGTAAAGGCGTACCTCGCCCGGGACGAGTACGGCAACCTGATGATCCCCACCGAAAAGCAGCGCCCCATCTTCCTCATGGGCCCTCCGGGGATCGGCAAGACCGCCATCATGGAGCAGGTGGCCGCCGAGATGGGGGTGGCCCTCGTCTCCTATTCCATGACCCACCACACCCGGCAGAGCGCCCTGGGCCTGCCCTTCATCGAGCACAAGAACTACAACGGCATGGAGTGCAATGTCTCGGAGTACACCATGAGCGAGATCATCGCCGCCGTCTACGACCGCATGCAGGAGACCGGACTGAACAGCGGCATCCTCTTCCTGGACGAGATCAACTGCGTGTCCGAGACCCTGGCCCCGGTGATGCTCCAGTTCCTCCAGTACAAGGTGTTCGGGAGACACCAGGTGCCGGAGGGCTGGGTGGTGGTTACCGCCGGCAATCCCCCGGAGTACAACACCTCCGTCCGGGAGTTCGATGTTGTGACCTGGGACCGGCTGAAGCGGATCGATGTGGAGCCGGACTACGCGGCCTGGCGGGAGTACGCCCTGAACCGACACATGCACCCCTCTGTCCTCACCTACCTAGAGGCCCGCAAGGGCGAGTTCTACAAGATCGAGTCCACGGTGGACGGCAAGCGCTTCGTGACCGCCCGGGGCTGGGAGGACCTGAGCCAGATGCTATGGATCTACGAGAAGTACGACATGAAGGTGAACGAGGCCCTCATCGCCCAGTACCTCCAGGACCCCAAGAGTTCCTGCGGCTTCGCCGTCTATTACGACCTCTTCCGGAAGTACCAGGAGGACTACAAGGTGGAGGCCATCCTCAGCGGCACCGCCGGGGAGAAGATCGATGTACGGGCCCACGATGCCGGCTTCGATGAGCGCCTGGCGCTGCTGGGCCTGCTGCTGGACGCCATCGGGGGAAAGCTCCGGGCTGCGGTGATGGTCCAGGACGAGGCCGGCATGCTGGCGGAGGAGCTGAAGAAGCTGAAGAAGGTGAAGGGCAACGGCAACGGCGGGATGCCGCCGGTGCGCATCGCCGCCCGGATCCGGGATCTGGAGCAGGAGCTCGCCCGGGACAAGAAGACCGGCGGCAAGACCGTGGAGTCCCAGCAGCTGAAGTTCCGGGTGGCGGAGGACCTGCGGACCATCGCTGCGGAGGCCGGAGACAAGGCGGATCAGGCGAAGATGGACGCCGCCGGGGACCGGCTTCTGAACGCCCGCCTGGACGAGATGAACCAGAGGGCGGCGGACACCGGCTTCCAGCTCTCGAACCTCTTCCGGTTCTGCGAGCGGAACTTCGATGAGAAGCAGGAGATGCTGATCCTTGTGACGGAGCTCACCATCAACCGGAATGCGGTGCGCTTCATCTCCCGCTGGGGCTGCGATGAGTACTTCGCCCACAACAGCGGCCTGAAGTTCTACGAGCGCCAGCGGGACATCGATCAGCGGCTGCAGGCCCTGGACGAGACCATCGGGGCATGAGCAGAGAGGCCAGCTCCCAGAAAGACCTCGTTACCGTTCTCTCCAGCAACCATATGCTCATCGAATACCGCGGGGACGCGGAAGTAGTGGAGATCCCGGAGGGCACCTGCGCGATAGGCGGCGGTGTCTTCCGGGGGCGGGCGTTCATCCGGGAGGTGCGGCTTCCGAAGAGCCTCCGGGAGATAGACCACAACGCCTTTGCCGGCTGCAGCAACCTGGAGCGCGTGGTGGGGGAGTGCCCCTTAACCTATGTGGGCGAGGACGCCTTTACAGATACCCCATGGCTTCGGGCACTGGGAGACCGCCCGGTGCTGAACGGCGTCCTGATCGGGCGGCCGCCTTTGGACCGGGGAGAACTGGCGGTCCCGGAGGGCGTGCGGGTGATCGCCGAAGGGGTGTTTCGAGGCTGCACCGAACTTCGGGGCGTCTCCTTCCCGAAGAGTCTGGAGGAGATCGGCCCGGAGGCCTTTGCGGGCTGTATCCATCTCCGGCAAGCACCGCTGCCGCGGGGGCTAAATTGCATTGGGGAAAAGGCGTTCCAGGGCTGTACCGCCCTGGAAGAGGTCTCCATGCGTTGGGTGCAGCTGGTGGGAAATTGCGCCTTTCAAGATTGCACGGCATTGAAACGGGTAGCGTGGCCAATTCATCCATTGGTTGTGGGTACAAGTGCATTCCGCAACTGCACCTCTCTAGAAGAAGCGGTACTCCCTTGCGCCCAGCATTCCACAGGGGGCGGCGTGTTCTGCGGCTGCACGAAGCTGCGCCGTGTTGTTCTCGATGGGGAACGGGAGACGATTCCAGAAGACACCTTTCGTGAATGTTCTGCGCTGGAGACGGTTCAGCTGCCGAACGCTCTCTCGAGGATCGGAGCGAACGCCTTCGCCGCGTGCACCTCTCTCCGAACGATCACAATACCGGATGCCGAGACAATCGGGAAGCGGGCATTTGCAGAGAGCGGGCTGGAAGAGGTACAGATCGGAGCGGTTGATTGCATTCCCGAAGAGTGTTTCATCAGCTGCACATCTCTGGAGAGGGTGGAAGTGAAGGGTGCCCTGCAGAAGGTTGGGGAGAAGGCCTTTCAGGACTGTGCGAAGCTGCGGGAGATCAGCCTCCCAGACAGCGTAACGGAGATCGGGGATTACGCGTTCCACCGGTGCTCGGCACTCCAGTTGAAGCTTCCCAGGAGACTTGAGAAGCTTGGGGCCCTTGCGTTTTCAGACTGCAATTCCATACGGGAGGTCTCGATCCCCTCGTCCATGCAATCCTTCGCGGTGGGTGTTTTCGCGGCGTGCAAGGAGCTGAGGCGTGTCGTCTTAGAGCGGTATGCACCCGTCAGGGTACAATCCTTTGTTCAGTGCCCTGTGGACATCTCTATTGTGGTCCCGCCGGATCACAGTTCGCTGCGGCCTGTCCAAGATGGATTGCTCCTCAGCCGAGACGGAAAGAGGCTGCTGTGGTGCCGCAGGGATACTGTGGGGACGGTGCGGGTTCCCGATGGAGTAGAGGTAATCGGGGAAAACGCTATGAATGAGTGCCCGTACATCACCCAGGTGATCCTGCCGGACAGCTTGCTGCGCATCGAGAGTTTTGCCTTTGCATTTTCAGATCGTCTGCAGTCTGTGCGGATACCAGACAGGGTTCATACCATCGAGATGTGTGCATTCACAGACTGCCGATCTCTCAAGACCGTAACGCTGTCCAGCGGGCTCGTCTCATTGGGGGTGGAGGCCTTTGGCTGTACCAAGATTACAGAGATCACCCTTCCGGCCAAGCTGCAGAGGGTGGGCCGACATGCGATCTGGGGTTCCCCGATCCAGAAGCTTACCATTCTAGGACCGAAGACGGCCTATCAGGAGCCGCTCTTCTATCAGGAGCCGCCCGGTCTGGAATTGGTGGCGGACCACTGCTCGCCGGAGAAGCTGCCCACCAGCGAGCGCAGTTGGGTACGGGGATATTTCGGACGGCTGCGGAGAGGGGAGCCAATCCCCACGGAGGCGGACAAAACCCTGCGGGCCTATATCCGGCGGCACTGCCAGGAGCACTGGGAAGACCCGCTCTGTCTGCGCGGTATGCTGGAGCAGGAACTGCTGCCTGCGGGAAAGGTGGACGCCGCTTTGGAGGCCGCGCTTGAAAGCGGCGACACGAATCTCGTGACAGACCTTCTGGAGTATCGCCAGCGCCTGCGGGGGACCGGAAAGAATAGGGAACCGGATCAAGGGTCCAGAGGGGGAGGAGGTACCGGCATATGAGCAGACGTAAGACAGCCTCTCCCGAGGCCTTTCTCCTGCAAGATTACAATGTGCTCTCGGGGTACCGCGGCAGGTGTGCTGAGGTGATCATCCCGGAGGGGGTGGCAAAGGTGGAAGCGGGGGTGTTTCGGGGCAGAAAGAGCATCCGCCGGGTGGTGCTGCCGAACTCCCTGGAAACCATCGGCGCCGGCGCCTTTCGCGGCTGCATCCATCTGGAGGAGGTGGTTGGCTCATGCTCTCTGCGAGAGGTGGGAGAGGACGCTTTTTCGGGTACGCCCTGGCTCTTGGGGCAGGGCGATTACCCGGTGATCCACGGCGTACTGGTTGGACGGCCGCCTCTGACACAGGGAGACCTGGTGCTTCCTGAGAGCGTGCAGGCGATCCCGAAAGGGATGTTTTGCGGCTGTACCGGACTGACGGGCATCTCCCTGCCGAATGGACTGGAGCGGATCGATACAGAGACCTTCGCAGACTGTTCGCACCTGGAGCGGGTGCGGCTTCCAGAGGGGTTGAAGGAGATTGCGGACAACGCGTTTCGCAATTGCATTCGGCTGGAGCAGATCACTTTTCCGCGCTCTTTGAAGAAGATCCTACATGATGCGTTTCAAGGCTGCATCGCATTGCAGGAGATCTCTCTCCCGAAGAATCTCACCATTTTGGGGTATGGCGCCTTCCAGAACTGCAGGGCACTGGCGCAGGTAAAGCTGTCCCCGGCTATGAATGCTGTGGGGTCCTATGCATTTCGAAACTGCACATCGTTGGAAGAGATGGTGATTCCAAGAGGGGTTGACAAGATTTACAACGATGCCTTCTGTGGCTGTACCAGACTGAGGCATGTGAAACTGCCGGGTACCCTGCAGGAGATTGAGGAGAGGGCCTTTTCCAAATGTACGGCGTTGGAGGAGATAGAGCTGCCGTTTGATGTCTATACGATCAAAGAGGAGGCTTTTTGCGAGTGCACCTCCTTGCGGAGTATGAGCGTACCATACAGCACGGTTTTGGGAAACGGTGCGTTCGCACTCAGTGGGCTCGAAAAGGTGAGGCTAGACCATATTCATGACATCCCAACATGCTGTTTCAGGAGCTGCAAGTCCCTGAAAGAGGTGGAGATCACGGGAGAGATGAAGCGCATCGAAGAGGGCGCATTCTATGAGTGCAGCCAGCTGCAGCAGATCAACCTTCCGGATCAGGTGGAGTATATTGGTTTCATGGCCTTTGCCTTCTGCCCTTTGGTTCAGCTGGATCTCCCAGGCAATCTGAAAGAGGTGGGCAATTGTGCTTTTCTCGGCTGCGGATCCCTGCGTGCGCTGACCATACCCAGTACCTTGCAATCCATTGGGCACTACGCTTTCAGCAGCTGCACCGGATTGCAGCGCGTTGTTTTGCAGAAGGACGCCAAGTTCGATGCGGAGCCCTTCTTGGGCTGCCTTTCGCAGACCGTTGTGGTGCCGCAAGACCACACTGCGCTGCAGCCGGTCCGGGATGGACTGCTCCTGAGCCGGGACGGAAAGACGCTGGTCTGGTGTGAGAGATTCACCGCAGGCGTGGTGTGCATCCCGGAGGGGGTGGAGGAGATCGGCGAATCTGCCTTTGAGGAGTGTACAGACATCACCGGGGTGGTGCTGCCGAAGAGCTTGAAGCGCATTGCCAAGCGAGGGCTTGCCCGGTGCGGGCAGATCATCCGTGCGGAGGTTCCCGCAGGTGTGGAGCATATTGGGGAACAGGCTTTCTTCGGATGTACCGCGCTGCAGTCTGCTGCCCTCCCGAAGGGCCTCAAAACCATCGGGAAGCAGGCCTTTCAGAACACTGCCCTGCCAGAGCTCACCATTCCAGATGGCGTAGAGGAGGTGGGGGAGAAGATCCTGCAGGGCTGTCCGGTCCGCCTTGTGACTGTGCAGGGCTCCACCGCGGCTTTTCAGGGGGCACTGCTGGACCCGGAGCCCTCGGACATGGAGCTCCATACGGCCGAGTTCACCCCCGATCAGCTGCCTGCCAGCCCAGTGAGCTGGGTGCGCGGGTACTTTGGACAGCTGCAGAGAGGGGAGACCGCCTGCAGCCTGCCAGACAGAGACTTCCGCACCTACATCCGCAGGAATTGTAAGCTGCTTTGGGTGGATCCGGTGTGCCTTCACGGGATGCTGCAATACCGCCTGCTGCCGGCCGGGAAGGTGGATGCCGCTTTGGAGGCGGTTGTGGGAAGCGGGGATACGAGCCTGGTTACGGACTTGCTGGAGTATCAGCGGACGCTGCGGCGGGAGAAGGAGGCTGAACGGGATGAAAGAGAACGCGACCAAAGGCGGGAGATGGGAACAATCCAGCGCTCCAGCTGATGGGTATACGCTGAGCAGAGACGGGAAATACCTCTTTCAAGGGCCCAAAGAGCAGGAGGTGCTCACGATTCCAGAGACCGTGGAAGAGATCGGGCCCTCTGCGCTCAGCGAGTGCCGTGCGCGGGAGATCATCCTGCCAAAGGGACTCCGTTGGATTCATTCCCAGGCTTTTCTCAGCTGCATGCATCTGCGGTCTATCACGCTGCCCGAGGGCTTGGTGGGGATCGGAGACTACGCATTTGCGTTTACAGGCCTCACGGAACTGGTGATTCCCCGCAGCGTGGCGTACATCGAGATGGGATTTCTCACGGGATGTTTCCTGCACAAGCTCGTGATCCTGGGGAAACCGCGCCTTGCCGTGCGCTGCGGGTGTACGCTATTCCCCAGTGATGCCGAGATCATGGCGGATGCGTTGGAGTGCAGGGAGTATCCGTCTCCTTTCATGCCCATCCACGGGCTGCGGAACTTCGCCAAGCGCTGGCTGGCGGGAGAAGAAGTGCCCCCATCGGTTGCGGTCCGGTTTCGCTCGTACCTCAAGAAACACTATCAGGCGCACTGGAAGGAGCCCCTGCTGCTGCAGCTGGCCATAGAGCTGCGGGTGATCCCGGCGGAGGAGATAGACAGTGCCCTTGACGCTGCAGCTGTGTGCGGAGACCCCACCATTACCGCCGCCCTATTGGCGTACCAGAACGATGTGATCCCAAAGAAGACGCTGGAGCGGGTCCGCCGGGAGCGCAGACAGCGATAGGGAGAAGGGAACGCAATGAGGTTATGCATTATGCAGCAACTAATACTGCAAGGCAATAAATGCTTTTAATATACGGTTCGCTATCTCACTGCGATATTTGCAGCCGATCGGATACTTCTGGCGGAGACCGGTGGGGAGGTGGGAGGCCATAGGGAGAGGAGAAAAGGGCATATGAGCAAGAGACGGACCTCCCCATCCTACGCTTTCGACTGCACAGAGGATGCTGTGATCACGGGGTACCGCGGGCGCTATGCAGAGGTGACGATACCGCAGCGTGCCAGGCACATTGCGGCAGGGGCGTTCCAGAATAGGAAGGGCATCCGCAAGCTGATCCTGAACGAATCTGTGCGGACGATCGGCGCCAATGCCTTTCGGGACTGCAGCAACCTGGAGGAGATCGAGGCCCCGGAGGACTGTCCCCTGGTTGAGGTGGGTGAGGACGCCTTTGCCGGCACCCTATGGCTGGAGCGTCAGGGGGAGTGTCCTATTCTCAGCGGCGTCCCGTTAAAGCGGCCGAGGCTGCACAATGGAGAGCTGGTCCTCTCCGAGGAAGTCCTGGTGATCCCCACGGGGCTCTTTCGCGGCTGCGTTGCGCTCACCGCTGTCCATCTCCCCCAAAGCCTGGAGGTGATCGGCCCAGAGGCCTTTGCGGACTGCGTGCACCTGGAGAGGGTGGAGGGAGACTGCCCTCTGTGTGAAGTGGGAAAAGACGCTTTTGCGGGGACACCGTGGTTGCATCGACAGGGGGAGTATCCCATTCTCAACGGCGTGTTGCTGGAGCGGCCGAGCTTTGTCCAGGGAGAACTGGTGATCCCCGATGGCGTGCAGGTGATCCCGGTGGAGATGTTCCGCGGGTGCAAGGCGATCAGGAGCATCTCCCTGCCAGAGGGACTGGAGGGGATTCGGAGCAGGGCATTTCAGGGCTGCGTTGCCCTGGAGAAAGTGGTGCTCCCCCAGTCTTTGCGGGAGATCGGGGATGAAGTATTCCAAGGGTGCACCTCGCTGCAAGAGGTAACCCTCCCAGACCATCTGGAGTATGTCGGGGAAGGTACCTTCGACAACTGCACGGCGCTCACCCGGGCTGTGTTTGCAAAGGGGTTCCACGACACGGGAGCGCGGGCGTTTCGCAACTGTACCGCATTGGAGGAAGTGGTGATCCCGGAAGGGGTGGAGGCTCTGAGCGATGCGGCATTCATGGGCTGCACCGGGCTGCGGCGGGTTGTGCTGCCGCGCTCCCTGCAGGATATCGGAGAATCTGCCTTTGAGGGCTGTACCGCCCTGGAGGAGATCGCGCTTCCACCTGGCCTTCAGACGATTTTCGGCAATGCCTTCTTTCACTGCACCGCGCTGCGGAGGATCAGCATCCCCGCAGGTGCTGATCTGATGGAAAGTGCCTTTGAGGGCAGCGGTCTGGAAGAGGTAGAGCTCCACTCTGTGATCAGGATTCCATACCGCTGTTTCAAGGACTGTGCATCTCTGAAGCGGGTGGAAGTGTACGGCAAACTCCGGACCATCTGGGATGACGCCTTCTACAACTGTACCCAGTTGGAAATGATCCAGATCCCGAGAGGGACGGAGCATATCTTTGAGCACGCCTTCTACGGCTGCAAATCGCTGCGGGAGATCACCCTGCCGTCCAGCCTTTCCCACATCTCTGATGACGCTTTTGCGAACTGCACTGGACTGAGACACATCGCGATGCAGATGTCTCTGCTTCGAGCGAAGATCTTCCGTGGCTGCCCCCGTGCTACCATTGCGTTGGAGGGGAGAAGCTTGGCGGGGAGGCAGACGCGGAACGGCCTGATTCTGAGCCGGGACGGCACAGCGGTGGTGTGGTGCAACCGGGATGGTACGGGAACGGTGCGTGTACCCAAAGGGGTGGAGGTGATCATGGACTACGCCTTTGCAGACTGTATCCGCATCACCCAGGTGGATCTGCCGGAGAGCGTGCGCTGGATCGAAGAGGCTGCATTTTCTGGATGTACTTCCCTGAAGACGCTGGTACAGCCAGAAAAACTGGAGACCATTGGCGATGAGGCCTTTCGGGATACTGCTTTCACTGATCTCACCATCCCGGCTGGCGTACAGAGCGTAGGGGAAAAGATCCTGCAGGGCTGCCCGATCCGTACGGTTACGGTTTTGAGCAATACATCTGTGTTCCACGGGGTGCTTGTGGATCCGGAGCCGCCGGGATTCGCTCTGGCAAAGGGCGGATGGGGATCTGATGTCCCCCTTGGCAGCAGGATCAGCTGGGTGCGGGGATACTTTGGGCAGCTGCAGCGCGGAGAGACCATATCGTACCTCATAGACAACGTGTTCCGCGCCTATATTCAGCACACCTGCGAGGAGCTTTGGGCGGACCCGGTCTGTCTCCGCGGGATGTTGCAATACCACCTGCTGCCTGCGGAAAGGGTGAATGAGGCCTTGGATGCCGCAGTAGGCAGGGGGGATGCAGACGAGGCGGCGGAGATCCTGGAGTATCAGCGGACGCTGCAGCTGGAGAAAGAGGGCTGAATTGGGTGAAAGGAACCGATGCTAGGATCACGGCGGATGCGTTGGATTTCGGGGCGTATCCTTCGCCATCGCCCCCATCCACGGGTTGCGCAACTTTAATAAAGGTTGGCTGGCGGGAGATGAAGTGCCCTCATCGATTGCGGTCCGGTTCGCTTGTACCTCGGAAAACACGATCAGGCACATTGGAAGGAGATCCTGCTCCTGCAGCTGGCCGTAGAGATGCGGGCGATCCGGGCGGAGGTCAGGGGGGTTGCCGCTGGGCTGCGTGCGGGGATCCACCATAACCGCCGCCCTACTGGCGTACCAGAACGATGTGATATCAAAGAAGGTGCTGGGGCGTGGCAGCCGGGAGTGGCCGACAGCGATAGGGTGTGTGGAACACAATAAGATTATAAATTATGCGATTATTAATACTTTGAGAGAATAAATATTGCTATTATACGATGAGCTATCTCACCATTGCGTTTGCTGAGAATTGTCGGAGCAAGGGGAAATTGGGCGGGCTGTAGAAAAGCAAGCCGGGCCTTGGCGGCGGTAGCTGGTGGAATACGGATGAGGCAGTTGGGGTCCGGCGTATCAGCGGACCAATTGGCAGATGGGAGATTGCGCTGGATGAAAGAGACCGGTTTAGAAGGCCGGGCTGGTGGCCTGAGTGCTTGCCAGCGAATGCCTGCGCCACGGAGTGTGGAGACCCAGATGATAAAGCGGCCAAGCTGTCAGGGCAAGGAAGGCGCTGGAAACCATCGGGAGCACAGACAGTGGTGAGGCATAGGAAACGAAACAAGACGCAGATTATGAAATGGCAAATACTTTCAGAAAATAAATATTCATAATATACGAATAGCAATGAATGCGAAAGATTTTCAGCCCAAATGGTACTGAAAGGAGGCGAGTGAGATGGAAGAGCAGGGAATTGCAGCCCAGGTGCCGGGCGTACGCCGCATCGCGGTGGGCAACTTCGTGCTGCGGGAAGACGGGAAAGAATTGATCCGGTATCGCCAGGCCTCCGGCTCTGTTGCAGTCCCGGATACGGTGGAGAAGATTGCTCCCTTTGCCTTCTGGAGCGACCGCATCACCCAGGTCTCGATCCCGCCCAGTGTCCGTGTGATCGGGGAGCGGGCCTTTCTGTGGTGCCGGAATCTCACAGAGATCACCCTTTCAGAGGGACTGCAGGAGATCTGTTCCGGCGCATTCTGCGGCTGCTCCAGACTCAAGCGGATTGTCCTTCCGGAGAGTCTGCGCATGCTCGGCCCAGAGGCCTTCGATGACACAGCGATCACGGAACTCACCCTGCCGAAGGGCCTGGAGCGGGTGGCGCGGAATGCTTTGCGCGGGTGCAAACTGCAACGCCTCACCATCCTGGGGAGGCCCGCTTTGGAGGGGGAACTCGGCCAGGAGTGGGACATCACGGACGACTTTGCCTTGATGGCAGATGCCTTTGAGATCGAGGCGTATCCAAAGCCCTATGAGGGAAAGCACGGCCTTCGAGGGTTCTCCGCTCGCTGGTGGGCGGGAGAGCCCATTTCAGATGAGGTAGTGGAGCGGTTCCGGCAATACCTCCTCAGCCGGTATCCGCAGTTCCGGACAGACCGGAAGAAGTTTCGCCTGATGGCGGTTGTTGGGGCCATTCCCGAGGATCAGTTTGAAGACGCCCTGAATATCGCCTTAAAGGAGAACGATCCGATTCTCACCACGGCTGTGCTGTCCATGCGGCAGCAAAAGTTGGCACAAAAGTGAGCGAATTAGCGAATACATAGGGCGCAAAGAGAATGTTGGTAATCGCGTTGGAGGACAGGTAAGGAGACTATTCTGATGGTGTTTCAGATTCAGAACGCTACTTTGACGGCTTGCAGCGATGTATCGGAAATCGTCCGTATTCCGAACGGTGTGAAGAAGATCGCCTGCTGGGCGTTTCGAAACAACAAGATCATCCGGGAGGTGTACATCCCGGAGAGCGTGATAGAGATAGAGGACAGCGCATTCAAAGAGTGCACCAATCTCCGGAAGGTGGCGCTGCCAGACAGCTTGGTAAGGATCGGAGAAGGGGTGTTCTCGTACTGCCTGAACCTGGAGAAAGTCTGTCTGGGAAGCCAGGTGGAGGAGATCGCGTACGGCGCCTTCTTTGCCTGCAGCAAGTTGAAGAACATTACGATGCCTGGGTGTTCCGAAGAGGGCATTCATCTGCCGGAAGAGCTGCACCACATCGGGAATGGGGCCTTCAACGGGTGTATCGGCATCAAGGCGCTCACCTTGCCGGAGCAACTTCAGACCATCGGAAACTACGCCTTTTGCAACACCGGGATCACGGACTTGGTGCTGCCGGAGGGATTGAAATGGATTGGCCCAGGCATCCTCCAGGATTGCAGGGTGCATCATCTCACGGTTCTGGGAAAGGACACCGCGCTGCAGAAAATCTGCAACGAAGAAGATCTGCAGGCGGATGCCATGCTCACGGCAGACGACATGGAGATCGCTGCCTATCCGGAGCCGTTCCAGGCGATCCACGGCCTGCGCAGCTTTGCGGTCCGGCATGCGGCGGGAGAAGACATCCCGGCAGCGGTGGAGGAGGCGTTTCGCCAATACCTTGCGCGGCACTTTCTCCGCCACCTGGATGAACCAGAGATCTTTGCACTTGTTCTGGACTGGAAGGTGATCGACCTGAAGCGGATGGAAGGTGCCCTCCGAAAAGCGGGAGAGCGGAACAATCCGGCTGTTGTGGCGGCCCTGCTGCAATATCAGCACGAGATCTACGCTCAGACGCAGATAGATGAGGCATGGCAGAGGCAAATTCATGGGGATGGAGAGGGTTTGTAAGGCATGGATTTTGAGATGAGGGGTGCCACTTTATGCCGATACAATGGTGCGCAGGAAATTGTCCATATCCCGCCTGGGGTGATTCGGATCGGCGCCAGAGCGTTTGAAGAGAACGACACCATCCAGGAGGTCTATCTCCCGGATGGTGTGGAGAAAGTTGAGGACAGGGCATTCCAGAAGTGCAGCAAGCTGAGAACAGTCGTGACGCAAGACAGCCTGCAGTCCATCGGGGAAAAAGCGTTTGCGTACTGTGAGAGCCTGGAGGAGGTCTCTTTGGGAAACCACTTGCAGTGGCTCGAAGAAGGCGCCTTTTTTGATTGTGTCAGCTTGCGGGAGATTCCGTTTCCGCCCACATTGGAGATGATCGGCGCATCTGCATTTGGCTGCTGCATGGCACTCCATGAGGTGGATCTCCCGGACAGGGTCAATTTCATCGGCAAGGACTGCTTCAGGTGCTGTATTGGACTGCGCCGGGTGTCAATTCCAGCCGGCTTGGTGTCTATCGGAACAGGATCATTTTCCTGGTGTGGCTCAGTGCTGAAACTGGAGGTGTCCCCAGACAATCCCCGGTTCAGTGCTCAGAATGGGAATCTCTTGAGCAAGGATGGAAGCACGCTGTACTGTTGCCCGCTAGGTTTAGATGCCGTTTCCCTGGAGGACCCCATCACTGTCTTAGGGGAGGCGTGCCTTGCGGGAAGTCGCATATCGCGGCTGGAACTGCCTCCTGGATTGCGGGAAATCCAAGACAACGCGCTCTCTGATTGCAAAGGGCTACGGGAGCTCAAGCTGCCGGATGGCCTTACCAGGATTGGGTATTTCGCGTTCGAATCCAGCGGACTCACAGAACTGGTGGTCCCGGCGAGCGTGAAGTACATCGGAGATTGGGCGCTCAGCGGCTGCAAGCTGCACCACCTCACCATCCTGGGGAGCGAGATCAACGCGGATGATCTCTGCTGGGAGATGGACTTGCAGCCGGACACCATGCTCACCGCAGACAACTTGGAGATTAAGGACTACCCGAAGCCATTCCGGGCAATCCATGGCCTTCGCAGCTATGCCGCTCGCCGGGCAGCGGGGAAGGTGGTACCAAGAGCGGTACAAAGGCGATTTCGCAAGTACCTTAAGAGGAACTATCAGAGGTACTGGGATGAGCCGCAGATCTTTGCCCTGACGCTTGAGCTAAAGGTGCTGCCAGCGTCTGAGATCGAGGCGGCGCTTCAGAAGGCAACGGAGTTGAGGGAACCAACGATCACGGCGGCTGTGCTGCAGTATCAGCATGAGATGTTCTCCCAGAAGCAGGCGGACGAGGTATAGCAGAGACAAATACTTGGGGAAGGGGAGGCTTAAAAGGCATGGATTTTCAGATGAAGGGAACCACGTTGCGCCGATACAAAGGTGCGCAGGAGATTGTCCATGTGCCGCCTGGAGTGGTCCGGATCGGCGCGAGAGCGTTTGAAGAAAACGACACCATCCAGGAGGTCTATCTCCCGGATGGTGTGGAGAACGTTGGGGATGAAGCATTCCAGAATTGCAGCAAGCTGAGAAAAGTCGTGACGCCAGACAGCCTGCAGTCTATCGGGAAATGGGCATTTGCGTACTGTGAGAGCCTGGAGGAGGTCTCTTTGGGGAGCCATTTGTGGTGGATAGACTGTGGCGCTTTCTTCGATTGCGACCATATGAAGCAGATCGCGTTTCCGCCAGCGCTGCAGAGTTTAGGAAGTTTCGCATTTGGCTGCTGCATGGCACTCCATGAGGTAGATCTCCCGGGCGGTGTCACCTCCATCGGCGAGAATTGCTTTGAACTCTGCCTTGGGATGCGCCGGGTGTCTATTCCGGCCAGTTTGGTGTCTATTGGCACAAGATCGTTCTCTTGGTGCGGCTCGAGGTTGAAACTGGAGGTTTCGCAAGACAACCCCCGGTTCAGCGCACAGAACGGGAACCTCTTGAGCAAGGATGGGAGCACGCTGTACTGCTGCCCCGCATCTCTGGGGGCCGTTTCCCTGGAGGATTCCATCACCATCTTGGGGGATCAATGCCTTGCGGACAGTGACATATCGCGGCTGGAGCTGCCTCCGGGGCTGCGGGAGATCCGAGACAGGGCGCTCTCTGATTGCAAAGAGCTACGGGAGCTCAAGCTGCCAGATGGGCTGACTTGGATCGGCGAATCCGCTTTCAACTCCACCGGGCTCACGGAGCTGGTGATCCCGGCGAGCGTGATGCACATCGGGACAGGGGCGCTCAGCGGCTGCAAGCTGCACCACCTCACCATACTGGGAAGCGAGATCAACGCAGATGATCTCTGCTGGGAGATGGACTTGCAGCCGGACGCAATGCTCACCGCAGACAACTTGGAGATCAAGGACTACCCGAATCCGTTCCAGGCAATTCACGGCCTGCGAAGCTATGCCGCCCGCCGGGCCGCGGGGGAGGCGGTACCGAAAGCGGTGCAGAGGCGGTTTCGGAAGTACCTTGCGAGAAACTATCAGAAGCACTGGGATGAGCCGCAGATCTTTGCCCTGACCTTGGAACTGAAGACTCTTCCGATATCTGGAATCGAGGCGGCGCTTCAGAAAGCATCGGAGCTGAAGAATCCGTCCATTACGGCGGCCCTGCTGCAGTACCAGCATGAGGTGTTCTCCCAGGAGCAGGTGGAGGAACAGTGGCGGCGGCAGATCCGTAGAGAGGAGTAGACTATGAGAAGATACCACGAGGAGGCGAGCAATGGAAAGCTGTACCTCACAGCGCGGGACAGCATCGAAGCGGGTGAGTATCAGGAGGACGAATCCATCCGGGAGCTCTTCGTTGCTGACGGCGTACAGGAGGTGGGAGAGAACGCCTTTTTGAGGTGCAAGAACCTCAGGACGGTGTTCCTGCCAGACAGCCTGCAGGAGATCAGCGATGATGTCTTCGGGTCCTGCGAGAATCTGGAGGAGGTCCGGCTGGGAAACAGGGTTCAGTACATCGGTGCCGGTGCCTTTTTCAACTGCCGCAAGCTGAAGGAAATCCGCCTGCCGGATACGCTGCAAAGCCTTGATGTCTGTGCCTTTGCAGACTGTACAGAGCTCCGGGAAGTGGTGATCCCAGAGGGTGTGGTGTCCATTGAGGGCGAGTGCTTCTCCAACTGTACCAGCCTGCAGCGTGTTTCGCTGCCCGCCAGTGTCCAGTGGATCGGCGTAGGGGCATTTTCCTGCTGCGGCGATCATATGGACCTGCAGGTGCACCCGGACAACCCCTATTTCAGTGCCAAGAACGGGTGCCTGCTCAGCAAGGACGGCAAGACGCTGTATGGCTGTACGGCAAAAGCTGGCGCAGTATCCGTCCCGGATGGTGTGGTTGAGATCGGGGAACGGGCGTTTGGGGACAGCAAGATTGCCCAGGTGCACCTGCCGGAGGGAGTGCGCAGGATCGGGGCCAATGCCTTCATCTTCTGCCATGAACTGCATCATATCGACTTGCCAAACGGCCTCACGAGCATCGGTGAAACGGCCTTCCGAGACAGCGGGATCGAAGAGCTGGTCCTGCCGGAGAGCGTGGAGCAGATTGGGGAAGACGCGCTCAGCGTGCGCAAGATCCGGTACCTCGCCATCCTGGGGAGCAAGGCAATGGTTCCCACTGTCTGTGAGGCGGACGATCTTCAACCTGATGCCATGCTCATGGCGGATCACCTGGAGATCGAGGACTATCCTGAGCCCTTTACCGCGTTGCATGGGCTGCGGAGTGTAGCTGCCCGGTGGAAGGCGGGAGAGAGGGTGCCGGATACCGTGATGGAGCGCTTCCGGAAGTACCTCACAAACCACTACAAGGAGAACTGGGAGGATCCGAATATCTTTGCCCTGATTGTGGCCCTCCGGCTCTTGCCGGAAAAGAGTATGGAGAAGGCTACCCGGAGGGCGCTAGAGCTGAACGACCCCGCCACCACGGCGGCGCTGCTGCAATATCAGCACGAGAACTTCCCGAAAAATGAAGGCAAGGGGAGAGAAGAAAACGAACCTTTTCAATCTCTCCTTGCAGAAAGTCGCCCCTCCAGACAGCCTTGGAGATCATAGAGGCCAAGACGTTTGAAAGAAACCTTTGCCTGGAAGAGGTGCATCTGGGTACACCCGGGTGAAGAAGATCAAAAGCGGCGCTTTTTATCGGGGAAGGGCTTCGGAACACAACAAACCGCCTGCAGCCGGGCTGCAGGCGGTTTCCATTTGGGGAAGGTTTTCGAATGGGTCTCAGTCCTGCCACTTGGCGGTGAGGCGAGACCAGAGGCTTTTGCACGCGTTCCCTATGGCGCTGTCCCCAGAGGCGAGCGCCTTGGACAGATGGTGCATCAAAATGCCCAGGGAGAGGTTCAGCACCCAGGCCACGGGGAAGTACACCCCTGGATTCTGGAAGATCGCGGGGAGCACCGTCTGCCGCAGGGCGGGGAGTTCCAGGAAGAGGGATGCGCTGAGCAGGTAGATCTCCAGGCTGCTCTCTCCCACGATCCGCAGGAACTTTGCAAGCCATTGCAAGGGCAGCTTCTCCAGACAGATGGCGGTGATCAGACAGATGGGGACCAGGAGGCCGGGGATGATGTAGTTGAAGCGCATCCAGACGATGTCCTGGTGGGCCTGCCAATAGAGACCGTAGCCACCGTAGAGGAGCAGGCCGGCGGTCCAGACCAGCACATCCTTCCAGCCCAGCTTCCTGTCCTCCAGCACATAGAAGCCCATCAGAAGGCCCAACACCAGGGCGGGGATGCGATACAGCACGTCCTGGTGCATCCACTCGCCGCCGCGCATCATCACCTGGGAGAGCGCCGTGCCCAGTACGATCCACACCAGGGTAAGCCACTCCCGGTGCTTGCTGTTGCGCATCCTGCGAAACAGGAAGGGCGTTGCGGCATAGAAGGTCATGAGACCGGAGACATACCAGTTGAAGCTCCCCTGGGGCAGCACCCAGTAGTTCAGAAGGGTGGCGTTCCAGATGAGGGTGGCCCAGGTGGCCCGCTTCTGGAAGATGAGCCAGAGGGTGTAGGGGATCATCACCACGTAGTACATGGGCAGGATCCGCTTGATCCGGCGGCCCATGAATTCGGAGTAGGACTGCTCTCTGCGGCTGAGAGAGCACACCAGGCCCATGGCGGAGACCAGGATGAAGATGTCCACGCCGAAGAGACCGCCGTTCTTCAGGGTGTTCAGGACGGGGTAGGGGAAGTTGAGGTAGGGGGAGTGGAACAGCATAAGCCAGAGCATGGCAAGGCCCATGATCTCACTGCGGTATTTGCTGATCAGCGTATAGCGCATGGTTCCAGGCCCCCTTTGGTTCCTCTCTGGTTTGCGCTGCCGATTATAAAGCATTTTCAGCGCTATTTCAACCATGTTCGACAGGGAGAATGCTTAAGAAAGCGTGAAGGAGGCTGGAATGGAAACATAACGCTATTGTGGCCTGTATTAAACTGCCGGATTGATACGGTCTGCAATCTGCGGGAGGGGAGACTGCTCCCTGTACCAGAACAGACAAACCGCCTGCAGCCGGGCTGCAGGCGGTTTGTAATAATAGAGGAGAGCTCAGCGGATGTGCAGGACCTTCGCGATCTTGTCTCCCTTGGGCATGAGCGCCAGGTCCTCTTTGGAGATGGCGTGGGTGAGGAGAATTGCGGCGAAGTAGACCACCACGCCCACCAGGATGGAGCCGCCCACAGCTGCGGCGTTGCCCAGGCCGGAGAGGGCGCCGGCCTCGTTGCCGAAGGGTCCCACATGGGGCAGTACCATCTCCGCCATGTGATAGATGCCCCAGACCACGATACCCATCACCACGGCGCAGCCCACGGGCTTCAGGAACACCCGGGAGTACCGGGGAGACTCCGGCAGCTTGTACCGGATATAGAGCAGGTTCAGCAGGGTTACCAGGCCGAAGCAGCAGACGGTGCTGTATGCGGCGCCCTTGATGTTGATGTCCGGAATGGCCACCAGGGTGTAGGTGATGAAGAACTTCAGCACGCACCCGATGATGGTGGTGATGAGGGGGATGCGCATCAGGTGGTATGCCTGGAGGATGGAGTGGGAGATCTGCATCAGACAGACGAATATGGCGCCGAAGGCCAGAGCGCTGAGACACCAGCCCGCCAGTTCCACATCGGTGGTGGGGTAGAGGAGGCGGATGATGGGCTCGCCCAGGACAAAGAGCCCGGCGCCTGCGGGGATGATGAGCAGGGCAGTGGTGCGAAGGGCGGTCTCACTCACCTGGGCGCCCTGTTTGTAGTCCTTGAGGGACAGGGCGGCGGAGACCGCTGGGATCACACTCAACGTGAGGGCCAGCATGAACTGAGAGGGCAGGTTGTATATGGTTACGGCTTTGTCGTAGACGCCCTTCAGGGTGCGGGTGGCGGCCTCGGTATACCCGGCGGCCTCCTGGAGGCGGCCCTGCACCAGGCTGGTGTCGATGAGGTCTGCCACGCTCATCACGGAGGAGCTGAGGGTGATGGGGATGGCGATCACCAGCAAGGTCTTGAGGATTTCGCCGGTGCTGTCCGGGGTGTCTGTGGCAACTGGGGCGTTTCTCCGGTGCCGGCGGTAGCAGAAGATCACGAAGACGCAGGCCACCACGCTGCTGATGGTGATGCCGGCGATGGCGCCCGCTGCACAGACGGACTCATCGGCGCCGTTCTTCAGGAGAATATAGGCCAGGGAGAGGCCGAAGAGCATCTTGCCTGCCGCCTCGATCACCTGGGTGATAGCGGTGGGCACCATCTGGGCGTGGCCCTGGAAGTACCCGCGGATGGCGGAGAGAGGGCAGAGGAACAGGACAGCCGGGCCCAGCACCATGATGCTCCAGCGGCTGTGGGAGTTGTTCATCAGGTCCGCCAGCTGCGCCGGGAACAGCACCATGATGGCGGAACAGACCAGGCCGATGATGGAGAAGGCCACAATGGACACCTTGAGGATCTTCTGTACCTGGTTGCCCCGGTCCAGGGCGTTGGCCTCGGACACCAGCTTGCTCACCGTGGCGGGGAGGCCGCCGGTGGAGATCAGCAGCATCACGCCGTAGATATAGTACGCGTTGTTGAAGTCTGCGAAGGCGGCGTCTGTGAGCAGATACCCCAGGGGGATCTTGTACAGGGCGCCGAGTAGTTTCACGGCAACGATGGCAACTGCCAGGATGGCAGCGCCGCCGAAAAAGGAGTTCTTGCTGGGTTTGGCCATGGGCATCCCCTTCCTAGAGGTGATCTCTATCGAAATCGGCCGGCGGGGGATCTCTGGGATCGCAGCGGGCCGAAGGTGTTCGAGTGCAGTGTCAGTGTACACCAAAGGGAAGAAAGCTGTCAACGGGGAGGAGAGAGAAAAAAACGGGCGGAATGGGCCGGAATTTGGATGAATACCGGCAGATGGGCGCCAAGACGGTACGGAAATGCGCAAAATGCGTACTTTCAGGGCAGCCTTTTGGGCCTTGCAGCCAGGACTTTCGGGCACCTGCGGCGAAAAACAGGGGCGAATTGGCGCGTTTTGTTCAGCATTTAGCATTGTAAACCAGAGAAAAACCAGGTATAATCACACACAAAATCCGCGAGAAAGGGGGAGCCCAGGCAGATGCTGTTCACATCTATGCAGTTTGTGCGGTTTGCGGCCGTGGTGCTGCTTCTGTTCTATCTCCTGCCCCGCCGGGGACAGCGCATCTGGCTGCTGGTCTCGAGCTACGTCTTCTATCTGTGGTGGGACCCCAAGTTCGGCCTGCTCCTGTTGGCGGGCACGGTGGTCACCCACCTTGCAGCCCAGGCCATCCGGCAGCAGACCGCCGGCCGAAAGAAGCTGTGGTTGGTATTGGCCCTCTGCTATCTCTTCGGACAGCTGGGCTTCTGGAAGTACGCAGACTTTCTGCTCTCCGGCATCACCTGGCTGGGCGGGCTGGACCCGGCGCTTCACCTGGGCCTCACTGCCCCTGTGGGCATCTCCTTCTACACCTTTGCCGCGGCGGGCTATCTCATCGACATCTACCGGGGCAAGGTGGAGGCGGCCACCTCTTTCCTGGACCACGCCCTGCTGCTCTCCTTCTTCCCGTCCATCCTGTCTGGCCCCATCCCCAAGAGCAGGGAGCTGCTGCCCCAATTCCGGGTGCGGCACACCCCCAACTGGAGCGCCATGCGGAAGGGCGCACTGCGCTTTGTCTGGGGCGTCTTCAAGAAGCTGGTGGTGGCCAGCCTCCTGTCCATCCCCATTGAGAAGGCATACGCCGCCCCGGCAGACTTCACCGGCGGGCTCTGGGTGCTGGTGGTCTTCGCATACACCGTCTATCTCTATTTGGACTTCGCCTCCTATTCGGACATGGCCATCGGCGTGGCCTGGATGCTGGGCTTCACCCTGCCGGAGAACTTCAACGTCCCCTTTGCCGCCCGCACCGTGCGGGAGCTCTGGCGGCGCTGGCACATGTCCCTGAACAACTGGTTCACGGAGTACCTGTATTTCCCCCTGGGCGGCAGCCGGGTGCCCACATGGCGCAAGTGCTGCAACGTGATGATCGTCTTTGCGGTGAGCGGCCTCTGGCACGGCGCCGCGGCCACCTTCCTGATCTGGGGTGTGCTGAACGGCGCCTTCCAGGTCGTGGGCAATCTCACCGGCCCCTGGCGGAAGGGCGTGCGGGAGAAGCTGCACATCCCGGAGGACCACCCGCTGCTGGCGGCCTGGCAGATGCTGTTCGTGTTCGGCCTGCTCACGGTGAGCTTTGTGTACTTCCGGGCCCCGGACGCGGTCACCGGCACCTTTATCCTGAAGCGGATCGCCCTCATCCTCCGAGACGGCTTCGGCACCCAGAGCGTCTGGGATCTGGGCCTGAGCCGCCGAGGGCTGCGGGTGCTGCTCGTGACAATGCTCCCCGTGATTTGGGAGGACGTCTGGAAGGCCAGAGAAAAGAAGTTCCCGGCCATTGAGGAGCATCCCTTTGGATACTGCATCGGGATGGCCGTTCTCCTCATCGCCATCGCCGTATTTGGCGCATATGGCCCCGGCTTCGACCCCTCTGTCTTCACCTACTTCAAGTTTTAAGGAGGCGCCGCCGTGAAAAAGAAACACTGGCTTGCAGCGGTGCTGGCAGGTGCCCTCCTGTTCCTCCTCTGTACCGGGGCGGCGGGCGCCCTGCTCATCCCGGTGCGCACCTCCTTCGGGAGCACCTGGGACATGTACCTCCAGGAGCCGGAGGACAGCATTGACGTGCTCTTCTTCGGGAGCTCCCATGTGTACTGCAACATTGTCCCCGCCATACTGTGGGAGGACACCGGCACCACCGCATACCTGATGAGCGGGCCGGAGCAGACCCTGCCCTTCACGTACTACTATCTCCGAGAGACCTTGAAGACCCAGCACCCCAAGCTGATCTGCCTGGAGGTGGCCGCCGTGTTCTACCACCGCTACGAGAGCAACTCCCAGGCCAACGCGGCGTACATGCCCCTGGGCTGGAACCGTCTCATGGCCATCCTCCACGGGGCGGAGCCGGAGCTGTGGCCGGATCTGCTGCTGCCCGTCCTGGCCTACCATGACAGATGGCAGGACGTCACCACCGAGGAAATCCAGAGGCACCTCAACGTGGCGCCGGATCCCATGGCGGGGTATACCTGGCTTACGGACATCGCGGAGATGAAGGAGCCCACGGTATACTGCAGCATTACCGATGAGGGGGAGTACCAGCGCTGCCTGGTATACCTCCGGAAGATCGCGGAGATCTGCGAGAAAGAGGGCATTCAGCTGCTCCTCTTCAACGCCCCTACCTATAACTATGTGCGGCCGGAGGACCTGGACCGGCTGCAGAGAGACACCGCAGACTTCCCCAACACCCGCTATGCGGATCTCAACGCGGACCGGGACGCCTACGGGATCGATGACGCCACAGACTGGTACGATGGGCTCCACCTGAACGGCCGGGGCGCGGAGAAGTTCTCCCACTGGCTGGCCGCCTGGCTCCGGGACAACTACGCCCTCGCCCCCACCGAGGGAGAGGACGAGGCCCTCTGGCAGAGCCGGGTGGACGCCTTCCACGGGCTGATGGCCGCGTTGGAATCATAGAAGAGGGACTGTCCAGAGCCAAACGTGCCCTGATCCCGGGGATTTCAGCAAAAATTCATCTTTGCCGCCTTGCAGTTTGTCTGCAGGCGGCGTACACTAGGGGCCTGCGCCGGCGGGGACGCCGGACGATACGATAAGGGGCGATGGACGCATGTCGGAGAAACCGCAAAAGACGAGAGCGGTGGGACCGGATCTGGTACGGGGCTGCGCGGTGATCCTGGTGGTGTCGCTGCACTTCTTCCTGCACACCAGCTTCTATGAGACGCCGCTGGACAGCATCGGCATGCTGGCCGCCTCGGTGGTGCGCATGCTGGCCATGTGCTGCGTGCCCCTCTTCCTGATGCTCTCCGGGTACCTCTGCTGCCGGCGGAAGTGGAGCCTCTCCCTGTACCGGAAGCTGCTGCCGGTGATCGCGGTCTATCTGCTGGCCAGCGTGGTCTGCTACGGCTTCAAGGCCATGGTAAACGGCGAGGAAGTGCAGCTGCTGGCGTTTCTCAAGAAGACCCTGGCCTTCGAGGCGGCCCCATACAGCTGGTATGTGGAGATGTATCTCCAGCTCTTCCTGATGATGCCCTTTCTGAACATGGCCTGGAACGCCGGGAATTTCAAGGAGCACAACGCCCTGGTGCTCACCGCCATGCTGCTGGGCTTCGGCGCCTCCAGCGCGAACGCCCATGGCAAGATCCTGCCCAACTACTTCTTCAACCTCTTTCCCATCGCCTACTACTACATGGGCTGCTGGGTCCGGGACCACGGCAAGAAGATCAAGGCCTGGATCCTGGCCCTGGGCTGGGTGGGCTTTGCCGGCGTCTCCGCAGGGCTCATCTTCCTTGGGGGGCACGGCGCCCCCTTCAGCGGGGGCGATAACGACTCCATCCTGGTGGGCCTCTCCGCCTTCTGCCTCTTCTATCTCCTGGTCCAGGTGGAGAAGCTGCCGAGGCCGTTGTTGAAGATCATCCGCGCTCTGGCCTCCGTTTCCCTCCCGCTGTTTCTCCTCTCCTACGTCAACGACACGCTGCTGTATCCCACGGTAAAGGCGGCGGCGCCGTACTTTAAATATCAGTTCCTGATGATGCCCATGGTGGTGTTGGCGCTGGTTGCCCTGGACTTCCTCCTGGCGGTGCCCGTCCAGGTGGCCGCAGATGCCCTGGTGCAGCTGGTCCCCGGACAGCCCCGCCCGGCAGACGGCATGTCTGTCTGGTGCCGGCAGGGGTGGCAACACCTGAGGGAGTCCTTCCTCTGCGCCAAGAGGCCGGAGAGAGACCTCGCCAGGGGAAAGAAGGTCCTCTTCTGGGTGTGGAACCTGGTCTGGATATTGGGCGCCGGTGCCGTGCTGGGTGTCCTGTCCCTGCTGCTGGCCACCGGCAACCGGGAGCTTGCGGTGTTCACCAGCTATTTCGGCCACCCTGTGGTGATGCTGCTGAACCTGCTGCCGCCCACCCTGCTGCTCCTGCTCCTCTACGGGCTCTTCGGCAGGGCCTGGCTGGCCTGCCTCATCACCGCGGTGCCGGTGCTGGGGATCTCCATCGCCAACTTCTTTAAGCTGGTCTTCCGGGACGACCCCATCCTGGCCTCCGATCTGATGCTCATCAAAGAGGCGGGGAACATGCTGAACAACTACCACCTCTATCCCGCCACCCGGGTGGTGCTGGTGATCCTGGTGGCCGTTGTCCTGGTGGTGGTGCTGGCCAAACTGGCGAAGGGCAAGCCAAAGATGCCCTGGCGGTTCATTCCAGCCCTGCTCTCCGTGGCCGCTGCCTTCGCCGTGGTGCCGAAGTACACCAGCGCCACCGTCTACGATGCCAACGCGGCCTATGAGCACCTGAACTATCTGGCGGAGACCCAGGTCTACATGGCCCGGGGCTTCCTGTATCCCTTCCTCCACAGCACCGCCCAGCTCTTTCCCACCCCGCCGGAGGGCTACGATGAGGCCGCCATCGAGGCCTTGCTGGCCCAGCACCAGGACGCAGACATCCCGGAGGACAAAAAGGTGAACATCGTGGGGATCATGCTGGAGGCCTTTGCAGACTTCTCCGCTTACGACTCCATCCAGTTCCAGCAGGACGTATACGCCCCCTATCACGCCCTGGAGGCCGAGGGGTACTCCGGCACCCTGGTGGACAACATCTTTGCCGGCGGCACCGTGAACACCGAGCGGGCCTTCCTCACCGGCCTTCTCACCGCGGACTACACCTTCCGGCAGAACACCTCCGCCTATCCCTGGTACCTCAAGAGCCAGGGGTACAAGACCTCCGGAGACCACCCCTGCTACGAGTGGTTCTACAACCGCCTGAACACCAACCCCCACCTGGGCATCGACACGTACCGCTACGTGGAGAACTACTACGGCGACCTCACCGGCGGCACGGTGGCCCTGGACGAGATCTTCTTCCCGGAGCTGGAGAAGTCCATTCTCCAGCAGCTGGAGGCGGACGACCGGCCCCTGTTCTCCTTCTCGGTGTCCTATCAGGGCCACGGCCCCTATGAGACGGACGTCTGCTGGTGGGGAGAGCCGGAGGACTACGTGGCCAACACAAACCTCACCTCTGAGTCCAAGTATATCCTGGCCAACTATCTGGGCTCTGTAAAGGACACGATTGAACACATCACCGCCCTGGTGGACACCTTCCGGACCCGGGAGGAGCCCATCGTCCTGGTGCTCTTCGGAGACCACAAGCCCTGGATGGGCAACGGCAACACCGTGTACCAGGAGCTGGGGATCGACCTCACCAGCGGCTCCGAGGAGGCCCTTCTGAACTACTGGTCCACCCGGTATCTCTTCTGGGCCAACGATGCCGCCAAGGAGGTGCTGGGCACAGACCTGCAGGGGAATGGCCCGGCGGTGGCGCCCTGCTTCCTCATGAACCTGCTCTTCCGGCAGCTGGGCTGGGAGGGGGATGCCTACATGCAGACCGCCGACACCTTCATGGATACCTTCCCGGTGATCCACAACTCCGGCTTCTGCTACGATGCCGAGGGCCAGCTCCACACGGAGCTCACCCCGGAGGAGAGCGCCCTGACGGCGCAGTTCCGCAGTCTCTCGTACTACCGCAAGACCCACTTCATGGCGTATGAGACCCCATGATTTGCCCAAACCCCGCGAGGCAGGACCTTTGGTCCTGCCTCGCTCTCGTTAAAATTTGGTGAACGTGCGGAAAGCGGTTGTTTTTTTGCAAGTTCGGTGTTAAAATCGGGGACTGTATCAGGCACAGGCCGAACCAATCCGAACAAGAGAGAGGAGGATGCTTCCGCATGAAGGTTTTGTACCTCATCAACTTTGCCGGAGATGGCGGCTCGGAGCGATATGTGGAGAAACTATTGCGTGCCTTCCACCCATCCCAGTGCGACTGCGCCCTCTGCTACAACGTGGACGGCCCGCTGGTGGATAAGGCGAAGGCCATGGGGGTACCCGTCTTTCGGATCGCCATGCAGTCCCCCTTTGACCTCTCTGCGGCAAAGGCGCTGGCGGCCCTCTGCAAGGAACAGGGCATCGATGTGATCCACGCCCAATATCCCAGAGAGAACTACGTGGCCATTCTGGCCAAGCGGCTCTTTGGCTGCAGGGCCCGGGTGGTGTTCACGGCCCATCTCATCATCCAGCAGCCGTCTGTGTGGCGGGTGTTCAACCGCATCTTCACCCCGGCGGACCACAAGCTCATCGCGGTGTGCGAGGCCAGCGCGGACGCCATGCGGGCCAACGGCATGGCCGCAGACAAGATCGCCCTGGTGTACAACGGCATCGCGGCGGACGCCATGCCGCCCCGAGACCGCGGCGCCCTGCAGGAGTTCGGCATCGGCCCCGATGAGACGGTGTTTATCTCCCTGACCCGGTTCTCCGAGGAGAAGGGGCTGCCGTTCCTCTGCGAGAGCATCGCCCGGCTGAAGGAGAAGACCGATCAGCCCTTCCGTGTGATCATCGCCGGGGCGGGAGATCTCTTGGAGGAGATCCGCGGACTGGTGCAGAAGCTGAACCTGCAGGACACCGTGGTGCTGCCCGGCTTCCGGAAAGACACGGACAGGCTTCTTGCCGCCTCAGACATCTGCCTCAACAGCTCCAGCAGCGAGGCCATGAGCTTTGCCCTTCTGGAGGGCATGGCCTGCGGCCTGCCCCTCATCGCCACCGATGTGGGCGGCAACCGCACCCTGGTGCATCGGGAGGGGGAGGCGGGCCTCACCCCGGCCTATGGAGATGTGGAGGGGTACAGCGATGCCATGCTGCAGCTGCTCCAGGACCCGGACCTGCGGCGGAAGCTGGGGGAGATGGCTTTGCAAAAGGCCAGGGGCATCTTCTCTGAGGAGCGCTCCTACCAGGACACCCTGGCGGCCTACGCCCCCTGAGGGCATTTCACGAGACAATTGCCTCACCAAGATAAGGAGTTGAAGTTTTGTGGCAAACAAGAGCAATACCGGAGTTAAGAAGGACTCCAAGAAGTGGAAATTCAACATCATAGATGGGCTTGTCCTGGCTGTGGTCATCCTGGCGGCGGTGTTCCTGTTCCTCCGCATCACCGGCCCCGCCCAGACCGAGGACCCCAAGGAGGACCTGGTCTACGAGCCCTATGTGATCGAGTACTACTGCGACAACTCGTACAATTGGGTGACAGACACCCTCCAGGTGGGAGACCGGATCACCGATGACAGCATGCGCCTGAATATGGGCGCCCTCCTGGACTACGACCTCCAGCCCTCCGTCTTCTGGCAGACCAACGATGCCGGCCAGATGGTGCGGGCCACCCGGGACGACCAGAGAGCAGTTACCCTGGTTACCATCATTGACGCCGCAGACAACGGAAACGGCGTCACCACCTACGACAACCTGATCCTCTCCCTGGGCCACACCCTGGTGCTTCGCGTGGGCGAGGGCAAGTACTATATGTCCGTGCGGAGCTTCACCAAGCTCTCCGAGAGCCCGTATGCCGGCACCGAGATCCCGGAATACGGCCATGTGGACGAGGAGACCTGAGGAGAGTAGACGATGATAACCGGTTTTATTTCGGATGTCCTGCCGGTCTGGCTGGACAGGCTGGAAGAACTGGTGCGGGAGAGCGGGATATACCATCTCGTCCTGTGGCTCTGGGCGGCATTCCAGGAGAGCTGCTTCTATCGGGTGTGCCGGAACGCATACGGCGCCATCCGCCGGGTGATGTTGAAGAGCAACCTTGGTACGCAGATCACCACCGATCAGCCGGAGAGCTCCCTCATGGAGAACTCTGTGGTGATCTCCCTGGTGAACCGGCTGCTGGCGTTCCTGCCTCAGGCAGGGGCCAAGCTGATCCCGGTGGTGCAGGGCTCCGCCACGGTGAACTTTGTCCAGCGGCAGCTGGCGAAAATCGGGACGTTTGGACCGGAGCACGCCATCGGGGCGGTCTTCCTCGTGATGTTCATCATCCCGGGAGACCTCTGGCGCAACGCGTTCGGCCTGCTCTTTGCCTTCGCCCTGCTGTTCGTCCGGTTCTGCTCCGCCGCCGCCCAGGGAAAGCCCCTGCTCCGGGTGCAGCAGATCGGATTCCCGCTGCTGATCTTCATGACGGCCACCGTATTGGGCGTTGCCGGGGCCGGCGATGTGGGGGAGGCCTGCCGGGTCTTCACCTTCTATCTCGCCGCCTTCCTCTTCTGCCTGGTGCTGCTGGGGGAGATCGACACAGAGAAAAAGCTCCGCACCATTTTGGCCTTCCTCTACGCGGCCCTGGTGATCGGCGGCATCTACGCCGTGATCCAGCGCATCCAGGGTGTCCCCGTGGACCCCAGCCTCACTGACATCACCCTGAACAAGGATATGCCCGGCCGGGTGTACTCCTTCTTTGAGAACCCCAACAACTACGCGGAAATCATCGTGCTGCTCCTGCCGGTGTGCGCCGCCTGGGTGTTCACCCTGAAGGACAAGCACAAGCGCTTCTACGCCTATATCGGCCTGGCGTTCCCGGTGGCGGCCCTGCTCATGACGTACTCCCGCTCCAGCTGGATGGGCATCGTCCTCACCGCTGCGGTGTACGTCTTCGTGGAGAAAAAGCAGGTATTGCCCGCCCTGTTCCTGCTGGGGGTGGCGGCCATCCCCATGCTGCCCGCCACTATTTTGAACCGCATCCTCACTATCGGCACCACCACGGACTCCTCCTCCCAGTACCGGATCTATGTGTGGACCGGCGTGCTGGACATGCTCCACAACTGCGCCATCTTCGGCGCCGGCCTGGGCCCGGGCAACTTCAAGCCCCTCTTTGACGCCGCATGCCACACCCAGTACTACACCGCCGCCCACGCCCACATGGTGTACCTGGAGGTCTGGGTGGAGATGGGCATTCTGGGCCTGGTGGGGTATCTCAGCTACACCTTCACCACCATCCGGACCGCGATTCGAAGCGGCGTGCGGAGCAGCGGTTTCCTCCGCTATTTTCTCATCGCAGGGGGCAGCTCTCTCGTGGGCATCGCCCTGGTGGCCGCCTTCGAGTACGTGATCTTCTACCCCAGGGTGATGTACACCCTCTTCATCCTCACAGGCCTTTTGGCCGCGGCCAGCCGCTTCTCCAAGCAGGCCGCCCTGGAAAAGGCCTGACACATTCCCATCTGCAGACAGCACCGGACAAGCGCCGGTGCTGTTTTTTTGTATCGATGCGGTGGAGGGTGCGGCGCGTAGGACGGAAAGGCATCCGGTAACCGGAGAGTGCCAAAAGTTGGAAAAGAATCGTGCATTGCGGCACAGTAAAAATTTTGAGAAAATCGGAGATAAGTCCCATTTATGGGACTCATCGTATGCTATGATGGGCACATCTTAAGAGAAGGACCCAGCCAAGTGCTCTCAGCAGGTTGTTTGGGCGACAGCCCCGGCACGGGGTTTACGCTGCCGGTGATGTGCAAACGCTGCTGACGGATCCCACAACGCTGGTCCTGGAGGAGGTGTGCAGATTGAAGGGGATGCGCTCGCTGTGTTTGCTGCTCACGGCTGTCCTGCTGGTTCTGCTGGTGTACAGCAGCGTGCTCGGGCTCTGTGCGTATTCGTATGTCCTGATTCTCTATCCGATGGCGCCGATGCTCCGCTGTGTGAGCGATGACGCCCTCTTGATCTCCCGGAAAGGGAGCGAGAGGCGCGAACCGGTACACCTGGCTGTGTGGATGCCGGGCGTCTGGTGTGCAGTCCACAGGCTGAGACTGGATCTCATCCGGTATGGGACCGGGCCTCCGCTTGGCTAAATATTCATATATAATGATAGATTTTAAAATGTCATACACAAACAATCTGTTCGCCAGTACTGGCATTAAATAATCTATTGTTTTAACAAGCTGCTGAAAACCTGGCAGAAAAATCGAAAATAACACTTGAAAAACTTGGAGAACTGATGTAGAATCTATGAAGGAGAACGTATGGCAGAGATAGACCTGAGAGACTTTTCGCTGCTCGAATATGACGATGTGTATGCCGACGTTTACAATGCGTATTCGCTTGGCGCTGGTTTCATGGATCCGAATGACCTGTTCTCTCTGGACCCGCGGCTTGTGACTGCTGATGGAATGAATCCGCATGGCCTGACGCAGGATATGAGAAAGCTGTGGGTCAACAGGCATGTGAAACTCGTCGATGGGAAGTATGGCCAGGTGTATCCGAAGTACTATACGACCATCGAGAACATGACGGAATCGGACAACCACATGGTCATCCGTGAGAGAGTTTACGATGGAGCTGGCTATCAGAAGCAGCTTCTGCATGCGCGGTCTGCCGAGCGGAAACTGTACTTGATGCGGGCGCAAAACGAGGCAGAATACAACATGCCGGTAGTGCTTCCGCGGGAGGCGAAGCAGGACACGCTGGTGCATCCGGAGTTGCACCTGGTTCTCAACTACAGCTTTCACCGGTGGAAGGAAAACCACATGATCTCTGAGGTGGACAACTTTCCGCAGGAGATCGCTTTGCTGCCGGAGTCTGGAAGACCTACGTTTAAGGACGGCAATATGTTCGTTGCGGATGTGGCCTTTACCACGCCGGAGCAGCTGGAGCTGATGAAGAGCGACTTTCGCTATGTGGCGGAACTGCTGGTCCAGCTGCGGACGGGAGAGTCGATTGACTTCAGCGAGGCAAAGGTCATTCACCTGAACGAGCTGATGCAGTTGTTTGCGGTCTTGACGGGAGACCCAGACTATCTTAACTATCGGGTGGAGAAAAAGACCGATGGAGGTGACAAGCAGGTGTACAATATGCGCGAAGTCATGGAGAACCACGGTGCTGGCAAAGCGATCTTCGAGATCGTGCTTCAGCAGAAGAAGCAGAACGGGTACAGCACCGAAGAGGCAATGGACAAGCTGTTTCTGTCTGCCAAGCAGCGGGCGCTGTACTACCAGGCCAGTGGGGAGCAGGCTCCCTAGTGAGAGTCTTGAATGCACTCGGCATCTGGGGCTACCCCCAAATGCCTGGTGCTGAAGCGGGCGGTTGCGGTCTTCACGGGAGGCCCAGGGTGGCTCACCTATCATGTGGAGGAAGCCAACGGAGGCGACAAAAAGGTGTGCAATATGCGTAAGGTCATTGCGGACTATGAGGCCAGCAAAGCGATCTTCGAGATCGTGCTTCAGCAGAAGAAGCAGAATGGGTACAGCACCGAAGAGGCAATGGACAAGCTGTTTCTGTCTGCCAGGCAGCGGGCGCTGTATTACCAGGCCAGCGGGGAGCAGGCTCCCTAGAGAGAGTCTTGAATGCACTCGGCATCTGGGGCTACCCCCAAATGCCTGGTGCTGAAGCGGGCGGTTGCGGTCATCACGGGAGGCCCAGGGTGGCTCACCTATCAGGTGGAGGAAAACCAACGGAGGAGACAAAAGGTGTACAATATGCGCGAAGTCATGAAGAACCGCGGTGCTGGCAAAGCGATCTTCGAGATCGTGCTTCAGCAGAAGAAGCAGAACGGGTACAGCACCGAAGAGGCAATGGATAAGCTGTTTCTGTCTGACAGGCAGCGGGCGTTGTACTACCAGGCCAGTGGGGAGCAGGCTCCCTAGAGAGAGTCTTGAATGCACTCGGCATCTGGGGTATCCTCCCCAGATGCCGGGTGTTGTTTTTTGCCCTCAGTTGTCTTCTGGGTCCAAAGAAAAGCTGCGAAACGCAGAAAAACTGCTAGAAAGGAAAAATACGGAAACTATCCACCAAATATGGAAATGAAATAGTGGAAATCCGGCGAAAGGTAGTGTATAATAGCTGATACCTAACGTTGACGATTGGAGGTATCCCCATGCATGCCCAGTTCTTCACAGAGGCGGAGCGCCGGCGCCTGGCTGCCAGCCCCTATGTGGCCTCTGTCACCGAGAAGACGGTGCGCTTCAACGAGGCGTTCCGCCAGCGGTTCCAGCAGATGCGGCGAGAGGGAATCTCGCCCCGTGAGATCTTCCTGCAGTGCGACATCGACCCGGACATCCTGGGGGAGACCCGCATGCGGGGGATCACATACGCCATGGACAAGCAGCGGAAGGCCGCTGAGGCTATGGCGGGGACAGGTGTGCCCACCACTTGAGACAGTATTGCCCGGGGAGAGCCCTTCTCCCCGGGCTGTTCTCTGTTTCCCTTCTCTTGACAGCCTCTCCCAGAGGGCATATACTCCCAGTATCCCGGAGATCCCGATGGAAGGATGAGACCATGAGAAGATGTTCCGTGCTGCTGCTGGCGGCACTTCTGCTGCTCCAGTGCGCCTGCGGGCCGGCGGTGTCCAAGACCACCACCGCCCCCACCCCGGAGGTCACGGTAGCGCCCACAATGGAACCCACGCCTGTACCTACTCCTGAGCCCACGCCTGAACCTACGCCCGAGCCAACGCCCGAGCCTACGCCCGAACCTACGCCTGAACCAACCCCGGAGCCCACTCCAGAGCCTACGCCGGAACCCACCCCGGAACCCACGCCCGAGCCCACCGAGGAACCGGCTGCCGAGCCCACCCAGGCACCTGCCTCAACCTCTCCCGATGCCTTCTTTGACGGCGCACTCATCGTGGGGGACTCCATCATGGTGGGGGTGCAGCGGTATGTGGCGGCCCAGCGGCAGAGCGGACCCATGCTCAGCGATGCCCGCTTTCTCACAGACGACCGGGGCATCAGCATCGGCCAGCTGGTGGACTATGACAGCGCCTGGGTGAAGTACACCTATCAGGGGGAGGACCACAGACTGGAGGAGATCGCGGCCTCTATCCAGCCCACCCGGATCTTCCTCCTGCTGGGTCTCAACGACCTGGCCGCCGCGGACCCGGTGGTGGAGGACATCATCGCGCAGTACCGGACCTTGGTGGCGCGGCTGCGGGAGGCGGTGCCGGGGACGGAGATCATCCTCATCACCAACCCGCCCAAGCTCAACTCCGCCTGGCTGCCGGACTACACCCCCAACCGCCAGTTCAACAACGCCCTGATCCTGTCCTTTGTGGAGGCCCTCCGGCAGATGTGCGCCGAGGACGACATCCCCTATGTGGATCTCTATGCCACCTTGGCAGACGAGAACGGGGCATTGCCCGAGGCCCTCTGCGGAGACGGCTTCGTCCACCTGAGCACAGACGGCGCCGCGGCCGTGGTGCAGACCCTGCGAGATTACGCGGCAGAGAGGAGCGGAGACCATGCGGAAGAATAGACTGGTGACCCTGACATTGGCGGCCCTGCTGCTCTGGACCGCTGCGGCCTGCGGCGGGGGCGGGGAGCCCCCCAGCCCCGCCCAGCAGACAGAGGCGCCGGCGGTGTCCCAGACCGCGGAGCCTGCGCCGGAGGCCACCCCGGAGCCCACGCCGGAGGCAACGCCTGCACCGGAACCTCTCACCCCGGAGGAGGTCTATCAGGCGATTGCGGCTGTGGCGGCCTTTCCCGGCATGGTGGAGATGGCGGACCCCTACCTGCTGGACAACATCGGGGTGAAGCCGGAGCAGTACACGGATGCGGTGTACTATCTCGTGGAGCAGGGGACAGACCCGGATGAGATCGTGATCGTGTCCGCGGTAGACGATGCCGCGGCCCAGGACGTGCAGGCCAAACTGGAGCAGTGGCTCGCCCGCCGGATCGATGGCGCCCAGAGTTATCTCGCGGAGAACCTGCCCATCCTGGAGGCAGGGGTGGTGCGCCGGGACGGGAACACGGTGGCCCTGCTGATCACCTCCAACATCGACGGGGTGCAGACGGTGTACGATAGCCTCGTCCCCCAGCTTCCCTGAGCGCCCTCAGACCATGACATAGACAGCACACGGCAGCCCCGGCGTCCGGCCGGGGCTGCCGTTTTGCTCTGTCCCGCGGGTGCAAAACTTGCCTCTTTGTTCTCTCTGTTGGCAGATCTTCCAAATTTTTCGTGTTCTGTTTCCAAGCGGTCCCCCAGATGATACAATGGGAGGGAAGTCTCAACTAGAAACCAAGGAGGAGATTCCCGTGACGAAACCCGTAGGACCGGCCCGGACCCTGAAGCTCAACTACAAGCGCACCTTCCTCATCGGGTTTGCCTTCTTCGGCATTCTGCTGCTGTGGCAGGTATATGACGCCTGGTGTCCCACCTTCCTGACGGACATCTTCGCACGGCGCATGTACAACATGTCCTCGGCAGAGCTGAAGGGCGCAGACCCGGACAAGCTGCTGAACGTGCAGTGGATCGTGGGCATCATCATGGCCTGCGACAACCTGGCCGCCCTGATCCTGCTGCCGCTGTTCGGCACGCTCTCAGACAAGACCCGCACCCCCATCGGCAAGCGGATGCCCTACATCCTGGTGGGGACCTTTGTGGCGGCGTTTGCCTTCCCGTTCATCCCCCTCTTCTTCCACTACAACAACATCGTGGGCATGGTCCTGATGATGGCCATCGTGCTGATCTTCATGATGATGTACCGCAACCCGGCGGTGGCCCTGATGCCGGACATCACCCCGAAACCCCTGCGGGCCAAGGCCAACGGCGTCATCAACATCATGGGCTATCTGGGCGGCGCGTTCGGCACGGTGCTGGGCCTCTTCCTGGTGCTCAGCAAGTACATCAATGCCCCGGACAGCGAGCGCAACTTGTGGACCATCGAGCTCCCCTTCCTGATTGCCAGTGTTCTCATGGTGATCTCCGCCCTGGTCTTGTACTTCACCGTGAAGGAGAACGAGATCGCCGTGGAGATGAAGGAGGACATGGCCCTGGGTGAGACCCTGGCCGCCGTGGAGACACCGGTAAACGAGGGACCCATGAGCAAGGCGAACAAGCGGATGCTTCTCGCCATCCTGGGGGCCGAGTTCCTGTGGTTCATGTCCGATAACGCCATCGGCACCTACATCGGCAACTACGTCATCTACTACCTGAACGCCGCCTCCAGCTCCACCAGCACCCTCACCATCATCGGCGGCGCGGCCTCCGTGGTGGGATTTGCCACCGCCGGTAAGATCGCGGACAAGATCGGCCGGAAGTGGACCATCTCCACAGGCCTCGCCTGCACCCTGTGCGGCCTCATCGTGATGTGCTTTGTGGCCCCCACCGGCCAGGTGGCCTCGGACGGCGTCCACGTCTTCCCGAAGCTGCTGTTCCTGGTGTGGATGGTAAAGGGCTTCGGCATGGCGTTGGTGCACAACTGCTCCTTCCCCATGGTGGTGGAGCTGTGTTCCTCCGAGAAGATCGGCCGCTTCACCGGGTACTACTACGCCGCCAGCATGTCCGCCCAGACCATCACCCCCATCCTGCTGGGCCTGGTGCTGAACGCCACCCTGGCCTGGCGTGCCCTGCCCATCTACGCGGTGATCCTCACCACCTGCAGCTTCTGTGTCTTCACCAGCCTCGTGAAGAACATCAAGGCGGGCAAGGTAGCCAACACCTACGGCCTGGAGGCCCTGGGCGGAGACGACTGAGACCGAGACGGGCCCCCAGCACCTCTGCATAGTCTGCAAAGGAGCAAGCCAATGAATTCTATCTTTATAGACAACCTGCGCCGCTTGCGCACGGACAAAAAGCTGACGCAAGAGGAAGCGGCCTTAGAGCTGGGTGTGAGTGCACAATCCGTCTCTCAGTGGGAGTGCGGTGATTCGGCGCCTGACAGCATGCTGCTTCCAGAATTGGCGCGACTCTATGGCGTAACCATTGACGATCTCTTTCGGCAGCGGCCTTCCGCCTATGACAATTTCGCGCAGCGGTTAACCTCCATGTTCTCGGAGAGCCGGAACCCAAATGATTTTGCCACAGCTGTTTCTGAGTATGAAAAGCTTCATCAATCCGGCAATGAGACACCGAATGATCTTCGCATGGAGGGCATTCTGCACCAGTGCATGGCGATGCATTGCATTCTCCGGGCCGAGAAGCTGTTTGATGAGAGCATCGAATCTGCTCGCCGCCTCAGGGACAGCGTGACGCTCTGGAAAGCCCGCCGGCAAAAGGCATACTTTCTGAGCTGCATTGGCCGTGGTGACGAGACGATACGCGAACAACTGGATGCGGTTGAAACAGGTACAGCAGATGCCCAAGAGTGGATATTGCTGGTTGCCGCATATCTCTATCAGGATGATGCCCAGGCGGCATACGACTGGTTTTTGCAAGCTGCACAGCGCTTTCCTGAGGAGGCGATGCTTTTCGTCTTTGGCGGCGATGCCTGCAAGGAGCTGGGACGCACAGAGGAGGCGTTTCAACATTGGGATCGGGCTCTGAAGCTGGATGGCACCCTTAGGGATGCGAAATTCTCGAAAGCCGCCTACTATGATGAACTCGGACAATATACCGAAGCGTATCATTTGTGGTGTGAGATTGCCGAGGATTTGAAGGAAGCTGGTTTTGAGTCTGAAATCGCATATCCGCTTGCTCGAGCTGAAAAATGTAAAGAGAAGCTGCACATCCATTCATGATGGGCAGGATGGCTGAGATCACAGTCGCTGTTTCTGATGTGCCTACTTTGCAACCGGAACGTTATCTTACATAGGCGAAACCAGACGGGCTGGACGCTGTGCACGGCACAGCGTCCAGCCCGTCTGGCATTGTTGTGTATCGCTTGTCTCAGTTCTGGCTCCGGTTCAGCGGGCCAGCACCCACTTACCGTTGGCGCCGGGCACGATCCGCCCGTCCGCCTGGGCCAGTTGGATGCCGCCCTGGATGAGGGCGGAGACCGCGGTGCCCATCCGGCTGAAGCCCAGGAGCTTTCCGGCCTCCCGGATGAGGTCCTCCTCCTGCAGGCTCACCATGCTGTCCAGCACGGCGCACACCGCCGCGGCAGACTCCTGATAGGGGATTTCCTTGGCGTCCCGCTTGTCCAGCTCGCCCTCCCCGGGGACCCGGTACTGGCGGTACTGGGCGGGATCCTGGCCGCTCTTCCAGTACACAAGGGTGTCCCCCTGGCGGGTGGTCTGGAGATCGCAGGCGGCGAGGAGCTCGTCCACATGGGCGGAGATGCGGGCGCCGGAGCGGGCGATGCCGCAGCTTTGGAGCAGGCGCTTGGTGAGAAGAGGTGCCAGGATGGGAGCCTCCTTCTGGACGATGGCCTTGATCCGCCTGGTGATGGCGGTGTTGTTCTCCGGCAGCAGGAAGGTGTCTGCGGTGAGCTTCTTGCCGGGGAGGTCTGTCGTGGCGGTGTACACGGCGGCCTGTACCGCGGGCTTGGGGGCGGCCACGGTCTTTGCCGGCTGGGGCGTGGTGCGGGCGGCGATCTTCCTGGCGGCGGCCGCAGAGACCCCGCTGGTGGTGCCGGTGGAAGCCGTAGCGTTGGCCTTCTTGGTTGGGGTCTGGGGCGGGGGATTCTTTTGCAGCTGGGAGAGGGTGTCCAGCAGCCGCTTGGTCTCCCGCTGGGGGCTGTCCCACCAGTCCATGGCCCGGACCCGGCGGATGGTCCAGCCGAGGCCCTGGAGCACGCTGATCTGGGCCAGCTCCCGGTCCCGGGTGGTCCTGGAGGTGCGGTATCCGTTGCCGTCCAGGAGGATGCCCAGGAGGTATTGGTCCGGGTGCTGGGGGTGGATCACCCCGATGTCCACCCGGAAGCCGGAGTGGCCCACCCGGCGGTCTGCCTGGTACCCGTTGGCCTGGAGGGCCTGGACAATGGCCTCCAGAAGGCCGTCCCGGGTCTCCCCGGTGCCGGCGCTGCGCTCCTCCACCGGCAGCACGCCGGTGTCCGCGTACTGGAGGAAGGCTTTCAGGGCGGCCACGCCCTCGGACTTCGTGCGGCTGAGGTCCAGCTGCTCGGGGGTGAGGGTGGAGTATACGGTCATACGAGCGCGGGCGCGGGAGACGGCCACGTTGAGCCGCCGCCAGCCGCCGTCCCGGTTCAGGGGGCCGAAGTTCATGGACACCCGGCCGCTCTTGTCTGGGCCGTACCCCACGGAGAACAGGATCACATCCCGCTCATCGCCCTGGACGTTCTCCAGGTTCTTGATGAACACCGGCTCCGGGGAGTGGAAGGTCCAGTTCTCCAGGTCCTGGTCCTTGGCGCACCGCTCGTTAAGGAGGTCGTCTATGAGGGCCTGCTGGCTCACGTTGAAGGTAACCACGCCCACGCTCTCCTGGGAGAGGACGGGGTCGTGGGCACGGCGCTCCAGCTCGTCCACCACCGCCATGGCCTCTGCCCGGTTCTGCCGGGAGTGACCTCTGTCGAAGAGGCCGTCCACATGGATGAGGGAGACCCGGGAGTCCCGCTCGCTGGAGGACGGGAAGGTGTACAGCTTGTTCTCGTAGAACTGGCTGTTGCTGAAGGCGATGAGGCTCTCGTGGCGGCTGCGGTAGTGCCAGAGCAGGTGGGTCTGGGGCATGTTCAGGGCGAGGCAGTCGTCCAGAATGCTCTCCAGGTCCTCCACGTCCAGGTTGTCCTCGTCCACCGCGCCGCCGGCGGAGAAGAACGAGGTGGGCGGCATCTGCTTCGGGTCTCCCACCACCACGGCGTTCTTGCCCCGGGCGATGGCGCCAACCGCCTTGGACGTGGGCAGCTGGGAGGCCTCATCGAAGACCACGAGGTCGAAGGGCTCCCGCTTGGGGTCCAGGTACTGGGCGGCGGAGAGAGGGCTCATCAGCATGCAGGGGCACAGCCGGGGCAATAGGTTGGGAATCTGCTCGAAGAGGCGGCGGATAGACACCCCTCTGCCGCCGCTGCGGATGGCCCGCTGGAGAATGCCCACCTCGGAGGTCTGGGCGGCCTCCCGGGTGCAGTCCGGCACGTTGGCGGCGAGGCGGCTGTAGATCTCCTGCTGGGCCAGGGCGGTGAGCCGCTGGTCCAGCTCGTTGAAGCGCCGCACCTTGTCCTGGAAGACGGAGCCGGAGAAGGTGTTCAGAGCCGGATCTGCATCGATGGCGGCGCTGGCCACAGACCGGGCCACGCACTTCTGGTACGCGGGGAAGATGTCCTGGTGTGCCATGCCGGTGCGGTATGCGTCCACCACGCTGTGCAGGCCGGCGCCCTGGGCCTCTTTGGCCGCGGCGTTCCAGGCAAACCAGTCCCGCAGGTCCTCCGGGTGGCTGTCCAGGGCGTCCAGCATCTCCAGCTGTCCGGGCAGCCAGGGCCGGCCGGCCCGGTTGCCCGGCATCCCCGCCAGGGCCGCGAAGGCGTCCCGGGCGGCGAGATACTGCTGCCAGGCCTCCTGCAGGGCCTTCGCCGGGGCCTCCAGCTCGAGCTTGCCGCCGTACGCATTGCGTATCGCGGTGCCGCCGGTGCGCTGGTCCAGCTTCTGCACGTCCGCCCGGCGGGTGCGCACCAGGTGCAGCACGGCGGACCAATCGGTGCGCTGGGGATCGGTGTATAAGTTGTCGTAGAGGGAGACGGGGGCCTTTACCGCGTCCGCGTCTCTCACCGTCTTCTGATAGCGCTCCAGCTGGTCTAAAGCTGCGGGGATCTCCTCCTTGTTCAAGCCGGCCTTGGCGTAGGGCTGCAGCTGCTTTTTCAGCTTGTTCATGGCGAAGAGCTTGGGCAGGAACCACTGCCCGTTGGCGCTTCGGTACTGCTGCAGCAGGGCAGTTGCGTCCTGCTGGAAGAAGCCCTCAGACCAGCGGGCCTCCAGTGCCGCCCGCTGATTGGCCGCGTCCTGATACAGCAGCGCCGCCCGCTCCGCCTGGGCCAGGTGGGCATCCGCCTTGGCGTCTTGGGCCAGCTCCCGGGGATAGCTGCACCAGGGGAGCAGACCCGCCGCCCAGGCGCTGAGGTCCCCGTAGTCCGAGAGGGTCTGGGGCTGGGGGCGCTGGAGGGAGGTGGCAAAGGCGGCCGCCGCAGGCTGCAGGGTCTGCAGGGCTTGCCGGTACTGCTGGGTTACCTCGGGCAGCTGCCGGCGGAGGCTTTGGGTGTACGCGGCGCCGGTGATGCCGTCCAGGACGTGGCCGTAGGGGTGTCCCACCTGCCGGGCGGCCGCAATGAGCTGGTGGACCAGAGATTGCTGGCGATCGTAGTCCTCGGCGGTGAGGGCCAGGGCTTTTGCCGGCTGAATGGTGGGAAGGTCCTGGGCATTGGCGTTCTCCTGATAGAGGCCGATGAGTTCATAGGTGCTCAGGCCGATGGGGAGGACCTTGTGCAGCGCCTCCGCGTAGCGGTCCAGCTCGGTCCGGAGGGCGGCGGCCTGGCTGGCCCGGGTGGCGTACTGCTCCGCCGGGGTCTTCCGCACCACCTCCACCGCCGCTCTCAGCTGCTCCAGCACGTCCTTCTTCCGGGACTTGCTGGAGTGGAGCTCCAGACAGAAGGGGGAGAGGCCGATGTCTGTGAGGCGCCGCTGCACCACTTCCAAGGCCGCCATCTTCTCCGCCACAAAGAGCACCGTCTTCCCCTGGGCCAGGGTGTTGGCGATGAGGGCGGTGATGGTCTGGGACTTGCCGGTGCCAGGGGGTCCGTGGAGCACAAAGCTGGTGCCCGCACTGGCCGCCTGGATGGCGTAGAGCTGGGAGGCATCTGCGGGGATGGGTAACCGGGCCGCGCCCTCGTCCACCTTGTCTCCGATCTCCATGGGCTCTGCCGCCCAGCAGAGCTTGTTCTCCAGGAGGCTGCGGACCACCTTGTTCTGGGCCAGGTCCTCCGCCCGGTTGCGGATGTCGTTCCACATCACAAACTGGGAGAAGGAGAAGATGCCGAGACAGGCGGACTCCGCTACATCCCACCTCTTGTGGCCCATCACGGCCTTGCGCACGATGGTGAACACCCGGCGCACGTCCACCCCGTGCTCGTCCTGGGGCAGGGGGTCCAGCCCGCCGATGGTGATCTGAAAGTCCTGGCTCAGCTTCTCCAGCAGCGTGATGTTCATCTGGGGCTCTTCGTCCCGGAGGCGGATCACATAGCCCTGGAGGGCGCTCTTGCGGATGAGATCCACGGGGAGCAGAATCAGCGGGGCATACCGCGGCCGGACGCTCCGGTCTGTCTCATACCAGCGGAGCATGCCCAGGGCCAGATAGAGGGCGTTGGCGCCGTTCTCCTCCAGGGCGGACTTGGCGGCCCGATACAGCTCCTTGGTGGCCCGGGTGAGGTCTGCATCCCCCAGGGTGGAGCGGAGCCGCCTGTTCTGCAGCTCCTCCCGCAGCAGCTGCTGGAAGGTGTCCGGTACCAACGGGGGCTCCAGCGGATTGGCGTCCTCCGATGTCTTCCAGCCGGCGGGGACGGGGAAGATGTGGAGGTCCTTGCCGTCTGCCAGGGTGTCCTCCAGCTCGTCTAATGTGGGGGCCAGGAGGGGGATGGCGGTGCGCACCACCCGCATGTTGATAAGGGTGTTCCGGAGACCTAAGTCTAATAGCTTCCGCTCCCAGATCTGCTTCCGGCTGAGCGCCTGTACCTCCGGCACATCTCCCACGTCCACAATGGGGCCCAGCTGTGTCGGGGCGCTGGTGAGGGCGGACTCCGGGAGATCGGAGCGGACCGCGTGCCAGGCCCCCTCTGCAAAGATCCGCTGGGGGATGGGGAGCACCCCGTCCTGGCGGGCCCGATGGACATCGATGAAGCAGGTGATGGGGTTGCTGAGCGAGGCCCGGGCGGCGGCCTGGGCTTCGTCAAAGGAGAGGGCGTTGCCGGCGGTGAGGGCGGTGGCCTCTACTACCGCCACCTCGTGGATGCCGGAGGCCGTCTTCTTGGCGAGGAGAGAGCCATCGTCCTGCACCGCCTCGGGGAAGCAGTGGTCCTCCAGCCACACGCCCACAAAGCAGTGGCCGGGCGGGATGATCAGGAGGGGGTGCAGCCCGATGGCCTCCAGGCAGCCGGCATACAGCAGGGACAGGTCCAGGCAGTTGCCCATCCTGTGGTCCAGCACCGCGTCCGGCAGCCGGACCCGCTGGTCCTGCTGTTCAAAGCTGGGCATGGTCTCGGCGTAGATGAGGTTCTTCTCCTGGAGGGCGGCATAGACGGCTCCTGTCATGGAGAGCACGCGATTGGGGTCCTGGCTCTGGTATCCGTCTAGGGCGGGGTGCTTGGTCCACTTCTCCAGAAGCTCCGCCACCCGGGCGGTGAGCTGCTGCACCGCCGGGTGATTGGGTTGGACAAAGGCCGCCAGGTACTCCGGGCTGGTCTGAAATCCGGTCCACTCATCGAAGGCCAGGGTGATGAGCTCCGCCTGCTTCCGGCAGAGGACGGTGTCCCCCTGCAGCACCTCTGCCACAAGGGAGCCGGTGAGCCGCTCGGTGAGGGAGAGCAGCATGCCGCTGTCCAGCTGCAGGTCTCCCACGGAGATGTCCACCACCGCGCCGGCGGGGATGGCTGTGATCTCCCGGGCGTACGGGAGGGAGACCGCGGGCGTGGTGGTGATCTGCAGGGTGAGGTGTTCCAAGGCCGGACCGCTGCGGTTGTCCAAGGCCAGCTTTTGGACCACCGGGGAGTGGTTGTGCTGGAGGGCGTAGTTTACGGCTGGGGCCACTTCAAGCTGAAGGTCCAGCGCCGGGACGGGAGTGGGTACTGTGTTGTCCATGTGCGCACCTGCCTTTGTCCTGAAATTGCGGTTCTGCCTGCCAGTATACCACAAGTGCATGGCGTTGTGCAGGGGAATTCCGGCAGGTTTTGCAGAAATTGCGGGAAATCTGGCGGGGCACGGTCTCGGCGCCACTGTGCCTCCAACATGGCTGAGGAATGGCGAAAAATTCCTGTTTTGTGCCAGGAAACGCCGGAAAATGGGCTTTTCTACTTGAAAATGCACTGAAATTTCTCCCGGGGCCTTGCGGAAAGGGCCCGCTTGTGATATAACCCCGGGGTGCAAACATGTGCAGACTGGAAACCGCGGTTTCCAGTCTGCACAGCCTGGGAGGACAAGGGGGTCCACGCCGCTGGGGCCCCTCCATCAATCAGGGGGACCGATCTGTGGTCCCGCCGGAGGCAGACAGAACTATGATCAAACCAATCCGACACTGGAAAGAGCTCCGCGCCCGTCTCACACCGCCCACGCCCTGGCGGTGGGTGCTCTGTATCCTCACGGCACTGCTGTCCGGCGCACTTCTGGCGGTTCTCACCTTTCTCACCAGCGAGGGGTCTCAGATGCTGGCGCGGCTCTTCTCCCCAGCTGTCCTCCTCTGCGCCCTGTTTCTGGGGCTGCTGGTGCTGTTTTTCACCCTGCTGCTCCACAGCGTCTTTCTGGGCTACCTGATCGTGGCCGCCCCCATGATGCTGCTGGCGGTGGCGGACTACCTGAAGACCATGCTCACCACGGTGCCCATCACCTTGAGCGACCTCACCCTGGTGGGGCAGGCGGGGCACATCGCGGAGCTGAACAAAGACGTGCTGGTGCTGAGCCGGTCCAGTACCGCGGCCATCCTTGCGGCGGTGCTCTGGCTGGTGGTGCTGTTCTTCCTCTCCGGCTCCATCCGCCCCCCGTGGGGGTTCAGCGTGCTGGCCTCGGTGCTGCCCGCCGCGGCATTGGTGCTCCTCTTCTGGGTAGGTGCCCCCAACTTCGTGTATGCCACCCTGAACACCGATGTGGCCCAGCCCATCCCCCAGTGGATGGCCAAAAAGGAGTGCGGCGTGGTGCTGGGTATGTGGCGCAGCATCTACATCAGCGCCACCAAGGACGATGAGGCCCTCTCCGGCACCCCGGAGGCCATCACCCAGCGGGTGGAAGAGCTCACCATGGACATGCCCCGGCAGCCCTATAAGGACAAGCCCAACATCATCTTCATCCTCTCCGAGTCCTTCCTGGATGTGACCAAACTGGACGGCGTTACCTTCGAGGAGGACCCCATCCCGGAGTTCCACGCCCTGAAAGACGAGTCCGTCTCCGGCACCTTCTACTCCCGCAGCCTGGGGTATGGCACTTGCAGCGTGGAGCTGGAGGTGTTCACCGGCCTGCACTCCGCCTTCCTGGACGGGGCGGAGCTGTACAGCTGGAGCCCGGAGACCTTCGGACGGCTGCCGTCTGTGCCCCAGGTGTACCGGGACAACGGGTACTACACCGCCCTGGTCCACACCTTCAACGACACCATATACAACCGGACGGAGAACTTCAGCGCCCTGGGCTTTGACGACATGTTCTTCACCGGGGATTACGCCAAGTTCTACAAGCCCGCCGCCGATGCCCCGGACTACCTGGCCTATATCATGCAGTTCATCAAGGGCCGGTACTACTCCGATGACTTATTGGCGGACCTGCTCATCGGCCTCTATGAGGGCAAGAAGGAGGAGAGCCCCGTCTTCCTCTACGGCCTCTCCATGGAGAACCACCAGGGCTACACAGACAAGTTCACCGAGGAGGAGCTGGACACCCCCAGACCCCAGTCCGCGCTCACCGGGGAGGCGGCCAACATCCTTTTGAACCTCACCCAGGGCCTCCACGATGCCAGCGCCTCTCTCGGCAAGCTGGTGGACTACTTCCGCAACGTGGACGAGCCCGTGGTGCTGGTCTTCTACGGAGACCACCGGCCCGGCCTGGGCCTTGCCAAGGGCGGCACCGTGTATACGGAGCTGGGCATCGTCCCCAAGTCCACCGGCGAGTGGACCGCAGACCAGTTCGCCATGATGTACTCCACGGACTATCTCATCTGGTCTAACGATGACCGGTATCTGCCGGCAGAGCGGGGCAGCACCATGGAGACCTCCAGCAACTATCTGGGCTCTCTGCTGCTGGACATCACCGGCGTGGAGCGGCCCCTCTACTGGAAATTTGTCTCCCTGCTCTCCCAGGAGCGGGTGATGGACAACTACCTGTATCACCGGGACCGGAACGGGGTGAACTCCCTGCTGCCGCCCACCCAGGAGGAGGGCAGCGAGGCCCTGTGGCTGATGCGGGACATCATCACCGACACGGTGAAAGGGGAGCACCTCATGGCGGACAAGCTGCGGGAGGTCCCGGACTACTGAGTGCACGCAGACGGCTGTTGTGTCCTTGAAAAGGGAATGATATCTCACTGCACCAGGGCGTGCCACGGGCACGCCCTGGTGCTTTTTCGCCCACTCCTGGGTTGGATATCCCAGAATATGGGTGAAACTGGGGAAGATTTCTGAAATTTCCCGTCTCCGCCTCCATTTTCCCCTTGACAGCTCCCTCCTACAGGTGTAGGATGTGCTTGTTCTTACAACTGTAGGAGGCGAGGACATGAAACTATCGGACAAGGAGTGGACCGTGCTGGAGGCCCTGTGGGACACCGGCGGCCTCACCTTAGGCGAGCTCACCAACGCGCTGCAGCCGGACACCGGCTGGAGCCGCAACACGGTGTTCACCTACCTCACCCGCATGGAGGGCAAGGGGCTGGTGGCCATAGACGGGGAGGGCTATCCCCGGAAGTACCGCGCCGCCCTCCAACGGGAGGACTGCCAGGCCAGCGCCCGGGACAGCTTTCTCCGGCAGGTGTACCACGGCGCCGCCGGAGATCTGGTGGCGGCCTTCCTGAAGGAGAACCGCATCACAGCAGAGGAGCGGGACCGGCTCCGGAAACTGCTGGACGAGATGGAGGTGTGAGCCGTGGGAGACATCTGGTGTTTCCTGCTGCAGACCCTCACCGCGTCCGGCGCCGCCGCCCTGCTGCTGGCGCTGAAGGCCTTACTCCGGGACAAACTCTCCCCCCGGTGGCAGTTTGCCGTCTGGGGTGTGCTGGCGGCGGTGCTGCTCTTCCCCGCGGGCCTGGGCGGGCGGTATGTGCTGTTCCCCTGGCCCGCCCTGGTGGAGGCGTTGCGCTCCGCCTGTACCGGCGCCTTTGACACCATCCCCGCCATCTCAGTGCCCGTCCCGCTGCTGCCGGGGGACCTGCAGACCATCCCGGGCTTTCTCTATCTCCTGTACTGGTGCGTGGGTGTAGTCCTGTTTGTCCAGGGCATCGCGGATTATGTGCGGCTGCGGCTGGCCCTCCGAAAGGCCAACCCTGCGGCATCCCGGCAGGTACAGGCCGTGGCGGAGCGGTATCACCTCAAAGCCTGCCCCGCCGTGGAGATCCCGGGGCTCACCACCGCCTTCGTGTGCGGGATGCGCAAGCCGGTGCTTGTGCTCCCCGCCGGCCGCCCCACCGATGACAAGGTGATCCTCCACGAGCTGCTGCACCTGAAGTACAGGGACGCCGTCTGGGGGATCCTCATCTGCGTCCTCCGCTGCATCCACTGGTGCAACCCGCTGCTCTGGTACTGCGCAGGCCGTGCCCGCAACGACCTGGAGTCCCTCTGCGACCAGCGCGTCCTAGAGCGGCTGGAGGGCGAGGAGCGCCGGGAGTACGGCCGAATCCTGCTGAACATGGCGGACGAGAAGTACGGCTGCGTGCCCGGTACCTCCTCCATCGCCAACGGGGGCAAGAACATCGGCCGGCGGATCGAGGCCATCGCCCGGTTCCGCCTCTATCCCCAGGGCATGGGGCTGGTGTCCTGGTGCGTGGCCATCATCCTCCTGGTGCCCCTGCTCACGGGGATGAAGCCCCAGACCGTGTGGGAGACACAGGAGCCCCATCTGCAGCTGGCCTCTGCCCGCACCACCTATTGCTCTACGGCAGCGGGTGCCATAGATGCCTATGCCAAGAGCGTTCTCACCGGCAAGACCGCATACCGGGCCATGTGTGCGCCCCTCTCGGAGCAGAACGCCCTGGCCGCCCTGGAGCCCGGGGAGAGCTGGCTGGGGGAGGACGGCCGGTGGCTGGAGAACGTGAACTTCTATGAGCCCTACCAGATCTGGAACTACGCCCAGAGCGGGGACGGCTACGAGTGCCTGGTGGCCTTTATCCCGGCGAAACCCCCGGCGGGCTACGAATGGGACGGCACCACATCAGGCCGGTGGCTCCTGGTCCAACATGTGCGGGCCGATCTGGAGCAGGGCAGATGGGTGGTACAGCCCATGGGATCCCTGGAGCTGGTCCACGGAGACCAGAGGGACGGGGTAAACCTGGGACTGCCCGCCTGGCAGTATACCGGAGACTGCGGGGACTTCCGGGTGATCTTCTACTATCAGAACCGGGCGGATCAACAGAGAAATGGGGACGTCGGCTGGAGTGGTCTGCAGCCCGTCCCCTCCACGGTGCCGGAGCCGGACCTGCTCTATGAGAATTGGAACCATCAGACCGTTACCATGGTGGCAGCGGAGTATATCGGCGCTCCAGAGGACCAGGCCAAGTATGAGACGATCGGGATCGCCATGCCTCCGATCTGGGATACGGAGGAGGACTACGCAGACCTGAACTGGACCACCCGGGAAGTGTACTGGGACGAGAGCCCCATCTTCCTCTACGGAGAGGGAGGCGGCATGTGGGAGCCCGATGAGCTGCCGGATCACCTGGAGGCGGAATTCTGCATCAACGGGGGAGACCCCATCCCCATGAAACTGCTGCCCGTGAAGGAGGTAGGACCATATGATTTCTGACCGCGCATCCATCCGCACCGGCCTCACCTACGCCGCCTGGGGATATCTCTTCCTCCATGTGGACATCAACATCGGGTCCATCAGCATCCTGCCGGCCTTTGTGGGGGATCTGCTGCTGATGAGCGCCATCCACTGCCTGTCCGCTGTCCGGCGGGACTTGAGCCTGCTCAAACCCCTTCTGATCCTGATGGCGGTGTGGCACGGGATCCAGTGGCTGCCGGTGGTGAGCCAGTATGTGGACATCCTCTTTCTGGACCTCCTGTTCTACGCCGTGGCAATTTACTTCCACTTCCAGTTTCTCACGGACATGGCGGCGCTGGCGACCGAACTGCAGCCGCCTGAGGCCCACCTGGACAAGACCTTACTCCACTTCCGCACCCTCTATGCGCTGCTCTATACCGCCTTCCATCTGGTGCAGTATGGAAATACCATTCTGATCCGATATCGGGCGATCACAACGTGGGTGGTGATTGGAGGGACGATCATCTGGGTGCTTGCGGCCATTGCACTGATGGTGAGCCTGTTCAGTCTGCGAAACTGCGTGGGCGATGAGTCCGCCGAGCAGACATTGGAGCTGCCGCCTAAGGAATAGAAAATAGGACCGCCTGGGACCTGAAACGATTCCGGTGATGAGATCACGAGACGGGCGGCTGTCTTCCACAAGAATCATTTTGCTCCTCTGAGGCAAAGAGAGCGCCGGCCCGGCACGCAACTGCGTGCCGGGCCGGCGCTTTTGTCCTCCCGTATCTGAATATTTCCACCCTGCAGATCTCTCCGGTACCCCGTTGGGACAGGATTGGCGCAAAAAAGTGGAAAGCGGGCCTCAAAACCAGCCTGTTGGGCCGATCATGATGCGGGCACACTGCCTCATCTGCATGCATTTGGAAGATTGCGCAAGAAAATTGGAAAAAGAAGGGGAAAAACACGGCATAAAACCGCAAAATGCCCAGTGTGGAGCAAATATTGTGCAAGATGCCAAATAAAAAGACAAGAAACTGACAAAAAAGTATAGGTTTTCACCAGGTGGCCTTTCGCAGAAATCGTCCCTCAGTATACCACGAAAACTGCAAGATTTCCAGTGGAAAATGCAAAAACGTGTGCAAATTTTCCATTTTTTCCGAGGCTGGTTCCCCTGACAAAAAAGTATACTTTTTTGTCAGGTACGATGTTGGCGAGGGAGGAGGCACCAAACAGGTATTATTTTGCAGGCGAATCGCGGAATCGGGCGGCTTTTCGGCAGATCAAAGGCTCGAACCGAGGGACATTCCGATTCCAGAGAAACAATAGTTAGGAGGCACAACATGACAAGAAAAAAGGCGTCTAGACTGCTGGCTCTGCTGCTGGCACTGGTGATGGTGCTCGGCCTGACCGACCTCACCGTGTTTGCCGCAGGTCCCAACGGCGAAGACAGCGATGACATCACCTGGGAGGAGCTGGACCCCTCTGAAGTGGACGGAACCCTCTTTGGAAACGGCCCCACCATTGAGAAAAGCGAAAATCCCATGTACGATGACACCGATCAAGTACGTGCTGTGATCATCATGGACAACATGATGATGATGGGCGGCGAGGATATCATGACGATGAGCCAGGATCCGCTGTACAAGAAGTACGAGCAGACCATGACGCCCAGTCAGGCCCTGACGGCCACCCGCATCACCAACGATGTGCTGGACGGGGATCCGCTGGATGTCATCTACAGCTTTGACATCGTGACGAACGCCCTGGCCGTAAGCGTAGAGTACGGCAAGGTCAGCGAGATCGCCAAGGTCCGCGGCGTCAAGATGGTGATTCTGGAACAGCGGTATGAGATGCTGGACGAGTCCAACAACACCATCAGCCAGCAGATGACCGGCGTAGACGGCGTCCGCTCCAGCGGCACCGGGTACTACGGCGCCGGCACCAGCGTGGCCATCATCGACACCGGCCTGGAGCTGGACCACATCTCCTTCGACAGCCAGGCATATGAGTATGCCCTGCAGGAGGATGCTGCGAAGGCGGGCCTGTCCTATGACGCGTATCTTGCCAGTCTTGGCTTGATTACCAAGGATCGCATTGCCGCGGTGCTGGACAAGCTGCATGTCCATGAGCGCAATCCCAAGCTCACGGCAAACGACCTCTATCAGAACATGAAGGTCCCCTTCGCGTTCAACTACGCCACCGGGACCACCGATGTGTCCCATTTTCCAGATCCGGATCTGGTGGAAGGCAATGAGCACGGCTCCCATGTGTCCGGTATCTCGGCGGCCAACCGGTATCTGCCGGCGGAGTCCGTCTACGACCTGAACGGCGACAAGGCCTTCAACAAGGCGGACGCCCAGAGCGAACTGGACCTGGCCATCCAGGAAAAGCCCGTGAGCGACCCGGTGTATACCGATATCGATGGCGATGGGGATGTCACGGCATACGATGCCTACCTGCTCCTGTGCCAGTCTGAGAACAAATTCGTCTCGGCTGCGGACAGTGTGAAGGTGGACGGCGTGGCGCCGGATGCGCAGCTTGTGGCGCTCTCCGTATTCCGCGAGGGAGGCAGCACCTATTCCAGCGACTATGTGGCCGCGCTGGAAGACGCCATTCTTCTTGGCTGCGATGTGTCCAACCTGTCTCTGGGTTCTCCGCAGCCGGGCTTCTCTGAGCCCCACCTGGAGATCAATCCCGATGAGTACGACCCGGAAGCCGAATACTATACCCTGATCGATGGCTGGATTTACGATGTGTTCCAGGCCGCGGAAGACAAGGGCATGGTAGTGAGCGTGTCCGCCGGCAACTCCGGCGCCTGGGCGGACTATGACGATGCCTATCAGCTGATGTACACCGATGAGGGCGGCGTTGGCAACCTGGGTGCTCCCGGCTCCTACGATCAGGCCTTCACCGTGGCCAGCGTAGACAACAACGGCTACTATGCCACCATGCGTGTCACGGCAACGGGGAGCAACGGCACTGAAGTGTCCCTGGTTCCTATGGAGTTCGGTGGAAATCCGAAGCCCTGGGAAGAGATGGACCCGGACGGCATGGGAACTGAGTATCCGTATGTCTTCCTGGGAGATCCCACCAACCTGTTCGCCGGAGAAGAGCAAACCGATCTCACCGTCTATGCCGGCAGCGCCGATGATTTCAGCGGCTTGGACTGCAACGGCAAGATCGTGGTGATCGCCCGCGGCAACATGGTGAGCTTCATCGACAAGCACCAGAATGCAGCAGCAGCCGGCGCCATTGGCGTGCTGATCTACAACAATGAGCCTGGTGACGTAAACGGCACCGTGGCCGGCGATGAGACCACCCCTGCTACCACCGCCACCATCCCCATCGCAGGCATCACTATGGATGAGGCCAAAGAGATGTTTGCCAACGGAACCAGCGGTACCCTGGAAGTGGTCCACCGCCTCTCCATTGCTCCTTCTGAGTCTGACACCCCCCAGATGAGTTATTTCTCCTCCTGGGGCAGCACTACCAATCTGTCTCTGAAACCGGAGATCGCTACTCCCGGCGGATCGATTCTGTCTGTGAACGGTGCCAACGGTAACACCACAGAATATGAGCTGATGAGCGGCACTTCCATGGCCTCGCCGCACAACGCAGGCCTTGCAGCACTGGCAGCAGACTACATCCACTCTAACAACGACAAGGTTTGGAATGCAGCGAAGGCCGCTTCCGGTCTCAACCTGCCTGCCGGCACGCTGATTCAGTCTCTGATGATGTCCACGGCCACCCCGCTCATCGAGCACGATGGTATTGAGTACTCCGTCCGCTCTCAGGGCGCCGGCCTTGCCAACATCGAGAACTTGATCAACGCCAAGACATTCCTGCTGGTGCAGGGCGTGGACGGCGGCAAGGTGAAGGCCGAACTGGGTGACCGGGCTGGCGATAAGGCGGGCAAGCCCTTTACTTTCACCTTCGACATTTACAACCTGAGCGATGAGTCCCAGAGCTACAACCTCTCTGACTCCATCCTCACCACCGGAACTGAGACTATCGATGGGTACAAGCTGTCCACCGCTGAGATGGTCCGCCTGGGTGCCACTGTCTCCTACAGCGGCGCCACCAACGGTGTCGTGACCGTCCCCGCAAATGGAAAGGCCACCGTGTCCGTCTCCATCTCCGTGACGGCTGATGCAGTGGCCAACATGAAGCAGAACGGATACACCAACGGCTTCTACGTGGAGGGCTTCATCTATCTCACTGGCTCCGATGTGACCCACTCTATCCCGCTGCTTGGCTGGTACGGCGACTGGAGCGATCCCTCCATGTACGACAAAAACGATGCCATCAGCATCTATTATCACGAGACAGAACAGCCGAGCCACATCATCAATCCTAACGGCGAGACTTCCAAGAATGTTCTGACTTATGCTCCCCATGGCACGGATGATGCATATGAGTATCTTGGAAATCTATACAACATTAGTTTTGACTCAGGATATAGCGACAAGAGATATATCGAAGATCGGAATTCTTTCAATAACGAAGATCCAAAGTGGGACTTTTATGCAATCTTCCCCACTCTGATCCGCTCTGCAATAGACAATAATATCTATATCACCGGCGTTAAGGAAGATGGCACTCCCGACTTTGACAACATCTACTATCGGGATACATTCCTTACGAATTTCGACCGTGCGCTCTTTGCTTCCTTCTACTATACGAGCTATGGCCAGTGGTATGATGTTACGACTGACTACGGCCTGGGTATCTTCTGGGATGGAACGGATGAGGAAGGCAATCTGCTGCCAGAGGACACAAAGTTTGCGGTCACTCTGGTTACAGTGCCTGAGTATGGTGCCCCAGAACCGGAGTTCAATGAGGAAGGCTATGAAATTGGTCGCCCGGACCTGCTGGACTTTGCAGAGAAGAATGGAACCACTCTGTCTTGGCAGTTCACTGTGGACAATACCAATCCGCATGTGGTGGAAAAGAAGAACGGCAATAAGGATGAAACCTTCACCATGACAGCCGATAACCACCTGCAGTTCTCCGTCCAGGATAACCGCTATGTGGCAAATATCGTTCTGATGGATGGCTCTGGCAGCACTGTCATCGACTATAACTTCCCTGACATGGATACATGTGGTGGGATCTATAAGGCTGACATTGATCTGAGCACATTCAAGGAACAGTATGGCAACAAAGCTGTGATCGCCGTCTGCGACTATGCCGGCAATGAGACCTACTACGGTATCAACCTGAAGGGCGAAGGCAGCCCCTATGGCGAGTTCGTGGGCTTCCAGTTTGACGGCTGGGGCGGCAGCAACTGGGTTTCCTTCGACAAGGATGTAAACAAGAATGAGACATTCATCTTCAGCTGCGGAGACACCTCTTTCACTGCTGCTGAGTATGTGAATGGCATGGTGATCGCCCAGGAAGAGACAGGGAAGCTCTATGGCATCCTCTATGAGGATATGCTGAAGAACAGTGTGGATCTGGAGCAGGCCTACATTACCACACTGGAAAATGTCTATTCAGACTTTGCCTACAACTACGCGGATGGTCTCCTGTATGGAATGTACTCCATGAGTGATGAATACGGTAATGAAACACATGTGGATGCGATCTATCTGGAGAAGGTAGAGCCTGATTGGGAAACGGTTTGGGACACGATTGAGCCTTATTCAACAGAGCCAGACGTAATAATGCGCAATAGTATGGTGGGGTATACGCTCTCTATTGATGATGATGGAAACATCTACATCCTTGGCGCAACAGAGGATCTGAGCGATTTGTATGATTCCGATGACAAAGACAAGGAATCAACATTGAGCACTACTGCCCATCTCTGGAAATTCACCCAGGAAGACGGACGCTACGATGGTGGCAAAGATGTGGGCGATACCAAGATTACACTGGATTACCTCCAGTCTGCAGTGTGGAACCACAACGATGAGACGCTCTACTGGGCTCGCTTTATCCCGGATGGATTTACTGTGGAGGCAGAACTTTATACTGTGAATCCCGAGACCGCAGTGTGCAAACAGGTGGGTACTCTCAGTGATGAGACTGCCGGTATCTTTGCTCCGCTCACTGCAGCAGCTGCCGCAAAGCCTGAGCACGCAAAAGTGCCTACCATTGATGAAGAGGCTTACGGTGCCCCGATCTTTGACACGCATAACCTCACATTGAACGTTGGCACCTCTGCCACGCTGACCTGGCACTTTGATCCCTGGTATGCAGGCCACAAGGACGTCAAGATTGAGTCTGACGATCCCACGGTTGCCACTGTGGACGATGCCGGCAATGTGAAAGCTGTTGGCACAGGAACCGCTACCATTACGATCTACAACACGGAAGATGAAAGCCTACTGGATGTCTGCACGGTCTCCGTGGCTTCCATCAGTGCCAAAATCGAAGGTATCATTTCGTACCGCGCTGGGAATTCTCAGCTTTACACATTTACCGTGGACAACGGCGTTCCCACCATGACCTATGGTGAGATGATCACCGCAGAAGGCGACCTCAGTGGATTTGGCCTGGAAATTGCAAGTTCTACCCAGAATGGCAATACGATCTGGGCCAGTGAGTACGGAAACACCGGTATGGTCTATAGTATTGATGCTACTACGGGCAAAGTAACCAGTGTGATGGAACCCATTGATGGCGACATGATGTTCGGTCTGGCCTACTCCAATGATACTGGTCTCTACACAGGTATCATGAACTTCTACATGTATGTGGATATCCCGCTGCCCATGACAGATGAGGTCAAGGAGGAAATGGCGGACTCGTTAGATGAGGAAAAGAACGAATTTGAATGGCACCGGCTGGACATGTCCCCCTGGCTGAATGAATCCCAGGGCAACCTGGTAACTGAAGAAGAGAGCAGTATCACAAAGATTGTGTTCTGCGGTATCACCAGCATGCCCGGTCAGACTGTGAGCACCACTGGCGGCGTCTTTGGTGGAACCTACGGCAGCTATCTCCCGAATACTACTGATACTGCGAATTATAGTCATACCTAAAAACGAGGATTTCGTGTAATACTCTCACACATTCGTGCTCTCTCCGGC